>NZ_JBTLRM010000014.1:0-87938 GCF_054482755.1 Roseivivax sp. CAU 1761
CCTCAGGGACGCGGTGTTCGGCGCCGTCGACGGTGCCGTGACGACATTTGCAATCGTGGCCGGAGCTGCCGGCGCGGGCCTGGCCACCCACATCGTGGTGGTCATCGGCATTGTCAGCGTGCTTGCCGACGGAATTTCGATGGCGGCCGCCGATTGGTTGGGGGTGCGAACTGACGCCGACGACAAGCTCCATCGCGGAAGGGGCAGCCGAGCGGGCAACACTCAGGCGGTCAGGCGGACATTACTCGAGGCCGGAGTACCCCCCGAGCGACTGGAAACCTGCCTCCACCGGGTCGCCACGGACTTGGGAGCCACACAAGCCGTCACTTTGAAGAGCGCAGTTCACCCTGGGCGGGCAGCCCTTACGACCTTCCTTGCTTTCGTGACGGCAGGCATGATGCCCTTGTGGCCGTTCATCCTGAATCTTCCGAGGCCTTTCGCAACATCTGCCTTCGCTACCGCGGCGGCTTTCGTGATTATCGGATACCTTCGCGGCGTCTGGACGAGCCGAAAGAGCCTCCATACGATGGTGGAAACGACCCTGATTGGGGGAGGGGCTGCAATAGTGGCATATGCTGCCGGCATCGTGTTATCCGGCTGACGCATGACGAAAGGTCAAGGTTGTTTCAGCTGCATACGGATCAAAGTCCGTGCGATGCGGTCCAGTTCAAGAACCGCGTACAGAGCAACGGCCAGACCTGTAGCGATCAGCCATTCCTGCGTCCCTAGGCCCGCCGTTCCGAAGACCAGCTGCAGCGGAGATAAATATGTAAGCAGGAGCTGCGCAATCGCGGCGGTAAACAACCCGATTGCAACCGCCCAGGTAAGAGGAAGGACCTGCAAACCTCTTCCGGAGACGCGCCGGATGAACAGAAGGTATGCGCCCTCGATAAGTACGATGGTATTCACGGCGAGCGCTTGCGTCCGGCCAGTTTCGTATCCTTGCGAGTCCGACCATGCGACTGCCCAGAACACAGCAAGTGCTGCGTAGCCGGATACAAGGGCAATCCTCCAGATCATTTCCCGGTCAACCAAGGATGTCGCGGGATGTCGCGGGGGTCTGCTCAGGACGTCTGCCTGCGGCGGGTCAAAGGCCAAGCTCAGTCCCAGTGCGGTTGAGGTAACCATGTTTATCCAGAGAATCTGGGTAGGACTTATCGGCAGCGTCACACCGAAGAGAATCGCGATGATGACGATGAGTGCTTCGGCCCCGTTCGTGGGCAGGGTCCAGGCAATCACCTTGCGGATATTATCGTAAGCGACCCTGCCTTCCCGGATGGCAGCTACAATCGTCGAGAAGTTATCATCGGTGAGGACGATATCGGATGCGGCCTTCGCCACATCGGTACCCCGCCGCCCCATCGCTACCCCGATATCGGCGCGCTTGAGGGCAGGGGCATCGTTCACCCCATCCCCCGTCATGGCAACGATCTTGCCCCTTGCCTTCAGCGCCTCGACCAAGCGGAACTTGTGTTCCGGTGTGGCACGGGCAAACACGTCGACCGAACCGATCCGATCCTGAAGTTCATCGTCCGTCAGCTGGTCGATATCCGCTCCTGTAAGAACCTCCGCGCCGGGCCGTATCCCGACCATCTCGGCGATGGCTGCCGCGGTAGCGGCGTAATCCCCGGTAATCATCTTTACTCGCACCCCGGCATCCTGACAGGCCGCGACCGCGTGTTGCGCCTGCTCTGACGGAGGATCGAAAAACGCGACGACGCCAAGAAGCGTAAGCTCGCGGATGTCTTCAACTTCCAGCCGGTCGACGGAGTTTGCCTCTTTACGGGCAAAGGCCAGAAGTCTTAATCCCTCGGCCGCCAACTCCTTGATCCTGTGCTCCCACTCCAGCGGCGAAAATGTCGCGACGCCGGTTGCTCCGATCATCTTCGAGCAACGCGCGAAAACAGCTTCTGGCGCTCCCTTCACATGGATTGTTCGACCGTCGCCCTCCTGTACAAGCACGGCCATGAACCTCGCAGAAGTGTCGAACGGGATCTCGCCCAGCCGCGAGCTATGCTCAATGAGGTGATCCGCGTCGAGCTCGATACGGCGCGCCAGGGACAACAGGGCGACATCAATCGGGTCCCCGAGGAAATCCGATGAGCCGTTGTCACCTTGTGCGCGGGCGTCGTTTGCCAAGGCGCCTGTTGCGCAGAGCTCCGCAAGCCCGGGCGGATAGCCTTCACTGGGTTCCTGCTCTTGTGCGTCCGGCAGAGCCAGTGCGGGTGAAGAGGCATCGAGCACGACATACCTGGCGACCATCTGGTTGATTGTCAGCGTGCCCGTCTTGTCGGTGCAGATGACAGACACCGCGCCAAGGGTTTCGACCGCCGGCAGCTGGCGCACGATTGCACCCCGCGTGGACATTCTCTGCACCCCGATTGACAGGGCAATGGTAATGACGGCCGGGAGACCTTCCGGAACCGCGGAGACCGCCAGGCTGATCATCGCCAGGAAGGCGTAATCCACCGGCATCTTCGAGATCACCAACGCTGCGGCAAACAGGACGCCACAGGTCACGACAATCGTGACACTCAAGACGCGGGCAAATCGTTCGATCTGGTTCAGCAGAGGAGTTCGAACATCTTCGACCGAAGTAAGCGAGCTCCCGATCTTCCCGAGTTCAGTCGTCACTCCCGTGGCCACGACCACTCCCAGGCCCCGGCCGCCGGCCACCTGGGTGCCCGTATATGCCATTCCCTCCCGGTCGCCCAACATCGCTTCGGCGGGGACCGGCTCCACGCTCTTGGAGACGGCCACGGATTCACCGGTCAATGCTGCTTCCTGAACCGAAAGCCCCTCGGCCTCGATCAGGCGCATGTCCGCGGGAACCGCGTCGCCCGGCTCCAGGTGAACGATATCGCCAGGTACCAGGTCTCGTGTCTTTACCCGCAGGCTCTGTCCGCCCCTTCGGACGGAGGCCTGTGTTTGCAGCAAGTTGCGAACGGCGGCGAGGGCATTCGCCGCGCGCCCTTCCTGCATCAGGCCCACCACTGCGTTTATCGAGACCACGGCAAAGATCACCACGGCATCGAGCATATGCCCCAGCAGCAGGGTTACCCCGGTCGCCAATAGAAGAACCTGAATGAGGTGATTGGATAACTGGCCCCGAAGCCGCTCAAGTAGACCCGGCGGCTTCACCTCCGGAAGAGCATTGAAGCCAAATTGCTTTCGCCTTCTTTCCACTTCGTCTGTCGGGAGGCCCGTCCGCCCGGACGACCAGGCCTGCAACACGTCGTCGCTGGACATCGAATGCCACGAACCGTGGGTATCCCGCGCGGTCGGCTCTGCAGCCGGAACCTCCCCGGCCTTCGAGTGTATGCCCCTGGGCCGTGCGGCCTGGGTCACCATGACGCTGACCACGGCGGGATTAACCTCCGCATGCCCTCGCGCTTCCGGGGATCGGGGAGGAAGTAGCTCCCCAGGGCGGCATCGAGGCCCGATGCCTCCCCTCCGACTGGTCGGTCCTGCAGCTTCATCCGGGGCCCCCTTTTTTGTACCATCTCGCACAGGCAGGCCGGGCGCCTTGACGGAGATCAAGGCAGGGCCGGGATGGATGGCTTACCGCTGGGCGCGACTCCAATCTCACCCACTGAGGAGGGAAGCACATGACACGCGCAAAACAGGCAGGCACGACTGCCCCGGAAATCAGCCGTATGGCTCCCGACGACTACCCCTACTTCCAGTTCGTGGAACGCTGGAACGGACTCTTGTCCGAATGCTGCAGCTTTGCGGCAGACCGCGTGCGCGCAAACGTGGAGGCGCAGACAAGAATCCTTCACTGCACCAACCCGGGCGATGTACAGGTTGAACTCTTGCGCTACGCGCACCGAATGGTGAGCGAGTACCAGGAGGAGGCGGCCCGGATTTCCCGAGTGTTCGAAACCACGTCGGCGTTCACGGCACCGAATGCAGTGAAGGCCTCGGAGGGCAAATCTTCGACTGCCGTTTGACCCCGGTCGGCCACGTGACGGCCGACCGGCTGTACGGTGCAGGCGCTTGACGGGCCGACGGCGCAGTCCTGCGACAGCGCCTCTTCAAGAAATCAATCTTCGCGCCCGTGGCGGCCCTGCAGCTTCTTGAACCGCGCTTCGCGGTCGACGCCGCCGGCACGGCTGTGCTCAGCTCGATTGTCGCGACGACGCTCGCCCATGCCCGGCCGACCATTTTCAGAATGTTCGCGCCGGCGCTCGCCAAAAGCAGACTTCCGATCCTCGAGTCTGTCGGCCATCTCGCCATGACGCTCCTGCCACTCACCGTGCTTGGCCTGCATGTGCTCACGCCGCTCCCCGAAGCGAGCCTTCATGTCGTCGTGCCGCCCCTGGTGCTCGGAACGCTTGCCCCGGAACTGCTCGCGTCGGTCGTGGCCGGCGGACCGGCGCTCTTCCATCTTGGCCCTCATCTCTTCGTGCCGGCCCTGGAACTCGCTGCGTTTCTGGCCCATCGCGGCCTTGCGCTCCTCCATCTTCGCCCGGAACTCGGCCTCGCGCATGGCGCGGCGCTTCTGCATTTCGAGCATCTTCTCGCGCCGTTCAGCGTTCGCGTGCCCACCCTCGGCCATCCGGAACGACCGGTCGAAGGCTGGCCCGTCGGCTGCAGGTCCCTCGGCAAGGGCAGGGGAAGACGCCAGGGCCATGCCCAGCGCCACGATTAGAATACGCTTCATGAAATCTGTCCTTTGCTGATCTCGAAGATCATATAGGAAAGGCGAGATCCGAAATACAAATGCCCGCAGGCTACATCATGAACGCGGATGGCACCTGCTCACGGGCACGGTGGATTTCATGGAACGCTTCATCGAGGGCAAGCTCGGCCTCGAAGATCGAGCTCCCCTCCGCCACCAGCTCGTCGTCCTCGTCTCGAACCTCGAACTTGTAGACCTCGCCGGCGAGGTAGGTGTTCATCAGCATGATCTCGTCGCCGAGCCGCATCAGCGCCTCTTCGTACAGGGTCTCGCTGAGTTCCTCCCGCCGGAAGTAGCGCAGCACGGCACCATGGGATGCATGTATGAAGCCCACGAGGTAGCCCTGCTTCGCCCCGAGGAACGGGCGACTGTGGAGCTGGAAGTAGGGTTCCTGGCCATGCGGATTCACCGGGATCGCGTAGAGGGGCAGGGCGATGACATCTGTGGCCTCGGCCATGCGGTCCTTCAGCGTCTCCATGGTCGTCGTGTCAGAGGGGTCGTCGGAGGTCATCTTCCCGAACCGGCGGTCGGGGGCAATCACCATCCGGCCCAGGTTCTCGAACCCCTCATCGCGCGGGGAAACGGCATCGGGGTCCGGCTGCACGAGAACCGAGTAGCCGTCCTTCATGGCGGTGAATGATCTCTGTTTGCGCGGCATGGGCATTCGTCCTTTGCCGAAGCAGGTGCAGCCGGTCACGCAAGGGACGGCCGCACCAGACGTCAGGCGGAAGCCTTTCGCCCCGGCGTTGTTTCCCTGGCGGTAGTGCATTCCAGGAATTCCCCACCGTCAATCAGGGATCGCATCTCGGCCGCGGTGTCGAGAACTTCGTAGCTGCTGCTTTGCGCGTGGAAGCCATCCCGCGCCATGGTGGCGACCGGTTCCTGTGTCTCGCCGTCAACCAATATCCACGCCAGTTCCACCTGGTACTCTTCATCGGGGGTCCGCCTCGCCGCGATCAGGCTGCCGACTGTGTAGGTCTCCGTGAGGCTTCCACCCGCAATCGGCGCGTAGCTTCCATCCTCACGCCTCTCGACGCCCAGCATCTGGCGATCCCAGGCGTCCAAGCCGAGTTCCGCGGCATTTACAACCTCGACGATGAAGTCACGCAATGTATCGCTGACGAACATGCCGGCACTGAAGGTGACCATCGCACGGCTCTTCCCATCGACTTTCGCCTCATCCGGACCTCCAGCCCGGACCCGGGCGGAGCGCGACGTTCCAGCAGCCTCGATCCACCAATCGCGCTCGTCCGATCCGCCGGCTTCCTTGTTTCGCGACACCCAGAAGGTATCGTTCTTGAGCTCGGTCACTTGCGCATACCCCGCCTGGAGGACCGCGCCATTGGCGATGTAGAAGCCGTCCTCCTCCAGGGTCTCGGCGACGCCTCGCCCGAGGTTCGATGCCACGCGCCAGATCCGGTCCTCGAGCGTCCGGGCAAGATGGGCAGAGCCACCTGGAAGCAGGTTCTGAAGGGTGATCTCGCCGCGGGGGCGTTTGCCGGCCACCCAGGCCACCCGACCGCCCTCAAGGCTTCCATCCTCGCCGCGCTCTATCCCCACGTACCGGGTGGGGCCGTCCAGCTTGACGATGGGTGTTTCCTCCGTCCCGAGATTTTTCAGAGTTTTCGGCACGAGCCTTCCGCCGCGCACCATGTTCTGCGGGAAGATGTCGTTTTGGTACGAATCCGTGGCCTCCCTGAAAGGTTGGAAGCCCCCTCCATCGCGCATCCGGTCCAGCATCCGAAGTATCGGGAGGGATGCCGCAGCAGCCTGGAATTTACGCGGCATCTCGTTCACGTAGTCCACATCCGAAGCTTTCCGGAAGGTATCGAAGCCGTAGCTGACGTGTACCTCCTTTGGCTTGGCATTGCGGAGGGATGCGAGGATTACCAACTCGCCGTCGGGAAGACGCATCTGCACGAAGTTCCCGTCATAGCCTACTTCGCGGACGAGAAGCTCTGCCTGGGCCTCCTCGATTTCCGTCGAAGCCGACCTGAGCGCGATGTATTCTGAAAAGGAGCTGTCCTTGCTGACTACGTCGAAGCCCACCGGCGAGATGGGATCGTATCCCTGCATGGTGAGACTGGCCATCTCGCCGCTCGCGTCCAACCGCTCGAGTGATCTGAAGGTATCCAGATCGAGGCGCTCCCGGCTGCCGACCGCCCTGAGGGACGTCGGCTCCACGTCCGGGCAATCGATCAGGCGGCGCCATGCTGCCCGGGATACAGGGGCCTCGGGATCGCACTGGGAGGCGGCAGCGGTGATGCGCGCGGCCCCGTAGAGGACGTGCTCACCAGCGAGCTCCGCGCCCTCGATCCGGTGGTCCCTGACGAGAACGACACCGTCCTTCGAGATCGATATATCCACGTTCGCGTCGCCATCCTCGTGGACGAACGTGTCCATGAAGTTCCGGGCTTCGCCCTCGGGGGAGAAAATCATCAGCGAAGTGGGGTCGACGCGGACGGCTTCCGGGGGCTTTCGCACCATATCGCGGGCAGAGGGGCCGCCAAGGATGCGCGCCGTGGACCCGCTGAAGGTGCCTTCCTTGAGAACCTCCTTCATGCCTTCCACGAGGGCGGCGAGACGGTCGTAGATGACGCCCTCGGTGTTGGAGAACAGGCACACCGGGCTCACATCAAGCGCGATGTGCCCGGTCTCGAGGTTCTTGAACAGTGCCCCCGCCGGGGTGACTTCGGCCCGGCCTTTCTGTGCGGTCTTCGTCACGATCAGCGCCCAGCTGTCGACCTTCTGCGCATCGACCGCGTGCGGAATCTTCTCATCGGGCATCTTGGCGATGCGAACCGTGTACTCGCCCACGCGCACAAGCTCCCGGTGCGTGATTGTCAGGGTGTCCTCATGGAGCACCTGACGCCCGGAGCGTTGGACCTGCCGCGGCTCCAGACCCTTGGCATCGACCAGAGCGTCGAGATCGAGCCCGTATTCTGGCAAGGAACGATTTCCCGGCCCTTTGGCCTCCTTGATGGCCATTTTCTTGAGGTCGATCTGAGCCGCCATCAGGATGTCCCGCTGGGCGTCGAACTCCCCGTCCGGGACGTCGTTCACCAGGCACCACACCTCGCTGTGCCCGTTCTTCACCGAGTTCGCGTAGCCGCGGCCACCGAGGCAGTTGCGCAGCGCGACCGCAACGGTCTTCAGCCCCCGGGGGACGACTTGCCGCCATACCAGGTCGTCGGCTGCGGCCTCGATCCGGACGGGCTCTCCGTCCTCGCGGGAGACGGCAAAGACGCTGTTCCGGCTGGTGCCGGCGTGGCGGATGTTGTGCCGCGCCATGCTCTCGAAGAGGTCGTCCGCGAGTTCGTACGCTCCGCGGACATCGTAATGAGCAAGCGAATTCAGAATCTTTTGCGCGCTCTCTTTGCGGGCGCCCGATTGGGTGTCTTCTTCATCGAGAAGTGTGTCGAGCATGTCCCGGACATGGCTCAGCTGGTCCTCGGAGGCGTGACTGAGTGCGAACCTGAAGACCGGCTCGCCCGCTTCAAGTTTCCGCTCGGCCCATTCTGGGAGCTCACGGGCAAGAGGTGATCCGGAGCGGACTTCCACCAGGTCGCTGAGGCGGGATTTCAGAAAGTTTCGCGCGTGCTTCTTCAGCCATTTCGCGATGCGGTCATCCTTCGTTTGACCGCGGAAAATGCGACCCAGCTCTTGGTTGATCCGGTTTTCGTTGATGACGTCGAACATGCCTGCACCTCTCTTCCGGGAGGAGATGCAGGCAGGGGTGAAAGGGAGGTGTGGGAGGCGACCGGAAGCCAGCCACCCCGTTGATCCACATCAATGATGGAAAGCCGCGTTCCCGGTACATTGGTGGAAAGGGAAGCGAGTATAAAAATGCGACAAGCAAAATTGACAATTATGGGCGCGGCCGACACGGTCACCGGTTCCCGGTATCTGCTGGAAGCCGAAGGACGGCGGGTCCTCATCGACTGCGGCCTCTTTCAAGGGTACAAGAAACTGCGGAGCCGTAACTGGCAGCCATTCCCGGCATCTCCCTCAACAATCCATGACGTGCTTTTGACGCATGCTCACCTGGATCATTGTGGATACATTCCTCGCCTGGTGGCGGAGGGATACTCGAGGCAGATACATTGTACACATGCAACGAGGGATTTGAGCGAGCTCATTCTCAAGGACAGCGCCTTTCTTAATGAACAGGACGCCGAGCGCAGCAATCGCTACGGGTACACGAAACACAAACCGGCCAAGCCTCTCTATACCGTACGCGAAGCAGAGGATTCCATCTCAATGTTTCATCCGACCACATTTGGTGACGTCCACAGGATGGGACCATTGGAGTTCCAGTTCATACGCGCGGGCCATATTCTGGGAGCCGCATCGCTGAAAATCTGGTACGGGGACCGCAGCATCGTCTTTTCCGGGGACATCGGACGGCGTGATGATTACACGCTTGCTGATCCGGAAACATTCGACAACGCCGATTACGTGGTGATCGAATCCACGTATGGGAACCGGCATCATGGACCACCAAACGCGCTGGAAACATTGGAGGCCGTCATTCAACGCACGACGGCTAGAGGAGGCAGCGTCATCATCCCTTCCTTCGCTGTGGGCAGAACGCAGCAGCTGTTGTACCTCCTGAGTGAGCTAGATCGAAAGGGCCGTTTGCCGCGGGTTCCAGTCTACCTCGACAGTCCGATGGCGATAAACGCCTCGGACATCTACTGTGCACATCCTGATGACCACCGTCTGGGGAAACACGGATGCAGAGAAGCGTTTGGCATCGCTCGGTACGTCCACACGACAACTGAGTCAAAAGGCATCACGGAAACCAAGTTCCCGAAGATAATTATCGCAGGGTCCGGCATGGCAACCGGCGGTCGGGTACTTCACCACCTAAAGGCTTGTTTGCCAGACCACAGGTGCACTGTGATCCTCGCCGGATTCCAGGCTGGAGGGACGCGTGGCGCCAAGCTGGCTGCGGGGGCCGACCAGATCAAAATTCACGGTATGAGCTTCGATGTGAATGCCGAGATCGTTCAATTGGATCAGTTGTCTGCACATGCCGACCAATTCGGTCTTCTCGATTGGTTCTCCCAATTCAAGGAACGCCCTCGAGAGGTCTTTGTAACCCACGGCGAGGCTGATGCCGCAGACGCGCTACGATTGGCCCTCGCTGAAAAATTCGACGTGAAGGCGACGGTATCTGACCACATGGAAACCCACAATATATGAAGCTTCCGTGCCTTCTAGGAAGTTTCGAGGATTCCATCATCCGAACTCCAGCCTCCCGCCGGATTGTAGAGGCGGGAATGCAGGGATGGTTTCGGTTTGCAAAAAATTCCGGTCCCATTGTCTTCTTCCGAGTTTGACCTCGATCAATGTACCCATCATGCAAATCTGCCAAAATGACTGCATCGCATTGGGAGAAAGCAGATGAGCCTTAGAACACTGGTGGCAGTCTTTACCAAGGACAACCCTAACGTTTTGGTCCGGCAGGCGGCGACGATTGCGCGGCAATGCGATGCCCACCTTATCGGCCTATACGTCATAGAAGACCCGTCATACTACCCGATGATTTCCGGCTACATGACCGAAGAGTTCGTCGCTGAGATCGCATCGCGACAACAGAAAGAGGCCGGTACCGTAAAGAACGTCTTCGACCGGATCACCGCGGCGGAAGGCATTCGAGCCGAATGGCGCGGCATTCACCAAGGACCGAAGACGGTTCTCGAACACATTCATGACACTGGCAGGGGCGCTGACATGGTGCTGATGGCCCGTGGCTACGATACTTCGATGCGGGTAGAGACCATCCGTGAAGAGGTAGTTCGTACGCTTGGTCGGCCTGTGCTCCTGTGCCCTGAACGGGCCGATCTGCCCGCGCTCCCGAAACGCGCCCTGGTGGGCTGGAGTCCGACCCGGGAAGCCGCTCGGGCGGCTTTCGACGCCTTGCTCTTGCTTGCCCCCAAAGCTGAAATCACCCTGCTGCACGTGGGCCCCCTGAACTCGCACGAACTGGCGGATGGAGCGATGAATGACCTGGCCGCGGCGCTGTCGCGACACGGGGTATCTGTAACGGTCTCGCATCGGGAGGCAAAACGAGCATCGGTTGCAGAAATCCTGGAAGATGAAGCTCGCGAAGTAGGCGCGGGGTTCATTGCTACCGGCGCATTCGGCCACTCAAAGGCATACGACTTCGTCATCGGAGCCGTTTCGCATGAACTTCTCCAAACGTGCAAGCTTCCGGTCCTGATGTCGAAGTAAAAATACGCTCGTTTTGAGCCAAGTACGACTGAATGGAGAAAAGAAAATGAGACTTCTCATCACCTTTTTGGCACTCGCAGCCACCGCCGCAAGTGCCACGGAAACGAATGCCCCGCCGAACGCAAGCGACGGCGGGGAGGTATACCAAAGGCTCTGCAGCGCATGCCACGGTGCATCCGCCAAGGGTGACGGGTACTTTGCTGAGCTGCTGACAAAACGCCCTCCCGACCTCACTGCGATTTCAGAAAGAAACGGCGGAGCCTTTCCGACATTTGAGGTCATGCGAAAAATAGATGGCCGATCTCTCGTTCTCGCGCACGGGCTCCTCATGCCTGCTTTTGGTCCCGAACTGGATGCAGAGCCCGCTTTCGGCCGAACCTGGACCGGCCAAACGGTTCTCACTTCGAGGGGAATTGCGGATGTGACAGCATACCTGGAGAGTATTCAGAACCAAAGGTAGAGGCGCTACCGCTCAGTTCTTGTCGCAGGAGCCGTTCTCTGCCCTGCTACTTCAATGAATGCTCCGGCGAGAGCCGCCTCAGGGAGAACGTACCAAACGCTGATGCCGGCAAACGGGGAGGGGACGCTGAGTTCCCACAAGGCTTCCAACGCGCTTCCACACAGCAACAGAAGCATGACGCCCATCCAAAGACCAATCCAGCCTCCGAGTGCGCCCGCCGGCAAGCTTTTCAGGATCGGAACAGGCTGCGCCAACAAAGCCAGGCCGATGGTTGCCCCAAGAATGACCCCCCAAAGAACGATCCCCCACACCAGCAAAGCGTTGGTGACGTTTGCCGGGCTCGGCGTCAGCGGTGCGATCAAGCCGACGAGAAGCCCGATTGTCTTGCACACCGCCAGCGTTTTCAGCCGTGGGTTCAGAGTCACCGGCTTCCTCCCTGTTGGATAGAAGCCAGGTATTCCGAGATGGCTACCAAGGGCCGCGGCGTCGGTGTTTTGATGCCGTCTCCACTGTCGTAGTAGATTGTCGGTCCATCCAGAACCTCCGCGAACTCGGGCATCGAGGGGTGCGTTGTGTTTCTGCGGAAGTACCCGTGGACCTGGGACCTCACCTGCGCATGCGGGAACTTGTCGTCTGGTCCGGAGATGCGGGTGAGGTCGGCGGGCCTGGGACGGAAATTTCCCGCCATTGGCCCATCCCCAAGTCCGGTTGATCCGTGACAAACGGAGCAATGCTCTGCGTACAACTCAGCTCCCGTCATCTCGGCATTACCTCGCGCGACGGTATCCTCGCTGCCTGTTACGGTGCACGCCCCGAGTACCAGCGCCCCTGCCATACATACGAATTTTCTGCTCATCTGCTTGCCTCATGTCTTCACACATGACTTTACGAACATGACCGATGCCAGACATTGACTTGGATCAAATCGGGTGGGCGTGTAAGGTTCCGTTGCTTTGGGGGGCGATGACGATGGCCGTTGAACTCTTGCGCAGCACGAAGTGTATGGACTGCCCCATACGGCATCGAGCGGTGTGTGCGCGTTGCGACACGGAGGAGTTCGCGCGCCTCGAGGCAATGAAGTACTACCGGACCTTCGAACCCGGGCAGATGATCGTTTGGCGCGGTGATCGTCTCAAAAGCGTGGCATCCGTCGTCCAGGGTGTCGCTTCGGTCAGCCAGACGCTCGAGGATGGCAGGACCCAAACTGTCGGTCTGCTGCTCCCTTCCGACTTTATTGGGCGGCCGGGCAGGGACATCGCAGTGTTCGATGTCACCTCAGTGACCCAGGTTACGCTCTGCTGCTTCGCCAAGGACCCTTTCGAAAAACTGGTGGAAACCTCGCCGCACATCAGCGGAAGGCTTCTGGAGATGACACTGGATGAACTTGATGCGGCGCGCGAATGGATGGTGCTGTTGGGCCGCAAAACTGCAGGCGAAAAGATCGCGACATTCATTACCATGCTCGCGCGCCGCAGTATGGTCAGTGGTATCGAGGATGGTGGGGCCATTCTGGAGCTGCCCCTGTCGCTGGGCGCCATCGCGAACTTCATTGGGCTTACGTTGGAGACCGCCAGCCGACAGATGTCGCTGCTCAAGAGGCACGGTATCATCCGTTTGCATGGAAGCAAAACAATCGAAATTTTAGACTACCAGCGCTTGGCTGCTGCGGCGGGCGAAGACGCGCTTTCGGCCTGATCTCCGGGTGTGTGCTGCGTCCGTCGAGCCGGCTAGAGCACTTCGGACTACCGGCACATTGACCGAGATCAATGATGAGCGTGATCTCATCGGGCATCCTGAGTAAGAAATCAGGAGGAACGCCCAAATGGCACATCATGGAACGGTAGCTGTCCTTGTCAGTGACGTGGACGTCGATAGAGCGGCATTACAGGCCGCTTTGGGCATGACGGAAGCAGATGACGCTCATCTTGACGTCTACTGCTTGGGCATAGAAACGACATCGGCGGAAAGCTACTTGGCCGGCACGGCCGTTCTGGTTGCTCTTCCGGACCGGCGAGCGGCGCAAGAAAAGGCGCTCCAGCTCGCCGACGACGTTCGGGAGGTAATTCCCGATTGGCGTGGGGATGTTCAAGTTCACAGAGAAACGGTTCCAGGCGGCCAGTTGCGCCGGCGGATCGGTCGGCTGGTGGGCTTCGCCGACAAGATCGTCATCGCCACGCCGTACGACAGCAATCAACGTGAGCGGCCGTTGGCTCTCGCTGCCCTCGATGCCGCACTCTACGAAAGCGGGGTTCCTGTAATCGTGGTCCCCGATGCGGGGGCAACGATACCCGTCGCACCGAAGTTGGTATCGGTTGCCTGGGATGGGAGTAGAGCGGCGATGGTCGCGGTCAGAAACTCATTGCCATTCCTCCGCAGAGCCGGGCAGGTCGATATCATCGTTGTTGGCCCCGAGATGGATTGGGAGCACCGGTCCGATCCCGGCGGGGAACTTGCACTTTTTCTGGCCCGGCACAACATCAATGCTCAGGTCACGGTCCTGGCGAACAACCGCCCGCGCGTCGCGGAAACCCTGATCCGGCGGTTGCGGGAAAGCGGCACGGAAGCCGCGATCATGGGGGCTTACGGGCATTCTCGCATCATTGAATCCCTCTTTGGTGGTACGACGCGAGACATGCTTGAAGCGGTTCCTGTGCCTCTGATCCTGTCGCGATGACACGCTTCGCTGCTTGTGGCTGATCGCTGTCCCACCAGAAGCTTTTTCCAGTAGTTCCCCCCGGTTGGCGACATACGCTCCGCATCCTGGGGGAACTTCAGTGCGTGGTTCGACCCGCCGCGCAGAATGTCTCATAGAGGGCGGCCATCATCGCCTCCACCTCTGCATCTGCGAGCCGGTAGTAGATGGTCTGTGCCTCCCTGCGGGTGGCAACCATTTCGGCATTCCGGAGCCGGGCGAGGTGCTGACTGAGCAGCGACTGGCTGATCCCGATGCGCGGTTGCAGGTTGCCAACCGAGATTTCCCCCTCAGCCAGCACACACATGATGAGAAGACGGCTCGGGTGCGCCATCGCCGCAAGCCGTTTCGAGACGTATTCAGCTTTTTCTCGCAGCTCCGGGAACCCGTCCGGGTGCTCGTGCCTTGCCATATGAGAACGCCGTAATAAACCTTTGTCGCATATAGGGCGACACTCAGGGTTTGCAAAGACAACCGAAGGTGCCTCATGGAGCTTGATACCGCAACCGCCTACACACCATGGGCCTCGCTCTTCGGGGGCATCCTGATCGGGCTCAGTTCGGTGATGGTGATGGTCCTTCTCGGCAAGATCGCCGGCATTTCGGGGATCACCAAGGGACTTATCGCCGCCGTCGTACCGCAAGCCGGAGGACCGAAGGATCAAGGGTGGCGCATTGCCTTCATTTGCGGGCTGCTGGGCGCGCCCTTGGTATACGCGGTTTTCGCCGGACAGCTGCCCCAGCAAACCGTTTCCGACAACTTGCTCGGTATGATGGTAGCCGGTCTTCTGGTCGGCCTCGGGACCGCAATCGGTTCTGGCTGTACGTCCGGCCACGGCGTCTCGGGTCTTGCGCGGCTGTCGAAGCGTTCGCTGGCAGCTGTTCTGACCTTCGTAGCGGCCGCGGCGCTGGCGGTCTTCGTTCTGCGCCACGTGATCTGAGGGGAGTGCCATGCGTCTTGTTGCAGGATTCATCTCGGGCTTGGTCTTCGGTCTCGGCCTCATCATTTCGGGTATGTCTAACCCGGCGAAGGTGCTGAACTTCCTCGACGTCTTCGGAACCTGGGATCCGAGCCTCGCCTTCGTCATGGGCGGTGCATCTCTGACCGCCTTCCTGGGTTACCGATGGGCCTGGAAGCGCCCGGCGCCGATCTATGGAGACAAGTTCGACGTACCGACCAACAACAAGATCGACGGCAAGCTACTCACGGGTGCGGCGATCTTCGGTCTCGGCTGGGGCATCGGCGGGTTCTGCCCAGGCCCGGCATGGACTGCTCAGCCGATGCTTGCCCCGGGCGCCCTTGTCTTCATGCCCGCCATGCTGATCGGGCTGTGGCTCGGGCAGGGCGGTGCCAAACCCCTGATGCAACCGAAAGGAGCCTAAAATGGCCAAGGACTACAGCGACGGCGACAAAAAGGTCCGCTTCTCGCCTTCCACCGGAGCAGGTAGCCCCGAGGTCTGGGGCATCTACGAGCCGGATACCGGATCAATTCAGTATATCTGCGTCGACCCCGCGACCCGAAAGGCAGCGCTTATCGATGTCGTGCTGAACTACGACCCGGGCGAGTCCATGACGTCCGAGGAAAGCCTCGAGCAGGTCATGCAGATTGTCGATGGCGAGGGGCTCGAGGTCGAGTGGGTGCTCGACACGCATCCCCATGCCGACCACGTCATGGCTTCGGCCCGGCTCAAGAAGCGCACCGGCGCGCCCAACGCCATCGGTGGCATGGTGCCCGAGATCGCCGACATCTGGCGCGACATCTACAACATGCCAGAGGCCTTCGATCCGGAGAAGGATTTCGACCGTCTGTTCGCCGCCGGCGACACGTTCAAGATCGGCGAACTCGAGGTGCAGGTCATGTTGTCGCCTGGGCATACGCTGGGCTCGATTTCCTACCTTTGCGGAGATGCTGCGTTCGTGCACGACACGTTCATGCATGTCGATGTCGGCACGTCGCGCGCCGATTTCCCGGGCGGCACCACCGAAGAATTGTGGGACTCGATCCAAGATATTCTCTCGCTGCCTGAGAACACCCGCCTCTTCGTGGGCCACGACTACGGGACCGAAGAGCGTAAGGAGCCTGCTTGGGAGGCCACTGTGGCAGAGCACAAGGCGCGCAACCCGCACGTCAAGGAAGGCACCCATAAGGAGGATTTCATCAAACTTCGCGACGAGCGCGATGCCACCTTACCGCTGCCGGACCGGATGCTCGCCGCTCTGCAAATCAACCTTCGCGGCGGGCGCTTGCCTGAGCCTGAGGGTGATGGCCATTCCTACCTGAAGATCCCGGTCGACAAAAAACTCTGAAATCACGGAGAGGAGAACAGCCATGCCGATGACCATGAAAGACCTGGTTGCGGAAGCGAAAGCGAACATCACGTCGATCAGCCCGGAAGAAGCCCAGAAGGCGCAAGAAGCCGGAGACCTGATCCTTGACGTCCGTGAGCCCGCCGAACTGGACAGCGACGGCCGCATCGATGGAGCGCTGCACGTGCCACGCGGGGTGATGGAAGCGAAGGCAGATCCCGAGAGCGGGGCGACCGAGACGCGGCTGGCAGAAACCCGTGAAAAGGGGAAAGTGCACGTTCTGTGCGCCTCCGGCGCCCGGGCTGCCGTGGCAGCCCATACCCTGACCCGCATGGGATACCGCGCCAGTGTGATCGAGGGCGGGTTGAAGGGTTGGAAAGAGGCCGGACTGCCCGTCTCCTGATACGCACCCGGCGAGGGGTCCGTCATGCTGAAACGGTATCTTCCCATCCTCGATTGGGGCCGACGCTACGACCGCGCTTGCCTCTTCGGCGACCTCCTTGCCGCGGGGATCGTGACGATCATGCTGGTGCCGCAATCGCTGGCATACGCGATGCTGGCGGGCCTGCCGCCGGAGGCGGGGATCTACGCCTCCATCCTGCCAATAATCCTCTATGCCGTTTTCGGCACCAGCCGCAGCCTCGCGGTCGGGCCGGTGGCAGTTCTGTCCCTGATGACCGCGGCGGCCATCGGCAAGCTGGGTGGCGAGGGGATCGATCCGGTAACCGCCGCACTATCGCTGGCGCTTCTCTCGGGCGCGATCCTCTTGGCGCTTGGATTGCTCAAACTCGGCTTCCTTGCCAATTTCCTGTCTCACCCGGTGATCGCGGGCTTCATCGCCGCGTCCGGCATCCTGATCGCAGCCAGCCAGCTGCGCCACATTCTGGGCATAGAGGGCGGCGGGCACGACTTAATCGAGATCGGCGCGAGCCTTACTGAGGGGCTGGGCGACATCCACCTCATCACCGTCGTAATCGGCGTCGCTGCCCTGGCCTTCCTGTTTTGGGTGCGTCGTGGCATGAAGCACGCGTTGCGTCGGATCGGGCTCGGGGAGCGCGCGGCCGATGCCGGTGCGAAGGCCGGGCCGATTGCCGCCGTGGTCGTCACGACGATGGCGGTCTGGGCTTTGGGCCTGGACGCCAAGGGCGTGGCCATCGTCGGCTCGGTGCCAGGCCAGCTGCCACCCCTGACCATGCCGGATCTCTCGCCCTCGACGCTGGGGGCGCTGGCCCTCCCGGCGTTCCTGATCTCGATCATCGGCTTCGTCGAGTCGATCTCGGTGGCACAAACGCTGGCCGCCAAAAAGCGCCAGCGCATCGACCCTGATCAGGAGCTGATCGGTCTCGGTACCGCCAATCTCGGGGCTGCCTTCACCGGGGGTTTCCCGGTCACCGGCGGGTTCGCACGATCAGTGGTGAACCACGATGCCGGGGCGGAGACCCAAGCGGCGGGCGCATTCACCGCAGTTGGACTTGCGCTCGCGCTGTTCCTCACGCCACTGCTTTATTTCCTACCCACCGCCACGCTGGCGGCGACAATCATCGTCGCAGTGCTTAGCCTCGTCGACCTGTCGGTGCTGCACCATGCGTGGCGGATCTCGCGCACCGATTTCGCCGCGGTCAGCCTCACCATTTTGCTGACGCTCCTGATCGGCGTGGAGGCCGGAGTGGCCGCCGGCGTCGCGACCTCGATCCTGCTGCATCTATACAAGACCTCCCGCCCGCACATCGCGGTGGTGGGCCGGGTGCCCGGGACCGAGCACTTTCGCAACGTGCTGCGCCACCGCGTCGAAACCCAGCCCCACATGCTGATGCTGCGGATGGATGAAAGCCTCTACTTCCCCAATGCCCGGTATCTCGAGGACCAGCTTTCCGAGTACATCGCCGACCGGCCCGAGCTCAGCGAGGTGGTGCTGCAATTCTCCGCGGTCAACGAGATCGACCTCTCGGCGCTGCATTCGCTGGAGGCGGTAAACGCGCGGCTCAAAGATGCCGGCATCCGCCTTCATCTAAGCGAGGTGAAAGGCCCGGTTATGGACCGACTGCGGCGCAGCCACATTCTTGAGAACCTCACCGGACGGGTCTTCCTGTCGCAGCAAGAAGCTTGGGAAGCGCTGCGCGACGGTGACCGGGTGAACTTCTCGACGCCAACCGTGGGACCGCATGCCGATCCCGACAAGGGAGCTGCCCCGGAAGAGACATCGGATACACGCCGGAGCAGCGGCGCCTGATCACTACGTGCCCTCAAAAAGGAGACCCACATGACCCTCCGCTTTGAACAGATCCTCGCCGACGGGGTGGCGGAATGCTCCTACTTGGTCGGAGACGACTCCGCCCATGTCTGCGCAATCATCGACCCGCGGCCCGATGTCGACATCTATATCGACCTCGCCCGGCGTTACGGGCTGGCGATCACCCATGTCTTCGAGACCCATATTCACGCCGATTTCCTTTCCGGCGCGCGCGAGCTGGTGGCCCGGCTTGGCGGCCGTCCCAAGCTCTCTGTCAGTGTCGAGGGTGGTGCGGAATACGGCTTCGACCACGTCCCGGTCCGGGACGGCGACGAATACCGCTTCGGCGGCATGCGGATGCGCGCGGTCTTCACACCGGGTCATACGCCCGAGCACATTTCCTACATGCTCTACGACGGCGATACGGAGACGCCCTGGGGCGTCTTGTCGGGCGATGCCTTTTTCGTGGATTCGGTCGGCCGGCCCGACCTTCTCGGCGAGGACGAAACCGAGGAACTGGCGGAAAAGCTCTTCCACACCGTGCGGGACGTCTTCATGGCGCTCGACGACGACGTCATCATCTATCCTTGCCACGGCGCGGGCTCGGCCTGCGGCCCGGATATCGGAGACCGCATGGCCTCAACTATCGGTTACGAGCGTCGCTTCAATCAGTATGCCCGCATCACGGAACTTGATGAATTCAAGGAAGCGATCCTCGGCGATGCGCCGCCGGTGCCGACGCATTATCCGCGGATGAAGAAGGTCAACGCCGCCGGTCCCGAGGTCCAGGGCAACCTGCCGCGCATCCCGCCGCTGAAGGTTGAAGAGTTCGCCGAATGCGCTGAGGCTGGGGCGCAGATCCTCGATACCCGCGACATGATGGCCTTCGGTGCCGGCCACGTTCCTGGTAGTCTCAATATCGGCGCCCGGCCGGAGCTTTCGGTCTGGGCCGGTTGGCTGCTCGATCCGGAGAGGCCGATCTACATCGTCGCCGAGGACGACCGCGAAATCGACGGCATACTGCGGCTGCTGTGGCGCACTGGTTTTACTAAGTTCGGTGGCTACCTCGCCGGTGGCATGGAGGCCTGGCGCGAGACTGGCCGCAGCTTTGCCCAAATTCCCCAAATCTCGGTGCATGACCTTTCCAGCTCCGACACCGTCACCCCGCTCGACGTGCGCAAGCCGGACGAGTGGGACCAGGGCCACGTTCCTGGGGCTGTCCATGCCTTCCTGGGGGAGCTGCGCGACAAATTGAGCGAGCTCGACAAGGACAAGACTTACGCCACTTATTGCGCCAGCGGTTTCCGCGCCAGCATCGCTTCAAGCATCCTGCTGCGCCACGGCTTTCAGAATCTTCGCAACGTCCCCGGTAGCTGGAAAGCCTGGACCGCCGCCGATCTTCCGGTGGAAGGCGGTGAGTAGGGCGTCATCGGCCTCGTCACCTCCGTTGTGGGCGTCGGCTTCCTGTTTCTCGCCGTCGGGGGCATCTGGGTGCTCATTGATGCGTTCCTGATCCCGGGCATGATCCGCCAGGACAAGGACGCGATCCGTGCGCGGTTGACCGAGGCCGCCTGATCCTGCCTGCCCGAACTGCAATCAGCCTGCATCAATTCCGGCCGCTGGATGTCACCCCTTCGGCCGGAATCCGTGGCCTTTAAACGCCCTCTAACTCTGTCGTGTTCTTTTCCGGTTTGGACGTCAGCGCGCCAGCGCCCTGGCTGAAGAACATCGCAGGAGAAGACATGAAGTTCATCACGAAGACCGCCCTGGTTCTGGCCTTGCTGGGAACCTCGGCATGCGGCGCCCTGGATTTCGGCGCCGGCGGCCGCAATCACCCCGATGCGGATGGCAAGTGGGATTCCAAGGCCGCGAAGCAGATCGACGAGACCCTGGCCAAGGCCGCAGAGCGCTCGGCGAACGCCAACGAGACCCTGGCGCAGATCGAACGCACTCGCACGGCCCCGACCGAGCCGTCCCTCGCGGGTGCAGACCTCGAGAACCTGCCGCCGGAGCTGCGCCGCCCGACCACCATCGAGTGGGTCGGCCCGGGCGTCGACCTGGTGGGCGAGCTGGCCCGCAACATCGGCTACACCTATGCCGTCGCCGGCCAAGAGCCCGCGGTCGACATCATGGTCTCTGTCTCGGCAGTCGACGAGCCGGCCATCAAGGTGTTCGAGGACATCGGCTACCAGGTTGCCCAGTACGCCGAGGTGTTCGTCGACCCGAACGCCAAACGCATCGAGTTCCGCTACCACAGCGACCAGGTGGCCGAGGCGTCCGCTCCGCGGATGTCGGCGCCGTCCTTCAACGCGCCGGGCAAGGCCCCGACCGCGGTGCGCAAGCACAAAGAGAAGCTCGGCAAGTAAGGGGCTTCGCATGACACCGACCAGAATGGCGGCATTTGTGGTAGGGGGTCTCCTCCTGTCCGGATGCGCGCAAACCACTCCCTTCGAGACGGCACCGATGATCTCGTCGGCCCACCACATGGGTCGCGACAGCACGGCGCCGATGCCGGGGCCGCGGGCGGACGTCAATGAAGGGCTCCGGCATCTCGAGGACATTACCAAGGTGGAAACCCGGTCCCTGTCCGAGCTCCAGGCCCTGGAGCCCGTGGGCGACGAGCTCGACGAGGACGCCTCTGAGGAGGACAAGCTTCGACGCCCTGCGCTGAAGGAGACCGCACGTGCCTACGGCGCGCGTGGTGGCCTCGCACACGCCACTCGGCAGACGAACGTGATGCTGCGCGAGCGGGCCGACAAGCTCGATCAGATCTACGACTTCAAGAAGATCATGATCCGGGGGCCCGACAGTTCGGTGGTTCTGCCGCCGGTCATCTCGGAAGCGGAGGATACCTACGAGGTCGCCGACGCCGGGAAGACGATCCGCGTGGCGGACACGGTCTACGAGATCATCGCGCAGGCGCGGTTCTCGCCCGTCCCGCCGTTGTGGCACTCCTACCTGATCCGGGAATACGGGGCTCCGAACCGGCCGCCGGACGAAATCCTGCCGCGCACGCCGGCCGAAAGGGAGTTGTGGGAGCACCACGTTGCCGAGGGCTGGGAGGCTGGCCTGAAGCAGGCCAACGACATCTTCCAGACCGACCTCAATCGTCTGGACCGCGACTACGGCGGCATGCTGAAGTTCAAGGAGCTCCTCGCGGAGGGCAAGGTCAGCGCACCGGTGGTGTCGAAGGCACCGATGGGTGTGACGGGCTCGGGATCGGGGATGCGGGTGAACGACCGCGCCATCCGCATCACGCGCGACCCGCAGCTGCAGACCGACACGTCTCTCTGGACGCCGACGATCACGAACGGCTCTCCCGGCGAGTATGCCCGGCCACGCAACGAAGAGGCCGGCATTCACGACTACCCGAGCGCCGCGGATCGGCAGTACTGATCGTTCCAGCGACATCCCGAGATCATTAAGGGCGCCCGGATCACGGGCGCCCTTCCCGTTTTCGTGACTGGGTCGTCACAGCGTGGAATCCAGTTGCAGGAAGCCGATACCGGGCATTACGAAAGCTCGTTTGCCATCGTGGCAGGCGGTAACTGGCGGTCGTTGGTGATGCTGTTCGATCTCGGTACGTTCGCGCCTTTTGGAGCGATGGCGCTTGTGCTCCTCGTATTCGTGCTGTTCCTCACAGAGCGACTGGCAGCGGAAGTCGTCGCTCTTTGCGGAGTGGCCGTGGCACTTCTGTTTGGAATGGTCGGGGTGGATGACGTTCTCAAAGCCCTGAGCAACCCCGCGCCGGCGACCATCGGCGCCATGTTCATTATCAGCGCGGCCCTCGTGCGGACTGGGGTAGTGGATTCCGTTGCCGACCGGGTGAGCCGGGGGATGACAACTCGACCGGCAACGACAATTCTCGGCTTCTTCCTGGTAGCGGGCATCGCCTCAGCCTTCATGAACAACACGCCGGTTGTAATGGTGCTGATACCGGTGGTCTTTGGCATCGCTCGAGACCTCGGCGCGAGTGCGTCCCGCTTCCTCATACCCCTGAGCTACATCGTAATTCTGGGCGGGACGACAACCCTGATCGGCACGTCGACGAACCTGCTCGTGGACGGGGTGGCCCGGGACATCGGACTGGAACCCTTCGCATTATTTGAAATCGCTCCCCTCGGGCTCGCGCTGGCCATAATCGGGGGTCTGTTCCTTGGCTATGCGGCTCCCCGATGGCTGCCTCATCGGCAGGCGCTCTCCGCGGCGTCCGCGCTGGGCAACAGGAAGTCCTGGACGGTCGAACTTTTCGTTCCTCAGTCCTCCTCCCTGGTGGGTCGAACGCCAACACAGATTCCCGAATTCCGGCGCCGCGCTACACGTGTGATCGACCTCATTCGCGCCGATGTCTCGCTACGGCACGCGCTTGAAAGCACTGCGCTCGAAGCGGGCGACAGGATTGTGCTGCGGACATCGGACGCCGAGGTCATGGGCTTTCGACAGCAGACGGGGGAGACGCTCGCGATCTCGGGCGCGGAGGTCGCGGGGGCTCAAAAGCACCAGGTGGTCGAGGCGCTTGTCCATGCGGACAAAGGGCCGATCACGAAGCTGGGTTGGAGACGAAGCTACGGTGTGTATCCCATAGCTGTCCACCGTCGCGGCCAGGCCGTCGATCTGCATGACGAGGCGCTCCACCTTCAACCTGGAGACACCGTTCTCTTGGACGGGCCGGCCGAGAGCATCTCTCGCCTCGCTCGGGAAGAAAGCCTTACTCTTCTTGCGCCGACGTCCGCGCGCGCCTTCCTCAGGCGCCGCGCCCCAATTGCCATCCTGGTACTCGCCGCGGTGGTAGTCGGTGCAGCCTTCAATGTTGCTCCGATCCTTCCCCTCGCGATCATCGGGGCAGCAATCGTACTCGCTACTCGATGCGTCGAACCTGACGAGGGGCTCGGCGCAATCGACGGTCGCTTGCTGCTGCTCATCGTGGGCATGATCGTGATCGGGACGTCACTGGAAAAAACCGGCGCCATGGCAATGATTGTCGACTTTGCCGCGGCTCCCCTCGTCGGTGCGCATCCCCTGGTGGCCCTGGCCCTCATCTACGTCATCACCTCGATCCTGACGGAGGTCGTCACAAACAATGCGGTCGCCGTGATCATGACGCCCCTTGCGGCCGGCGTCGCCGCCACGCTCGGTCTTGATCCCCGGGCGTTCGTGGTAGCCGTCATGTTTGCAGCCAGCGCCAGCTTCGCGACACCCATCGGCTACCAAACCAATACGATGGTTTACAATGCCGGTGGGTACCGCTTCATGGATTTCCTGCGCCTTGGCCTTCCGATGAACATTCTCGCCGGCATCGTGACAATTCTGCTCGCCCCGGTGTTCTGGCCCCTGCAGCATTGAGCTAGTTAGAGAATGCCTAGACTTTCTGGCTGGCACGCCTCCTTCGCCCGAGTGGCCGGACTTACCCTTGTCAGCCGAGCCACCGGCTTTACCCGTGACGTTCTACTTGCCGCGGTACTGGGGGCGACGCCCGTGGCCGTGGCATTCGTCTTGGCCCTTCGCTTGACGAGCCAGATGCGCAGCCTCCTGGCCGAGGGGGCCTTCACTGTAGCTTTCCAACCTCTGGAAGCGGGGTTCACCGAGGGCGACCCTGCGGGAGACAGATTTCGGTCCGAGATCCTGGGGTGGCTCATATTTGCTAACGCCTTCCTTCTCGCCATCGTTCTTCTTTTCCCCGAAGCCGTACTCTCAACCCTGGCTCCGGGCTACGAAGCCGGCGGTCCGATCTACCCCGTCGCCCGCGATCTTCTGCGAGTGACGTTTCCCTTCCTTTTCTGCGTATCGCTGATGGCCTACCTCGCCGCCCGGCTGGGGGCACAGGGCCGCTTCACTGCATTCGCGATCACGCCGGTACTGATGAACATTTCGATCATCGCCGGACTTGGGATGGAGAACTCGACCGGGCCGACCGGGTTTCCTTCCGCGTGGGCGGTAACCTTGGGAGGTGCCGGCCAGGTGGCGTTCATGATGTGGGCAAGCAAGCGGGCCGGGCTTCGGTTCGCCCGACCTCGGCTTGGCCTTACCAAGCCAACGGTGAAGTTTTTCCGCCGTCTCGGCCCCGCCATTCTGTCGGCCGGGGCCCTGCAAGTATCCGTGCTGATCGACACCATTCTGGTCTCGATGCTTGCGACCAATGCGCTGGCTCACCTCTACTTCGCAGATCGTTTGTACCAATTGCCAGTGGGCCTTGTTTCCGTGGCGCTCGGGACCGTCCTGCTACCGGAGATTTCACGGCGTTTACGCCCGGGTGGGGAAGGTGGCTGGGGTTGGCCTCTCCTTCAAGCTCTAGGCGTATGTTTCGCAGTCGGGCTTCCTCTGGCAGTCATTCTGGGCATGTACGGCAACGGACTCGTGCGGCTACTGTTCGAACACGGAACGTTCACCCCTCAGGACACCGTGATGACGGCCCATCTACTGACAGCTTATGCCGTCGGGCTCGTTCCCGCGCTTATGTCCAGGCCCCTCGCGGTGGTGTTCCAGGCCAGGGGAGACACCCTCACTCCGCTCAAGGCCCTCGTTGCTTCCTTGATCGTCAACCTTGCTTGCAAGTTCGCCCTCGTGGACCCTTTTGGCGCACCAGCCTTGGCGTTCGGAACATCTGCCGGGATGATCGTATATGCCGGCACCTTGGGGTGGGCGAACATCAAGGCTGCGCGCAAGGATACTTCGGCAACTTGATGCGTTTCCGGACGCTTAATCCCTGAAGGTCACATCGTCGAAAAAGCAAAAGGCTGACGATGACCGAAGAATCCACCTTCTCCCGCGGCTTCGAGGGCGGCACGTTCGACTACGACGGGCGCCTGGGTGAGGACGAGTTCGACGACCTGCTTTTGTGGTGCGTCTCCAAGAAAGCGTCGGACATCACGTTTCAGTCGAACCTGCCGGTCATCGCGGAGATCGGCGGCAAGAACGCCAAGGTCACGGAGCGCCCCCTGAGCCACCCCGAAGTGGAGGGCATCGTCCGCTACATCTACGGCGAGAACGGGCCTGCGGAAATCAAGTCGGGCTTCGACTTGGACCCGTCCCACGAGATTAAGGTCCCCGGCAAAGGGCGGCGCCGTTTCCGGGTCAACATCACCGGTGGGCGCACCATCGGCACCGACGGCATTCAGGTGACGATCCGGACGCTGCCCGAGATCCCCATCGACATTCGGGAACTGGGCATCGAGCAGGACATCATCGACAACTTCCGTCCGGCGCAGGGCATGGTCCTGATCACCGGGCCCACCGGTTCGGGCAAGTCCACGCTCCTGTCATCGGGTATCCGCATGATCCTCGAGCAGGATGACGCCAACGAGAAGCTCCTCGAGTACTCGAAGCCCGTGGAATACGTCTACGACAAGGTCGAGATGCCGAGCTCCCTGGTCTTCCAGACCGAGGTGGGAACGCATCTGCGCCCCAAGGGCGGGAAGGGCGCCAGCGAGGAGGGCATGTTCGCGCATTGCGTCCGGAACGCCCTTCGCCGGAAGCCCAAAATGATCCTGATCGGTGAAAGCCGCGACAAGGCGACCATCCAGGCGTCGGTCGAGGCCGCGCTGACGGGCCATGTCCTCTACTCGACGATGCACACCATCGGGGTCGCCGAGACGCTGCGCCGCGCGGTGATGCCGTTCCCGGGCGACGAGCGCCGCGCCATGGCCATCGACATCCTGGAAACCCTACGCATGATCGTGACCCAGCTCCTGCTCCCGCGCGTCGGGGGCGGCATGGTCGGCTGCCGGGAATTCATGATCTTCGACGATTACGTGCGGGCGCGACTGCTGGACACGGACGTCGACGACTGGCCCCAGGAGAGCCGGGCAATCCTGCGCGAAGGCAAGTGCACGGGCCGCAGCATGAAGGACTCCGCCCAGCGCCTCCTCGACGAGGGCGCCATCACGGAGGAGACCTTCCGCCACATCGCCGCACGCAGCTCGGAGGACTGACCCATGGCTCACTGGAGAAACACGTTCAAGGCACCCCGCTTTTTCTTCTTCGACGCCCGCCTCGCGGTCTTCCTCGTAGGCTTCCTCCTGCATATTCGGCTGTGGACGCTCCTCCTGCTGATCGCCGTGTTCGCGGCGTTCTACTGGGTCGAGAGGTACGGCTACGACTTTGCCTCTGCGCTGAGGGCCATCCGCCTCTATTTCGCGGGCCCGGTGCGGAATCCCGTTCCGGACGAGCGGATGCCCCA
Organism: Roseivivax sp. CAU 1761; assembly: GCF_054482755.1. Lineage (NCBI taxonomy): Bacteria > Pseudomonadati > Pseudomonadota > Alphaproteobacteria > Rhodobacterales > Roseobacteraceae > Roseivivax > Roseivivax sp. CAU 1761. The sequence goes on from NZ_JBTLRM010000014.1 coordinate 26,790, forward strand.
GCCGCGGGACTATGACCGCCGGCCGCTCTTCTGAGTGCAACACGGCCTTAAGAGTTCGCCTCTACTTGCCGCCCAAAGGCAGGTGGAACGATGACCGACAGCTCCAAGAAAGCACACATCCTGAACGTGGCCGTCGATGACGGCTATGCCCAGACCAAGCTCGTGGGCGAACATCCTGAAACCGGCGAGATCGTGAAGAAGCTGATCCGGTCCTCAGTCCGGCAGGGGCGCTCGGGCCTCAGCTCGTTCAACGGCGGGGGTATCGACCAGTACGAGACGGAGGAGGGCGACTTCTTCACCGTCTCGAACGAGATCGAGTCCGAGAACACCCAGTTCGACGGCTTCCATACCTCGCAGTTGAACCGGGTGCTGGTGCACCACGCGATGATGAAGAGCGGCTACGGCGGCCGGAAGGTCAATTTGGTGACCGGCCTGCCGGTGGCGGATTACTTCCTCGACGACGAGCGGGACCTCGAGCACATCGAGGCGAAGACCACGAACCTGAAGCTCGGGGTGTCGGGCCCGGACGGTCGCCCCATGCCGATGGTGGAGAACGTCCGCGTCGGGTGCCAGGCCGTGGCAGCGTGGTTCGACTACGTGCTCGACGACAACCTCGACCAGCGGAACGACACCGAAGGGGCCATCGCCATCGTCGACATCGGCGGGCGGACCACTGACGTCGCCGTCGTCGTGGGCGGCCGGGCCATCGATCACTCCCGGTCGGGGACCGAGAACATCGGCGTGCTGGACGTCTACACGGAGGTCCGGAAGGCGATCCGCCGGGAGTTCAAGATCAAGGAGAAGTTCCCGCTCGAGCAGCTGGACGCGGCCGTGCGCACAGGCGAAATCCGTCTCTGGAACAAGCAACACGACGTCTCTCGCCTGGTCGAGAACGTCGTCGGCGAGCACGAGCGCAAGATCGCCCGTGAAGTGGAACGCCGGCTGGGGTCCGCCGCAAGCCTGAGCGCCGTCGTCTTCGTCGGCGGGGGATCGGCCCTCTTCAGCACGATTGCCGGGCACTTCCCGAACGGGCACATGCCCGAGGATCCTGAATTCGCCAACGCGATGGGCCTCTACAAGTTCATCCGGGCGAAGGGCTGAGCGGTGACGCATGCCGCGTGCCAGGGGTGTCCAGATATACCTGAAACCGGGTCTCGAGGAGGATGACCGCCTCCTCGCGTTCTGGCACGCCTGCCAGCGCCATGGCCGGCCCCAGGAGGCGTTCCGGAGGCTCCTTCAGGTCGGTCTCGACGAACTGATGGCCCGGGGCGAGATCGGCGCCCGCATCCTGCAGGAGATGTCGGACGAGATCGCGTTGCGGCCGCCGACGGTGGAGGAGTTGAAGGATACTTCCAAGCCACGGCGCAAGCCTGCCGCTTCGCCTTCGCCGGAACCCGATGCCCCGGCCACCGGCGAGATCGAAGACTCTGAAAATGGGGATGACTGGCAGTCCGACGACGACGAGCCGGAGGCAATCGAGGAGGAACGGGAGAGCGGAAACCTCGACCCGGATCGGGGCTCACAGCTGTGGGAAGCCGAGGCCTCTGAAAATGAGGCGCCGGAGGTGATGTCCACGCATCCTTCGGAAAACCCTGAAAACGCCACCGACGCGGAAGAGGGCGACCAGGACGCTTCGTCGACCCTGCCACCGGAACCCGAGCCAAAACCAGACACCCCGCCGCGGAAGTTCGACTTCATCGGCGACATCATGTGAGGCCCATGAAAGCGAACGAACTCAGAAAGCTTGCCGTCGACTGGCTCGCGAAAAGCCATCCAGACTCTGTCATCGTGACGGAGCTCAGCGTCGCGGACTGGGGCGGGGCCTCGCTCGATGTGGCGGCAATCACTCCGAGCCACATCGTCGGGGTTGAGATCAAGGGCGATGGCGATAGCCCGGCGCGCCTGGAACGGCAGGCCCTGACGTACCCCATGGCGGCGCGGGAGATGTGGCTGCTCTGCGCTCCATCCATCAAGGAGAAGTGCTTCGCCAAGCGCCCCGCGGGATGGGGTCGCCTCGAGCTTTGGGACGGGGCCGTCCGTCCCGACAACCGGGCCACGAAGCTTGGCGCCGAGATCCGCACCGCCCGGGGCCGGCGCTGTCCGCGCGTACGGGACGACTCCCGGTATGTGCCCGACCGTGCGCGCCTGCTCCTGCAGTTGGCGCCGCACGCGCTCTGCGGGGCCCTCTGGCGTGACGAACTCATCGCCATCGCGAGGAAGTACGACCTCCTGCCACCGCGCCAGAAGCCGTATGTCCACGTCTTGACCGAGCTGATCTGCGAGAGCCTCCCGGTCATCGCGATCCACGACGAGATGATCGCCGCCCTGCGCGCGCGCCAGTGGAAGAAGACGGTCCTCGATCTGCGCCCCGTGAGCGGGGGCGCCTGATCCATGCTGTCCCTGGTCACCGCTGCGTGCATCAGCCAGGCTGCCCTGGCGTATGACATCAACCCGGTGATCATCGCGGCGATCATGCGCACCGAGGGCGGCCGTGTCGGACAGTACACCACGAACACGAACGGGACGCGGGATCTCGGTCCGATGCAGATCAATGACGGCGTCTGGCTGGGAGAAGTGGCAGACCAGTTCTTCCGCGGCGACGAGACCCCCGCCAAGCGGAAACTCCTGAACAACGGCTGCTTCAACGTCCCGGAGGGGGCCTGGATTCTTCGCCAGAACATCGACCTCTCGGATGGTGATACCCCTGGAAGAACAAATCCAGCGACACATCGCGGTAGAACTCAACATCCGGTGCAGACAGTCCGCGCCCATCCGGCATAAGATTACCTGTTCTTAATGCCGACACCCCTATTCTTGAGTGTTTACAATGAGGTTAATGGATAGTCTGCGCGCACCTTCTCTCGATCATGGAGATGGCGACTAGGGCCGTCACGCAGTCAGAAAGCTTCGCGCCTGTGCAGCGGCCGACCCGGCTAGGCTGGCGACCTCGCCGTTACGGCCCCAAAGCGGTAACGGCTAACTAGATGCCTAGCTGAGCAGGCAAACGAATGCGGACAGTTCAGGAGGCAAAGGGCACGTTCAACGCGGTCAATGATGCGGCGCTCGCGTCCGGCCGTGGCTTGTGGCACCCTGTCGCAAACTAGGAACGAGGCCCGCTTTGACGACCAAGTTACTTCGGCCCGGCGAGACTTGCTGGCGCATAGAAACTGCCGACAAGATGGCGGTCATCATCGACGCGGCTGAGTACTTCAAGGTTGTCCGGCAGGCGGTCCTCGGCGCCAGGCACAGCGTGATCCTGATTGCATGGGATTTCGACACAAGAATCCTGCTCGACCCGCGTGAAGACGAGGATCGGGACGTTCCCAACGAGCTGGGCGAACTCATGAAGCATGTCGTGCAGTCGCGCCCGGACATACACGTGCACATTCTGAAATGGAACCTGGGTGCCTTACAGAGCCTCGCGCGAGGGGACACGTCCTGGTTCATGATGAAGTGGGTGATGAGTTCGCGCGTGCATTTCCGTCTCGACCACGCGCATCCGGCGGGCTCGGCGCATCATCAGAAGATCGTGGTCATCGACGATGCGGTGGCCTTCTGCGGCGGCATCGACATCACCGCGGACCGCTGGGACACCCGGGAGCACAAAGATCATGACCCCCACCGCATCCGGCCCTGGTCAAAGACGTCCTATGGCCCATGGCACGATGCCACCACCGCGGTCAGCGGCCCGGCTGCAAAGGCATTGGCCAACCTTGCCAGGGATCGCTGGTACCGCGCGACAGGGCAGGAACTGGCTCCGCCGCCGTCCGTCACTCCTGCATGGCCGGACAACCTCGAGCCTCTGTTCGAGGGCGTCCCCGTGGCGATTGCCCGGACCTTGCCGAAGTACAACGACTGGGATGCCGCGTACGAGATCGAGGCGCTTTACCTGGAGATCATCGCGGCTGCTCGGCGCACGCTCTACATCGAAAGCCAGTACTTTGCGTCACCAAAACTCGGGGCGGCGATTGCCGAGCGCCTCCAAGAGCCCGAGGGCCCGGAAATCGTGATCGTGAACCCGATGAGCGCGGACGGTTGGCTCGAGGAGGAGGTGATGGGATCGGCGCGCGCGAAGCTCCTGCGGATGGTCCACCGTGCTGACACATACGACCGCTTTCGCCTCTACACGCCCGTCTCGGAGGGCGGGACGGACATCTACGTTCACGCGAAGGTCCTTGTGCTCGACGACAAGCTCCTTCGGGTCGGGTCATCGAACTTGAACAACCGCTCTCTTGGCTACGACACAGAATGCGACCTGGCGATTGAAGCGGGTGAGGACGACAGCGATCTCAAGGCGCGGATCGCGCGTGTTCGCGACGATCTTCTCGCCGAGCATCTGAACGCGAAGCGCGAGGAGGTGGAGCAGGCCTTCCTACGCACGGGGGGATCGCTCATCCAGACCATCGAAAGCCTCACACGGCCGGGGAGAAGCCTGAAGCGCTTCAGTCCACCCGACCTAAACCAAGTTGAGGAGGAGGTCCTCGCGGACAACGAGCTTCTCGATCCCGAGCGGCCGCGGAAGGGGCCGAACTTCAGGGGCCTGGTGCACCGTATCACCGGAGCGCTGCAGAACAGGTGAACGGGCTTGGAACTCGAAGCCCTGCCGTGTCATCTGTCATGGAAGAACGAGGTGATCAGCATGGACTACCTGGCAGCTCTGGCTACCGACCCGACGGCATGGGCAGCACTTCTGACGCTCATCACGATGGAAGTTGTTCTTGGCATCGACAACTTGATCTTCATCTCGATCCTCACGAACAAGCTTCCTGAAAACCAACGTGAGCGGGCCCGCAGGATCGGGATCGCGGGGGCCATGCTTCTTCGGCTCGGCCTCCTCGGCCTGGTAGCCGTCATCGTCCAGCTGACTCAGCCGGTCTTCACGGCTTTCGGGCACGGATTTTCCTGGCGCGACTTGATCCTCATCGCAGGCGGCCTGTTCCTCGTCTGGAAGGCGACGAAAGAGATTCACCATCACGTCGACCCCGACCATGCGCCGGACATGTTTGAAGGCAAAGCCGCCATTGCCAGCGTCGGAGCAGTCATCGGGCAGATCTTGCTGCTCGACCTAGTGTTCTCCATCGACAGCATCATCACTGCGGTGGGTATGACCGACGACATTCCCATCATGGTCGTCGCTGTGCTCGTGACTGTGGCCGCGATGTTGATCGCTGCGAACCCTCTGGCAAACTTTATCCAAGCGAACCCGACGGTCGTCATGCTAGCGCTGGGTTTCCTACTTCTCATCGGGACTACGCTCATCGCCGAAGGGTTCGGAGCCCATGTACCGAAGGGCTACATCTATGCTGCCATGGCGTTCTCGGCTCTGGTCGAAGGCTTGAATCTAATGGCGCGCCGCGCAGCCAGGAGACGCCGACAGAGTTTACGTTCGGCTCTCGCCCTCAAAACGGGAGCCACCCCGGCAGAGTATCCATCAAGGGCGACGGGGGCGACCTCGTCGCGGATGCCTAGTGCAGCGAACTGATTGCGCCCGTCAGAAACTGAACGCGTAGGAGAGGTTGAAAAAAGCCTGAACGTCCTCGCCGGCGGGAACGGTCGTGAGGCGCAGCTCGTGCCCTCCGGTCCGGTCGCTTGCCGAGAGCCCGGCGATGGGGATGAAGCCACCGATCTGCGGGATAAGGTACTTGACGTTCAGCTGCTCGCCCAGGGCTTCGTAACACCCAAGACCAGCGAAGGCACCGAGCCGGAACTCTCCGGCTAAGGCGGGGGCAACCCTGGCGGAGTATCCGCCGACAACGATAGGGGCGACCTCTACGTAGCTGCTGTAGAAGCCGCCGCCCTTGAGGAAGGCCTCGCCGCCCGGGGCTTCGAGCTAGACCGCCGCCCGAACGTGAAGCCAGCCGCACCAATTTCTCGCAGGATGGCCTGATCTCCGGGGGCAGGGACATCGTGTCCTCGGCCTCCAAGGTCTCCGTGTCCCGGGCAAATGCCTTCGGCCTGGACGACACGCTCACCGCCTCCATCGGAATGCCCCTGCAGGTCGACGGCGGTCGCATCTCGGTGGACATGCCCGTGGCCCGCGCCGCGGCTGCCGGCGGCGAACGGAGCGACAGCGTGATCTGGGCAACCGACGAGATCGAACTCGACGGCGCTGCACGGTCCTACGAGCTGGGAAGCTCTTACGCGTTCAGCGATCCCGGTGAGGCGGCCAGCTTTGTCGCCGAGGGAGGCCTGACCACCGGGCCCCGCCAGGAGGCCTTCATCGGGCTGAACCTGGTGAAGCGGTTCTCAGAACCCGAAATGCGCTTTCGCGGGGCAGGGACCGCCTGCCCCGCGTGATCTCGCCGAAAACCATTCAAATGCTCGGCCGGATCACGCCACGTCAGCCTTTAGTCTCGCTCGCAACGAAGGTATGCGCGCCGTCCACTTTCACCGGGTGCCGAAGGGACCTAAGTAACAGGTCCAATGGTTGAACCCTGGCTTCTTTATACATCGAAAGCGTGATTTTATGTTCTACAACTCCGACCGCCTGGCGCTCCTGATCGACGGGAAGTCCCTCTACACAGCAACGAAGTCTCTTGGCATTGCCGTCGACTACGCGCGCCTAAAGAGTGAATTCGCCAAGCGCGGCAAGCTGATCCACGCTTACTTCTACACCGCTGTCGACGTGGAGGCTGAATTCGATGCCACACGGAAAACCGTCGACTGGCTCGATTACAACGGTTTCGTTACGCGCACGAAGCCGATAAAGCGGCGTCACAGCGACGATGGCTCGGTCAAGCTTAAGACGAACATGAACGTCGAAATGGCAACCGATGCATTCGAGCTCGCAGAACGGGTCGATCATGTCGTCCTATTCACGGGTGATGGCGACATGAAGCCCGTAGTCGAGCTTCTCAAGCGCCGCGGCGTCCGCGTCACTGTCGTGGCCACTCTGAAAGGTGTATCGCAGACGATCTCGGACGAACTGCGCCGTGCAGCAGACAGCTTCATCGACCTGAGCGACCTAGCTCCGCTACTCGCGCGCGAACCAAGGGCTCATGGCAACGACGCGCGGCAGGATAGCGAGAGGGCAGCGTGAAACGCCAGATTTGATACCGACGCTGAGTCCGCTTTTCCGCGCCATTTAGGGCACTTGCCTTCGCTTTAGTTGCCTGAAAGGCTCCGCCCGCCAGAACGAGGTGGTGGGAATGAGCATCCTGAGACATGTCACGCCCGCTGTCGCCCAGTCCTCGGTGGCCGAAGCCGGACGGGCCGGGATCGGCGCCTTCGTGGGTCTTGGCATCGCCGGGCTCTTCGTGCTGTCGCCGGCCGTCGACCGCGATCTCGGGCTCTATCTCGTCGCACCGTTCGGGGCGAGTTCCGTGCTGCTTTTCGCGCTGCCGAACTCGCCCTTGGCACAGCCCTGGTCCGCTGTCGTCGGCAATGTTCTCGCAGCACTAATCGGCGTCCTTTGCGCGATGTTCATCGAGCACGGGGTCGCGCGCGTGGCCTTGGCCGTCGGCGCGACGATCACCGCGACGATCCTTGCCAAGGCTCTGCACCCTCCGGCCGGCGCGGTGGCGATGACCGCGGCGCTGGCGCCGGAGAATGTCGACGCGCTGGGGTTCTGGTTCGTTCTGTCGCCTGTCGCGCTGGGAACGGTACTGCTCGTCATCCTCGCGATGGGATATGCCAAATTGACCGGCCGGCACTACCCGTTCCGCCGTGTCGAGGAAGCCGACAGTGATGGTACGAACGACGCCGGGTCTTCCGGGCGTCTCGGGTTGTCCGAGAGCGAACTCACCAACATTCTCGAACAGTACAAGCAGTCATTCAACCTAGGGGCCGAGGATCTGGCCCGGTTGATCGGGGCGGCCGAACTGCAGGCGGCGGCGCACCATACCGGCCCGCTGTGCGCCGGCGACATCATGTCGAGCCATCTTGTCAGCGTCAGCCGAACGACCCCATTGAACGAGATCGCCGACCAATTTGCCCGCCACCGGTTCACGTCTTTGCCGGTGGTCCAGGAGGATGGCCGGTATCTCGGCATCATATTCCAGATCCACCTGATCACCCGCGCGCGGGAAGATGCGCTGCGCCTGAACCGGGGCTTTGCCTCGGCCTTCCGGCGTCTTGTCGAACGCGGTCGGCTGAAGCCAGTCGAGGCGCAAGACATCATGAGCGTCGCTGCCCCGCGGGCTCAGGCAACAACGCCCCTGAGCGTTCTGCTGTCGCTCGTGGCCGAGGCGGAGATCGACGCGGTGCCAGTTCTTGATGGACCGAACCTCATCGGGATCGTCACCCGGACCGACCTCGTCCGTGCCCTGTCCCGGCAGGCGATCCGGTCTTCGAAGTGAAGGGGTGTCTCCGGCGCGGCCGGGACGGAACGGCGGCAACTGGATCACGTGCCGAAACCGGCCCGGCCCGGCGGGGCGGGCCGGGCCGGTTAACTTATGGGTGCACCCGGATCAGTTCGAGACCGTTTCGGAGATCGCCGAATTCATGATCTGGGTGGCTTCCTCGACCCATTCGGCGCCGCCGATATCATCGGAGAAGCTGGGCCAGAGGGCCTTCGCCGCTTCCTGCCAGGCGGCCTCGTCCTCGGGCGCGCCGGTAAGGGTCATCCCGAGATCCACGAGCTCCTTCTTGGCGGCTTCGGTTTCTTCCGCCGACACCTCGCGTTCGTATTGGGCGGCCTCTTCCCCGGCGCGGTTCAGCACGTCCTGCAGGTCCTCCGGAAGCCCTTGGTAGAAGCGCTCCGAGACGATGATCGGTCCGGACCAGATGAGGTAATGGATTTCCGTGATGTAATCCTGCACCTCGTAGAACTTCGAGGAGATGGCCGTGGTGTAAGGGTTCTCCTGGCCGTCGATCACGCCTTGCTGAAGTGCCGGAAACACTTCCGCCCAGGCCATCGGGATCGGATCGAGGCCCCAGGATTTGAAGGTCTCGATGGCGATGTTGTTCTTCGAGACGCGGATCTTCAGGCCCTGCAGATCCTCGAGGTTGCGGACCTCGCGCTCGCCGTTGGTGAGCACCCGAAAGCCCTTTTCGAAATAGCCGAGGATGCGCACCCCGGCTTCCTTGGGAAGGCGCTCGTTGAGCGGACCCTTGAGCGCGTCCATCGCGGCATGCGCCTCTTCGTTGGACGTGAAGGCGTAGGGCAGCATCATCACGCCTACCGACGGAGCCAGCGGCACAAGGTTTCCAGTATAGAGAATCTCACTTTCGATGGAGCCGGTGCGAAGTGCCTGTGCAACTTCCTGCTCGGAACCAAGCTGGTTCGAGGGGAAGATCTGAACGTCAATTCGGCCGTCGGAGTATTCTTCGACGAGTTCCTCGAATTTCAGAGCGCCCTTATGCGTCGGGTTATTCTCATTGTCGCCGTGGCTCAAGCGCATGGTGTATTCCTGCGCGGAAGCGAGGCCAGCGGAAAGGGTAAAGGCAAGCGCCGTGCCGAGGGTCATAAGCGATTTCATGGGGGTCTCCTCCTTTAGAAGTCTCAGGTCGTGGGGTCGTGGGTATGGGCGGCGTCAAGGAATGAAGCCGAGCAGGCGGGGCAGCCACAGCGTCAGGCCGGGTACGAAGGCAACAAGGACCATCACCGAGATCTCGGCCGCAAGGAACGGCACCGAGGCGCGGCTGACCCGCTCTACCGAGGTGCGGCCGATCTCGCTGGCGACGAAGAGGTTCACCCCGAGCGGCGGCGTCGAGTATCCGATCTCGCAGGCGATGACGAAGATGATGCCGAACTGGATCGGGTCGATGCCGACATTGGTGACCACCGGCAGCAGCAGCGGCGTCAGGATGATGATCTGGGTCAGGGTCTCCATCCACATGCCGATGAAGATCAGCAGCAGCAGCACCATCAGGATCAGAACCGCCGGGTTCGACACCGCGTCGATCAGGAAGCCCGAAACTAACTGCGGGATCTGAAGAATTGACAGCAGCCGTCCGATGATCCGCCCGGTGACCAGCACCAGCATCACCGTGCCGGTGATCCGGGTGGCGTAGATTACCCCGTCTGTGAAATTCGACAGGTCGATTTCGCGGTAGATGAAGACGCCGACGAGGAGGGCGTAGAGCACCGCTACCACCGAGGCCTCGGTCACCGTGAAGATGCCGCCATAGATTCCACCGAGGATCAGCACCGGGGCGAACAGCGCCCACTTGGCCTCCCAGGCGGCAGAGCCGATGGCGCGCAGCGAGCGGCGGCCCGCGGCTTCCGAGCTATAGCCACGGCGGCGGCTGATCAGCGCGCTGGTAACGAAGAGCGCTGCCGCCAGCAGAAGGCCGGGGATCACGCCGGCGACGAACAGCGCGCTGATCGAGGTTTCCGAGGTGATGCCGTAGATGATCATCGGGATCGACGGTGGGATGACCACGCCGATGCCGCCGGCCGAGGAGGTGATGGCAGCGGAGAAACCGCGGTCGTAGCCATCCTTGATCATTGCAGGGATCATGATCGACCCGATAGCCGCAGTGGTCGCCGGGCCGGAACCCGAGATCGCGGCGAAAAAAGTACAGGCGACGATGGTCACGGTGGCAAGTCCGCCGGGTGCCGGGCCCACGATGGCGCGCGAGAAGCCGATTAGCCGCTCAGTCAGGCCGCCCTTCTCCATCAGTGTGCCGGCGAGGATGAACATCGGCACGGCGATGATGGTGAACTCGTCGACGGCGCTGTAGGCGGTCTGCACGAGGTACGACATCGGCAGGCTGACCATGGTCATCGAGATGACCGCGGCGAGACCGATGGAGATGCCAACCGGCACGCCGATCAGCAGGAAGACCACGAAGGAGAGGGTGAGGGCGAGGGTGGGATCCATGGTCATTCACCCATCCGGCTGTCGTCCGGCATCTCGCCGGTACGCCAGCGCCGGACCATGACCTGGGCCACCCGCAGCGACAGCAGCAGGAAGCCGAGCGGCACAATCATCTGGATCCAAACGAGGTTGATGCCGGTGGTCTGCGAGATGTAGGGGAACTCGAACATCGAGACGGTGAAGTGGTAGCCGTGCCAGATCACCACCGCATTGAAGACCAGCCACAGGATGTCAGCGAGGGTCAGCATCACGAGCCGGGCGCGCTTTGGCAGCAGGTCGAGATGCACCGCTACGCGGATGTGGCGGTCGCCCTCGGCGGCCATGATGAATCCGAAATAGACCGCCCAGACGAAGGCGAAGCGGCTGACCTCCTCGAGCCAGCTGAACGACCGGTCGAAGCCGAAGCGGGCGATCACTTGGAAGCCCAGCAGCGCCACCACGGTGGTCATCAGCGCGGCCCCGATCCATTCCTCGGGCGTGCGCCCGGCGTACCGCCTAGGCATCGGCAGAGCTCCTTGTGGTGTCAGCCAGCCGGTGGCGGAGAACCTCCGGCCCGGAAGCCTGCTGGAAAGTTGTTAGCCACGCCGCGACCTTCCCCCGGAAGCCCGGATCGGCGGCGAGCCCGGCGGGGAACATCGGCAGGCGCAGCACCGCCGCGGCCACCGCGTCGGGTGGGCCTGCGGCGTCGCGCAGCGCGGCGAGCGCCGCAAGACCTGGATCGCGCACCGTCAGCCCGAAACGGTCGGCCGGCCGCCGCCCGGCAAGGTGGATCCAGGCCGCGACCACAGCGGCATGAGGCCCGGCGTCAAGGCCGCGCGCGCGGCGCTCGGCTGCCGGGGCGAGGATGCGCTGCGGCAGCTTGAAGCTGGCATCGCTGGCGATCTGGCTTAGCGGGTGCTGGATCATCGGATTGGTGAGACGCGCCAGCGCGGTGCCGGCATAGCGTTGCAGATCCTCTCCCGGGGGGCAGGTCAACGTTTCAGCCTGCTGCGCGAGAAAGGCGCGCGACCATGCCGCCAGGGCGGGGTCGCAGGAGGCCTCGTGCGAGGTCTGGTGGCCAAGCAGCCGGCCAAGTTCGGCCAGCGCCGATTGCAGGCCGTTCAGCAGGCGGTGCTTCATGTGCTCGAAGACCGCTACGTCGGGGACGATCTGGACGCCGACCCGCTCCAGTTCGGGCCGCGCTCCGGCGGTGCGATCTTCCAGCACCCATTGCCGGAACGGTTCACCGACGACCCCCAACGGGTCGTCGGCGCCCAGTTCCTCGCGCAGCCGGGCAAAGGCGCTCTCGGTCATCGCCGGCACGATGCGGTCAACCATGGATACGGGAAACGCGACATGGTCCTGCATCCAGCCCAAGAGGTCGGGCCAGGCGACGCGGGCATAATCCTCCATGACGCCGCGCAAGAGCGTACCGTTCGCGGCGACGTTGTCGCAGCTCGCCAGCGTCAGAGAACCGCCGCCGCGGCGCATGCGGCGCTCCAGCATGCGGCAGAGCAGGCCCGGTGCGGTGCGCGGGTGTTCGGGGTCGGCAAGGTCGGCGGTGATGGCGCTTTCGGGGTCGAGCTCGGTGGTGCCGGAGCGGTGGCAGTAGCCCTTCTCGGTGATCGTCAGGGTGACGAAGGACAGCTCGTCCCAGACCGGGTCCAGCGGGTCGGGCCGCGCCTCGATTGCAGTGAGGGTGCCGATGCGGCGCAGGCTGCGGCCGGTCTGGTCCTCCGTCATGGCGTGGTAGACGCCGCCCTGCGCGGCGTGCTGCGCGGCGATGTCCGGCGGCGCGAGGTTGAAGCCGCGCACCTGCCAGCCGTGACCGGCGCGGGCAAGGTCGTCGTAATAGCTCTGCTGGTGCGCACGGTGGAAGGCTCCGGTGCCGATATGGGCGGCACCAGAGCGCAGCGCGGCGGGATCGTAGGACAGCGCCTGCATCAGAACTGCACCATCACCTTGAGGTTGCGAACCTTGTCCTGCGCCGCCGCGAACACGGCCGCCGGGTCGTCGAGCCCGAGATCGGCCGAAATCAGGGGCCGCAGATCGACAGCGCCGTCGACGATCTGACGTACCGCCTCAGCGAATTCGTCGGTGAAGCGGTAGGTGCCCACGACGCGCAGCTCCCGGGTCAGCAGCTTGGCCAGGGTCAGCGGCGCCTGCGGCGGCAGGAAGCCGACCTGAAGCAGAGTGCCGCCCGGACGCAGCGCCGCGATGCACAGATCGAAGGCCGCCGGCGCGCCCGATGCCTCGAGCGCAGTGTCGCAGGCTGGAGTATCGGTGAGATCGGCCGCGGCGGTCGCGTCGGCCGAATTGATAACGCGGTCGGCGCCCAGCTGCCGCGCCCGTTCGAGCGCCTCCGGCACCACGTCGGCCATCACGATCTCGGCGGCGCCGGCTCGGCGCGCGGCGATGGCGAGAAGCTGGCCGATCACGCCGGCACCGGTGACCAGGACGCGCTGGCCGGTCATGTCGCCCGCCAGCGCAACCGCGTGCAGCGCCACCGCGTAGGGTTCGGCCAGGGCGAGGTGGCGCAGATCGGTGTCGGCGGGGACCGGAATGCACTGCGCGGCGGCGACCACCGGGCGTTCCGCGAAGCCGCCGGATTGGTGCGGCCGCCGCGCGGCGCTCCCCATGAAGCACATGTCGGTGCAGAGGTTGGAGCGGCCGTTCCGACAGAATTCGCATTTGCCGCAAGCCCGGGCAGGGTTCACGGCCACCCTGTCACCGACGGACAGGTTGCGGACGTCGGGATGGGCTTCGATGACGGTACCGGAGAATTCGTGACCCAGGACCATCGGGTCGAGGACCACGGAATCGCCCACCCGCCCGTGCGCGACGTAGTGGATGTCAGACCCGCACACCCCGCCATGCCCGAATGCCAGGCGGACCTCTCCGGCCTGCAGGGCCGGCTCTTCGACCGTTTCGAGTCGGACCTGTCCCGCTGCGTGGATGACGCAAGCCTTCATCTTCAACCCCTCCCAGCAGCTGATTATTCCGCTTGATGTCCCCTTCGCTAGAACATATGTTCCAAACCGAAGTCAAGATGAAAACTTCAGTCCAAAATGCGGCGCGAACAGTTCCCGGGGAGATGTCGGAATGCCACCTTCAGACAGCTACGACGACCTCTTGGGCGATGTCGCAAGGTCCTACGATAGCCTGAGCAAGAGACTGAAAGTCATCGCTGATTTTGTCCTGAAGGACCCTTCCGCATTGGCGCTGAAGACGTCGGGAAAGCTGGCTGCCGAACTCGACGTCGCTCCGTCGGCAATAGTACGATTTGCGCAGCATTTCGGATATTCTGGTTTTTCCGAAATGCAGTCGGTGTTCCGGAACCGCATGCAGACGGAAACCAGATCCTACAGGGAACGTATTGACGCCCTCCACCATACCAAGACCGGGGGCGGGACCGAGGAGCTCGTCGGCAGTTTCATCGACGCCGGAATTGCCTCCCTGCAGGAGTTGCACCGCAACATCGATGTGGCACAGATCGAAGAGGCCGCGGCGCTCATGGCAGAGGCCCGCATCGTGCATGTGCTGGCTCAGAAGCGAACCTTCACGGCCGCGACATATCTTGCATACAATCTTGCCCGGCTCGAAGTATCCGCCAATTTATTGGATGGGATCGGCGGAACGCTCGACCAGCAGCTTTCGCTTGTGGGACCGGACGACGCGGTCTTCGCGATCTCGTTTCAGCCGGGATCAGAGGAAACCGCGAAGGCCTTCGAGATCGCCCGTGCGCGGGGCGCAAGCAGCATCGCCATTGTCGATGTCCCGCGGGCTCCGTTCGTGGACGCGAATGTCTGTTTCCAGGTTTCCGAAGCCTCGGTCGAATCCTTCAGGTCGCTCAACGCGACAATCTCGCTCGCCCTGATACTGGCCATCCGGACGGGGACGCTCTGCGCGGCCCGGAAGTCCGACTGAATCAACCGGAGTCCGCAATGCTGGATAACAACACCCTGTACGACGCGATTACTATCGGGCGGTCGTGTGTCGACCTCTACTCCGATCAGGTCGGATGCCGCATGGAAGACGCAACCCGGTTCTCCAAATACGTTGGAGGCTGCCCGACCAACATCGCCGTGGGCGGAGCGCGTCTCGGGCTCAGGATGGCACTCCTGTCGCGCGTTGGCAGCGACCAGCACGGAAACTTCATCCGGGAAACACTGGAAGGTGAGGGGGTCGACACGTCGGCTCTCAAGGCCGACCCGGATCGGCTCACGGCTATGGCGTTCCTCGGGCTCGAAGACGACCGCACGTTTCCGCTTCTGTTCGCGCGGAGCGATTGCGCGGATGCTGCCTTGAGCGAGCAGGATGTGGATCCCGATTTTATCGCTCAGGCCAAGGCCGTGGTGGTGACCGGAACGCATTTCTCGAAGCCCCACCTCGAGGCGGCCAGCCGGAAGGCGATGGCAGCGGCGAAAGCAGCTGGCAGGCGCGTGGTGTTCGACATCGACTACCGTCCCAATCTCTGGGGGATCGGCGGTGCGGGCGAGGGCGACGTGCGCTTCGTGGCCAATGCCGAGGTGACGGCCAGGGTGCAAGCCATCCTGCCGGATTGCGACCTGATCGTCGGAACTGACGAAGAGCTCCACATCGCCGGCGGCTCCACCGACACCCGCGCCGCGTTGCGCGCGATCCGGGCCCTGACGGATGCCCTGATCGTGTTCAAGACCGGCCCAAAGGGGTGCATCGTCTTCGACGGCCCGATTCCGGAGGATCTCGAAACGGGGATTTCCTCGCCAGGATTTCCCGTCGAAGTCTTCAACGTTCTGGGCGCCGGGGACGGCTTCATGGCCGGCTTCCTGCGAGGGTACCTGCGCGACCTTCCCCTGAGCGAATGCTGCCGGATCGCCAATGCGTGCGGTGCGCTGGCGGTATCGCGTCATGGCTGCGCGCCCTCATACCCGACCTGGGAGGAGCTCGATTTCTTCCTGGAGCGTGGCATCCGCGTACCTCGGCTGCGGGACGACGCATTGTTGGAGCATGTCCATTGGGCGACCACACGGCGTCGACAGTGGGACAATATTTGCGCCCTCGCGCTCGACCATCGCGCACAGCTCGAACAGATGGCCGAGGACGCGGGCGCGGAACTCGGCAGGCTTTCAAGGTTCAAGGAGCTGGGGCTCGAGGCGATTTTGCGCGTGCGTGACCAGCAGGGCGTGCAGGTGGGCACGCTTCTTGATGGCAGGTATGGGCAGCAGGCCTTGTTTGAGGCCGAGCGCCACGCGATGTGGATCGCGCGACCCGTCGAAAAGCCTGGTTCGTGCCCGATCCAGTTCGAGGGCAAATCGTCCCTGGGCGTCGAGATCGGATCCTGGCCGCGCGACCACGTCGCAAAATGCCTGATCTTCTACAACACGTCCGATGATGAAGAGGTGAAGGCGCGGCAGATCGGCGAGATGCAGCGACTTGGCTCGGCGGCGCGGGAGACCGGTCACGAGTTTCTCCTGGAGATCATTTCGCGCGATCCAAACCGTGGTGAGACTGAGACCGCTGCCGCAATGGCGGAAATCTACGCTGCTGGCATTCGCCCCGACTGGTGGAAGCTCGGCGACCAAAGTCCGGAGGGATGGTCGGAAATCGCCAAGGTCATTGCCGACAATGACCAATGGTGTCGCGGGGTGCTTCTTCTGGGCCTCGACGCACCGATGGATGACCTGCGCGCCAGCCTGGCGCGTGCCGGGGCATCTCCGGTTGTCCGCGGGTTCGCGGTGGGGCGGACCATCTTCGGTGATGTGGCGCGGCGCTGGCTGGCACTGGAGACCGATGACGAAGGGGCGATACAGGAAATGTCCCGCCGTTTCGAAGAACTCTGTCGCGTTTGGACGGACGTCCGTCACAGGGATGTTCCCACTGCGAGGGTGAAAGTTTCGGGGTAAACCCGTTTTCAGCCGGCTCTTCCGGTGGGACGACGTCTACGCAAGAAGCAGCGAAACAAGCTGCTTCCTGCGACGGATCAAATGGACGCACGGCGGCACCGATTACTTTTGCCACAAGGATCTTGCTCGCCAAACTGGAGACGAACACGAACGTCGAAATGGCAACCGATGCATTCGAGCTCGCAGAACGGGTCGATCATGTCGTCCTATTCACGGGTGATGGCGACATGAAGCCCGTAGTCGAGCTTCTCAAGCGCCGCGGCGTCCGCATCACCAAGGTTGCCATCTCGAAAGGTGCATCACAGATGATCTCGGGTGAGCTTCGCCGTGCAGCAGACAACTTCATAGACCTGAGCGACCTCGCACGTTTGCTCGCGCGAGAGCAAAGGGCTCATGGCAACGACGCGCAACAGGATCGCCAGAGGGCAGCGAGACCGATTGCATTAATGGGCTGGAGGACGCTCGCACGGCCGAGAAGCGCACCGCGGCGTACCGGGAGCGCAGCTGGCGCTGAAGGCGCTGGCGTGTCCGGGTGCGGAAAACGGTAGCGGCGTCTGACGGGGGCGCTGAATCCATTCCGCCAAACGGATCTTACTTCACATAACAACACTTACGCGCCTCACGGCTTGGCGCAAAGCTGAAGTGACACCCCCGCCTGCGGCAGCCAGGGTGAAGAGTTCGGGCATACCGCGTTACGGCGTCGCCCGGTGGCGTGGAACCAAGACCCTGAACCCGAGGGTTAGCCCATGGCCCCTCAGTCAGGAGAAGACGATGTCCAAGGTACTCATGATCGTAACGAGTCACTCCGAGCTCGGCGACACCGGGAACAAGACCGGTGTTTGGCTCGAGGAATTCACTACGCCCTTCTACGCGCTTACCGATGCCGGCCACGACGTTACCGTCGCAACCCTGGGCGGCCGCCGCATTCCGATTGACCCGAACTCGGAGCCGAGCGGCGATGACGAACCGGACTCCGTCAAGCGCTTTAGGAACGACAGCACGGCTTCGGTGTGGATAGAGGGCCCCACCGATCTCGCTACCCACGATCCGAATGCCTACGACGGCATCTTCATCCCGGGCGGACACGGTGCGATGTGGGACCTCGCCTCGAGCGATGAACTCGCCAAGTTTCTCAGCACCGTATGGGCGAACGGCAAGATTCTAGCATCAGTTTGCCATGGGCCAGCAGCCCTCGTGAACGTCAAGGACGAGAACGGTAACCCGGTTGTCAAAGGCCGAAAGGTCTCGGCATTCACCGACAGCGAAGAGGAAAGCACGGGTCTGGTCGATGCCATGCCGTTCTTGCTGGAAAGTAAGCTGCGGGAGCTGGGAGCCGACTTTCAGGGTGCCCCGGACTGGCAGTCCCAAGCGGTTGAAGATGGCCGCCTGATCACGGGCCAGAACCCGATGTCGTCAGAGAAAGTTGCCGAACTGCTGACCCGCCAACTGGCGTGAAACAACGGTGCCCGTGGCGACGCGCAGCCAGGGGCACCGCCTACCCCTTCCTGCTTTCTCTACGCTCCACCCCTTAGACCTACCGCCGCCCCTCGACCACCGAGATCGCGCCGTTCCTCTCTATGCAGGCATGCCCGACTTCGTCGGGGCTCCGGTAGCCCTGCTGCCGGAGGTTCTGTTCAAGATCGCGCATCCCCATTTGTGCGGCCCGTAGTGCACCGTCGTTCACCCTACCCGCCTCGATGACAGTAAGCGGCCGGCCCTTGACCATGTACGAGAACGCCTCGCTGCGGACCGCCAGCCACGACATCGCGAACCAAAGTGCACTCAGGACCACGCAAGCCAGAAGCGTCGGCCCCAAAGGGGCGTTCCCGGTGAGCGCGCGGCTCAGGCTGGAGCCAATCAGGATGGTGATAAGGAAGTCGACAACGGAGGTGTTCGCGAGTGATTTCCTCGGCAAAACTCTGAAAAGCGCGACCGCGAAGACGAAGATGACGGTCGCCCGCGCGGCCAGCTGCAAGCCATCCATTCCGCCAGACGTAGCCCCGAAAACACCCTCTATACCCATGACATCCTCCTACTCCGCGTCCTGAAAACGTAGGCGACGTCCGCCGAGGGCAAACCTTTCGCCAGAGGCAGGGGCTGTCCCCGCCACCTGCGGGCGCCTACATCTCCCAGACAGGCGTTCAGAGGGACCATGGCGCACGAGCTCGAAACACCCCCCGCGTTGACCGGGCTAAGGCGGATCACCCACGTCGACATGGATGCCTTCTTCGCCTCGGTCGAGCAGCGCGACAACCCGGAGCTCCGCGGTGTTCCGGTTGCCGTCGGGCGGGCAAAGGCACGGGGTGTCGTCGCCGCGGCGAGCTACGAGGCACGAAAGTTCGGCGTGAAGTCCGCGATGCCATCCACGACCGCCCAGCGCGCTTGCCCTGACCTCGTGTTCGTCCCACCTCGGTTCGACGTTTATCGGACTGTATCCCGCCAGATTCACGAGGTCTTCCGCCGATACACCGAGGTGATCGAACCCCTTTCCCTCGACGAGGCGTACCTCGATGTGACGGATGCCTGTGCGGAGGGTGCGACCGCGACGAGTATCGCGGAAGAGATCCGCTCAGCGATCAGGGCGGAGACCGAACTCGCAGCTTCGGCAGGCGTCAGTTTCAACAAGTTCCTCGCCAAGCTCGCGTCCGACCAGAACAAGCCGGACGGCTTGACCGTCATCCGTCCGTCGCAGGCCCTGGACTTCGTCGCCGCGCTCCCGGTGGGACGGTTCCACGGCGTCGGGCCGGTCACCGAGGAGAAAATGCACCGGTTGGGCATCCGCACCGGCGACAATCTCAGGCGACGTGACATGCACTTCCTGCGCGAGCATTTCGGGTCATCGGCTGAGCACTACCACGCCATTGCGCGAGGCATCGACGAGCGCCCCGTGCGGCCGCACCGGGAGCGAAAATCGGTCGGCGCCGAGGAAACGTTCGAGAACAACCTCACCGAACTGGAGGCCGGTGTCTCAGAACTCTCGAAGGTGGCCCGGAAGGTCGAAACCCGGGCCCGCGAGAAAGGCGTGGTCGGCAGAACGGTCACCGTGAAGGTCAAGTACGCGGATTTCGAGCTCATCACGCGTCAGCGAACGCCGAGCACCCCGGTGCGCGATGCACAGGAGGTCTCGGAGATCGCGGCCGGCATCCTCGCCGAACTGTTCCCTTTCCCGAAGCCTGTCCGCTTGCTGGGCATCAGCCTGTCCTCCCTAGAGGCAGACACAATCGCCACCGCGCAGCCGTCCCTGTTCGACCTCATCGACGCGTAAGCGCCGCTTGTTCATCCCAGGGAAGGCGCCACCCTCTATGCTGGAAGCGAACCTTAGAGAAGACCGCCATGAATGACGCCCCACTCACGAAGCAGCAGCAGATTGAGCTCATGACGACGGTGACCGAACGCCGGGCAGCCCACGTCGCTCGGTGGACGACCAGCGTGAAGACGGAAGCCCAGGGAACCGACACTGAAGATGGAGATGGTCTTCCTCGAGCAGCGAATGGGCTGCGCCGAGGAGCTTTGCCCCGCCGCGCCGTCCGCCCAGCATTCCGGCCAGGACGTCGGCCCCGGAAACCGGGTCGAGCTTCAGGCTTGCCTCCACTGCAGCAGCCAGCAGGAACGCCTGTTCGTGATTCACGAAGACGTCGTCGCCATCAGGAATGCGGTGCTCGAAGAGGACCGCCTTCGATGTCGCATCGAAGTTCGTGACAACCCACCCAGTCCCAGGGACGGCGTCCGACCTGAGGAAGTAGTCGAAGCCGGCCACCCGCGTGACAGTGACCTCCTGCTTCGCCTCCGCCAGAAGCCGATGGTATCGCCGCAGCCCGGGCATGTCGTCGATCAGCCGGAAGCAGCGTTCACGGTACATCCGACCAGGCGTCACCTTTCGAGACAAGTCGGGCACCCTGCCCTCTGGAAGAACCGGTGGCCGCCCCCCCGAGCCACCGGGACGCTGCATGCGTCTGGGTCGGCGCTCCCTACGGCTCCCGGCGTCGGGCATCACGGCCCTACCATGGGAGTTGCCTCGAACTCCGGATCCACGAGGCTCTCGACGTCGTAGGAGAAGCCGAAGACCCGCTCGTGCAGACCGTCGGCAAACTGCCACCACAGGAGCTCGTCAGCCCCCTCCCCGAGGGCCTCGTAGCGATCCTCGTTCAACATCTCGAATGCGTGGAAGGCCGCATCCTTGGCCTCCGCCCCGCAGAGGTAGGTGGCCAGGAACTCCGCCCCGTCGGCCACGAAGCTCTTCCGGCTGGCTTCCACCGCGGCGGCCAACATGAAGGCCCTCTCCTGGTCGACGAAGCCGCCCTCATCCTCGGGGAGATGATGCTGGAACGAAACGCCGTGGGAGGCCTCGTCGTACACGGTCACCACGTAGCCTTCCGAGGGGACGGCGTCGCTCTCGCAGATGTCGGCGAACGACGAGATGTGGGCGACGGACAGCTCCTGGGCCACGTCCTCGAGCTGGCGGTCGTACTTCGCGAAGCCGGACTTCACGTCGGCAAGCCGGAAGCTCGCATTCTTGTACATCTTGCCTGGGGTCACCTTGCCGGCCAGGTCGGGGATCGCGCCGGCCGCCGGCGTCTGTTCACCTGCCCCCGAGGTCGGGTCAGCTCCGAGCCTGCGGCGCTGGGCGAACATATAGCGCTGGACGCGAGCGTAGTCGCGATGCGGCTCCGGGTCCTCGGACGGGAACTCGGGGTGCGCGAAATCGGAGTACGCCCCACCGAGGCGGCTTTGCAGAATGCTCACCGCCTTCACTGTCGTCCCCGCGGCGTGGGCTCGGAGGCAGGCAACGTGGTCGAGCATCTCGGAAACCAGATCCTTCGCCTCTCCCACGAAGACGTCTTCGCGATACTTTGGCCGCGCGTTCCGGGGGTCCTGCAGCCAGATGTTCAGGCCGGGCTCATTCTTCGGGAATGCCCGTGAGGTGACGTGCACGGAGATCTCGTCGTCGGGACCGATCTCCCTGCGGAAGAAGCGCCCCTCGGGCGTCGACAGCGCCGGTTCGAACCCCTCGCGCACCAGCGCATCGATTGCTTCCTGAAGATCGGACATCCGCCACCCCTGTATTGCCGTGTCGGCTTAGAGGTGGCGGGTTTCCGGCAAGTTAGCGGGATCAGTATGAGCGGGGAGACCCGCTCAGGAACGCCTGCACATCGAACTCGCTCTGAAACGCATCAGGGTTCGACCAGATGATCTCCCGCAAGTATGCCCGCCGCATTTCCTCCGTCTCGGGAGGAAAAGCCTCTCCTACGACGGGCCCTCGCTCCAGCTTCTCGAGAATTCGGTCAAGGAATGCCCATATACCGAGCGAACCGGTTCGTAGCATCGGAGCCTCCATCGGCAGCATGATGGCGAGCCTACCATCCATGAAACCTGTGCTGGTATTGGGCACGGCGTTGTGCTGCTCTGCGAAAATGATGAGCGACTTCGAGTGGTCCGATGCCCGCGTGTTTCTTGCCGTGCTGCGCAGCGGATCGACGCTCGCGGCCGGAAAGTCCCTGGGCATCGCTCAGCCAACCGTGGCGCGGCGGATCGAGGCGCTCGAACATGCCCTGAAACTCACGCTCTTCGAACGAGACACCCGCGGCTTTCACCCCACGCCGGCCGCAGACATGCTGCGCGAGGCGGCCGAGGCAATGGAACGGGCCGCAGAAACCCTGGTCGGCAGCGCAGCCGCAGCCAGTTCCATTGCCCTGAAACCGATCCTGATCACCGCCCCGCCGCAAAGTTTCTCCCCGGGCTTTGCCGCCATCCTTCAGGACTTCGAAGCCCAGCACCCCGGAGTGCGGTTCGAGTTCGTCTCGTCGAACCGCTTGCTCGATCTCGTGGCCGGTGAAGCCGACGTCGCGATCCGGATCTGCGAAAAGATCGACGACCAGCGCCTGGTGTGCCGAAAGCTCAGCGAGGCGAAAGCATCGCTATATGGCGCGCGCAAGTATGCTGAAGCCCACGGCCTGCCCGGATCGCTCGAGCAGCTGACTGGCCACCGAGTTGTTGTGATGGACCATGCGGCCCACACCGTGCGCCTGAACCGGTGGCTTATCGACAACTGCGCGCCAGGCCAGATTGTGGCCCGAAGTACTGACCTCGAAGGTCTCGTAACATCGGCTCGATCCGGCATCGGCCTCGCTGCGATACCCGTCTCCATCGCGGCAGATTACGCGGATCTGGTACAATGCTTCCCGCCGTCCGAAGAACCGGGCATGTCGGTATGGCTGGTTTTCTCACCCCGCGCCTGGGCGCGGCCCGAGGTGAAGTCGTTCGCGGCCTATTTCGCGCCGCGGTGGATCGCTCACATCCGGGGCGTGAAGAGCGGCGGCCCTAGATAACGCTCTGCCCCCGGTTTTCTCAGAAAACTGGCGAGTCGGGGCCACCTCGACCCGGCCGGAGGTCTTGCCACTTCCTAGGACGCCCTACGACTGAGTGGGATTTCAGTTGCCGATTGCGGTGTGACAGCCATTTGCGAAGCCAGCGAGAGGATTTCCAGAATGAGCTACATCGTCGCCGACGAACCGAACCTTTGGGACCACGTCTTCGAGGAAGACACCGGCGCCGTGAAGCGGGCGTGCAAGTTCGTCTTCGACCCGGATTCCCGCGAGCTGCTCGCGGCCCAAGTCCACTACAACGGCGCCTGGGTGGATGCCGGACGCAGCACGCTCACCGATCTCGAGGACTCCCTCTTCCAGGCGAATGCGGAGGCCCTCGAGAACCCCTCGAAGTACGGCCTGCTGGAGACCGACGTGCCGCCCGACTGGTCGGGTATCTCGGCAGCCCCCGCCCCGTGAGGCACGGCCGGAAGCGTCTCGAAATGATCGCTTAAGAAGACAGGGGCACCTCGCAGGAAAAGAGGTGCCCCCATGACCAGTTTCCGCGATTCCACCGAAGCCATGTTCCAGGCCACCGTCGACAAGCTCGACATGGACCCGGGGCTCGCGGAGAAGATCAGGGTCGCCAACGCCACCTACACTGTTCGCTTCGGCGTCAAGCTCAGGGGCCACATCCACACCTTCACCGGATACCGATCCGTCCATTCCGAGCACCGCGAGCCGGTAAAGGGCGGCATCCGCTACGCCCTCTCGGTCAACCAGGACGAGGTGGAAGCGCTCGCCGCGCTCATGACCTTCAAGTGCGCTCTCATCGACGTCCCCTTCGGGGGCGCCAAGGGCGGACTTTGCATCGACCCCTCGCGCTGGAACACCGACGAGCTCGAACACATCACCCGGCGGTTTGCCTACGAGCTGATCAAGCGCGACCTCATCCACCCGTCCCAGAACGTGCCCGCCCCCGACATGGGGACCGGCGAACGCGAGATGGCCTGGATCGCCGACCAGTACGCCCGCATGCACACCACCGACATCGACGCCGCCGCCTGCGTGACCGGCAAACCCGTGGGTCAGAACGGCATCCGCGGGCGCCGCGAAGCGACCGGCCGGGGCGTCCAGTTCGCCCTGAGGGAGTTGTTCCGCCACCGCGGGGACGTCGACCGCGCGCGCCTGGCCGGCAGCCTCGACGGTAAGAAGGTCATCGTCCAGGGCCTCGGCAACGTGGGCTACCACGCCGCAAAGTTCCTCTCCGAGGAGGATGGCTGCAAGGTGACCGCGGTGATCGAGCGTGACGGTGCCGTCGTCAACCAGAACGGCGTCGACATCGAGCATCTCCACGAGTTCATCGCCCAGCACGGCGGGATCAGGCACTACCCGTATGGCTTCGTTCTCGATGCCGACGATGCGATCCACGTGCTCGAGGAGGAGTGCGACATCCTGATCCCCGCGGCAGTGGAAGGCGTCATCAACGAGGGAAATGCTGCACGCATCCGCGCGAAGGTCATCATCGAGGCCGCGAACGGGCCCACCACAGCGGGAGCCGACAAGATCCTGCGGGACCGGGGCATCGTCGTCATCCCGGACCTCTACGCCAATGCCGGCGGCGTGACCGTCTCCTACTTCGAGTGGGTCAAGAACCTCAGCCACATGCGCTTCGGCCGCATGCAGCGCAGGCTCGAGGAATCCCGCAACATCATGCTCGTCGACGAGATCGACCGGGTCCTGGCGGCAAACGGTCTCGACGGCATCTCCGAAGCCTTCAAGGACAAGTACCTCCAGGGGGCCTGCGAGCTCGACCTCGTGCGCTCGGGCCTCGATGACACGATGCGGCAGGCCTACCAGGACATGCGGGAGCTCTGGCTCAGGGACAAGCGGTTCGCTGATCTCCGCTCTTCTGCCTTTGCTCTCAGCATCCAGAAGATCGTCGCCGCCTACGACAGCAAGGGACTCTGACCCACCGCAGGGCGCCGCTACCACTGAGTGGAATTTCAGAATGTCGTCGCAGCTCTCGCTGAGGTCTCGCGGACATTCTGAAATTTGGAAACATCACGGCGGGGCTGCATTCTACCACTGAGTGGATATTCAAAGCGGCCTTCCACCCCGGGCCTGGCAAGGCTACGAGACAGCAGGAAAGAAAGGACGACGAAAAATGAGCGTGGAAACGTTCGAGCCCAAGTCGAAGCGCGACGCGCCTTCAGCCAAAGCTGAAGCCCCCAAGCGGGGTGTCACCATCGTGCGGAACGGCCAGTACGCCCTCACCATGATGGGCAAGAGCATGAACCTCGCCATGACGCCCAAGGTCATCGAGCAGTTCCGGAACAGCGGCCTGCGCGGGGGAATCCAGGACGAGCGTGGGCTCCTGGCCCGGACGCTGGGGCTCGATGACGAGGCAGTCGACGCCATCGACAAGATTGCCCGCGAGCATGATCTCACTTTCGCGGAAGCCATTCGCTTCCAGCTCGCGATGTCTCTCTAACTGCCCATTATCGCGGTCGAAACCCGTTCTTCCATCTTGTTGGCGCCCCCTGCTGCCGCCGAGGCGCGGCCAAGATCGGAGATCACGGATGACCACACGCACCCTTCTGGGCGTCACCGCCCTGGCGATGCTGGCCGGCTGCATGAAAGCCGGTCCGGAGTATACACCCCCGCAGATCGAGGTTGCCCCAACCTTCGCGAACGGCATCGGTGACGCGCCACCGACCCCCTCGGACGCGCCGCTCGAGAACATCAGCGTGGACGCCTGGTGGGAGAGGTTCGATGACCCGGTCCTGAACGACCTCATTGCCGCCGCGCTCAAGGAAAACACCGACATCGCCACCGCCATGCAGCGGATCAAGGTGGCCGAGGCGCAACGACGGAAGACCGGCTACGGCTCCAGCCTCGCGGGCGCGGCCACCGCACAGGGCCAGGCCGCCGGAGCCGGTGCCAACACCAAGGTTACCACCTCCCACTCCTTCGACTTCGGGGCCAGCTACGCGCTCGATCTCTTTGGCGCGGCCCGCAGAACGGCCGAGAAGGCGGACGCCCAGTTCAGCGCAGCAGAATACGACGCCGGCGCCGTGCGGCTCGGGACCGTGAGCGAACTCGTCGCCGCCTACATCGACCTGCGGTACTACCAGGAAGCTCTGGAGCTCACGCGCCGCAACATCGCGAGCCGCAAGAAAACCCTCGAACAGGTCGGCATTCTGAAGGAAGTCGGCGCCGTCTCCGACCTTGATGTGGCGCAGGCGCAAGCTCAGCTCGACTCCGCGAAGGCGGCCTACCCGCCCCTCGGCGCGGCGTTTGATGACTACGTCTTCGCGATCTCCACGCTCACCGCCATTCCCGCAGAAGAGCTTCTGAAGCGCCTGCAGAAAGGGGCGCCCCAACCCGTTGGCGTCGAGGACTTCGCATCGGGCGTACCAGCAAACCTGCTCAGGAACCGCCCCGACATCCTGGCCGCGGAGCGCAGGCTGGCCGCAGCTGTCGCGCAGATCGGCGTCGCCGAGGCGCAGCTCTACCCGTCGCTCACGCTCCAGGGCGCCGTCCTCGAGGCTGACACGACGAGCTGGTCCTTCGGTCCCAAGCTCAGGCTTCCCATCCTCAATCGGGGCGCATTGAAAGCTGACCAGGACGCCGCGACGGCGGAGGCAGAGATCGCCCGCCTGGAATGGGAAGCCGCGGTCCGGAAGGCCGTGCAGGAAGTCCAGGCCGCGCAAGGCCGTCTGCTCAGGACCCGCCGCGAGGTGACGGCCCTGGAAGCCGCCAAGGCATCCAACGAGCGCGTTCTGTGGATTTCCAGGGAGCTACTTAGAATGGGCGATCTCAGCACCCTCGACATGCTGGAAGCCGAGCAGAATGCAGACTACGCACGCATGAACCTCGCCGCGGCCGTCCGTGACGAGGCCCAGGTCTGGGCGTCCCTCATGGCGGCCACCGGCCGGGGGTGGCGCGCCCCGGAATGAGCGCCATGGGCGCGTTTGGAGAACGGTCTGCTGCGCCGTATGATTTCCGCATTGAAGAGGAGACATTTCATGAGCCGCATTCTCGTTCACATTCACACCGGCGCCCACGACCGCAACAAGTGCACGCTCGGGTGCCTTGTTGCAGCGACGGCGGCGCAGGAAGGACACGACGTTGACGTTTTCTTTGCCGGCGACGGGGTTCACTGCCTGTCGACCCGGAGTTCCGATGTTGAAGGGCAGGGCACAGGCCGTATCGGCGATCATATCGAGGCCATCGCCTCGGCCGGTGCAGCGGTGTACGTTTCCGGTAAGTCTGCCAAGGCCCGCGGATACGGCGACGACCTTCTCGACAGGTGTCGAGGTTCCTTTGCAATGCCCGACAAACTTGTTTCCCTCGCGCTCCAGGCAGACACTGTCCTTTGCTACTAAGCAGCCCCCTGCAGCTACAAGTGAGGCGATTTTCGCGGGATAACCGCTACACCGCCATCCCGGGCAGATCCCCGAGCGAGCGGGTCCAGACGACCTGACGCGCCTGCTCGTGGATCGCGTATCCGGCTTCCGAGAAGCCCATGCCCTGCGAGGCACCGGGCATGTCTTCCGCCCAGGCGGCATCTTGGAAATGGTCCGCGTAGGCGAGCACCATCTCGACCCCGAGGCCCCGGCCCCGGCCCCGGTGGACAGGATCGATCCAGGCCATGAACTTGTAGTAGAAGCCGGCAACCTGGCCCTCCGGATCGCGGAGCACCACGGCTGGCTCATCACAGGTCTCGATGGCCTGGATCGCGTATCCGTCGTCGAAGGTCATGACCACGGGCCCGTCCCCCGGCCCGGCTTCGCGCAGGAAATCGTAATCTGCGCCATCACCGTCGAACGCGAATACCGGGGCGATAATCGCCATCTCAAGCACGCGTTCGTAGTCGTCGCCCAGCAATGCCGACATCTTCCGCCTCCATTCGGGGCGGATGTGAAAGCAGAGATGCAGGCTTCAATTGCAAAAGGACCCCACCCAAGCATGGCCAGGGTGGGGGCCTGAACATCAATTCTGCATTCTGGCTTTACGAGTTCTCATCATCATCGTCGCCGTCGTCATCATCGTCATCATCGTCGTCGTCGTCGTCGCCGTCGTCGCCGTCGTCATCATCATCGTCTCGGTCTTCCTCACGGTCGCGCTGCTCTTCGGCACGCTCCTGTTCGCGCTCTCGCGCTTCATCGTACTCGTCAAAGCTCGCGTCACATCCCGAAGCGTCGCAAGACCCATCGCTGCTGACATCGAAGCCCGGGCCGCTCGCGTCGAAGCTGAAGTCACAATCAGTGCCTTCGCAGGAACGGTCAAAGCTGATGTCGGACGGGTTCCGGCCGGCCAGTAGCTTGGCATAGGCCGCATCTCCGAGCACCCGGCGCACGACGTCGGGCGCATCGCTCACGCTGAAATCTTCCGACAGCCGCTGGCCTAGATTGGTGCCGTCATAGGCGTAGGTCTGCGTCAGACCGAGGTTGCCGCCTTCGGCCACGACCTTCACACGGTTGCCCTTCACCGTGTAGCCCATCCGGTCGAACCACGAGAGGTCGTACTGGGATTTGAGCTGCTCGCGAACGGCGTCTGTCAGAGCGTTCTGTGCGAATGCCGGGGCCCCCATCAGCGCTGCACCGAGGGAAAGGACGATGGTATTGCGCGTAACGTGTTTCACTTTCACTACCCATGGTCGTTTACATTGCACGCTCCGCTACGCTGCGGAGAACTGGAGCCCACATTGCGGCGGCATCAAGGCAGCGGAGCGCCACCGGCGGAAATGCGCCGTGCCTTCAACGCAGGCTTCAATTGCCGAAGAGGTCGCCGATGATCTTCGCCTGGTCCCGTTCGCTGGCCTCGAGGATGTTCTGGATCGTCTCGAGAGAGCGCAGACCGGTCATTTCCTGCACGTTCCGCAGGCTCATCCCCTCGGTCGAGGCATGGCGGCAGGCGTTGACGATGAACGTGGCCCGCGCGGTGAAGGCGGAGGCATTGGGTATCCCGGCCTTGGCCATCACCTTGTAGAACACGTAGCCGATGCTACTGCTGCGCATGGCGCGCAATGGCTTCAGACCCGGCTCCTTGGTAGCGCCGCCGCCGTCGACGGCGCGCTCAGAGATGATCAGCGGGTCGCCCGGCACCGCGGGCGCATTCTCCAGGAGATCGTGCAGCGCGTTCCAGAGTCGGCCGTGCCGGGCCATCGGGATGACCCGAGGCGTCAGGTAAACCCCCGGCCGGCTGCGCAAGTCGATGCTCTCGCCCAGCAGGTCATCGTCCCCGTAGACGTGGTACCGCTTGACGTAGGACATCTCCCGCGGCGCCAGGCCGGCATCCGTACCGAGAAGGATGATCGCACGGTTGCGGATCGGGTAACGGGTCGCAGACGCGACCTCGAGCATCCGCTCGACATCCGCGTCCGACAGCACCCGGATGCCGTTCACCCGCCTGTCCTTCATGATCTGCCGCTTCGTGACGTTCCTTGCCATCTTCCGCTGCCTGAAATCCCGCCAAAAGGAATTGCCCGTAAGATTTGACCACGGAACGAAGGGCAAGACAATGCGCGAACAATCCGATGCGGCAGAGCTGAATCAGGAGTGGCTCCGGGAAGCGGCGCTAAACTACCTGAAGAGCTACGAGACCACGGAAGGCCATCTCCGTGCCGTCCTCGAGCGGAAGATCTTCCGCCGCATCATGGGGACCGGGCGGGAGATCGCCGAGTTCCGCGATGACGTGGAAGAAGTGGTGCGGTACTGCGCGGAGCGCCGGTACGTCGATGACCGCCGTTTCGTGGAACTCTTCGTCGAGAACGGCCGCGCCAGCGGCATGTCCCGCAAGAAGATCGAGATGAAGCTGCGGCTGAAGAAGATCAACCCGTCGGACTACGACGACATCCTCTGCGAAGAGCCCAGCGTCGAGGTCAACGCCGCCGTCACGTTCGCCCGGAAGAAGCGGATTGGTGCATTTCGCACCGGCGAACAGGATCAGTACCGGCAGAAGGACATGGCCAAGCTGGCCCGCCAGGGCTTCGGCTTCGAGATCTGCCGACGGATTGTCGATGGAGATCTGCCCGATGAAAATTAACCTGAAGCGGCTCAAGTCGAAGGCGGCGGAGCCGACGCCTACGCCGGCGGCCTCCGAGACAAGCGCCAAACCATCCACCGGCCCGAAGACCGACCCCAAGGCTTTGCCGTGGTACGGCCTGTTCAAGGATCGAGGGTATCGCGACTCTTCCGTCCCGACCGATCCTCCGCCCGACCGGCGGAGCTACGTGGCGGTGGAAGAGTGGATTACCGGCGGTGGCTGGATCCTCGACCAGGACGAGGCTCTCGCGATGGGCATCTGGCTGGGCCGTGTCGATCCGATGAACTACGTCCCACCTGCAAAACCCGCCGCACCGGCAAAGTCCACCGCCACCGCCGCCGGTGGCGCGAAAAAGCCGGCCGGAGGCGGATCGAGTGGTGGGACGTTCAAGAGGCTCGGAAAGCGCCGCAAGAGCGCCGAACCTGCCGCAGGGCCCGCGGGGCCGTAATCAGCGCGGAAAGCGCTCCAGGGCCCGCTGGAGCGTGTCTCTGACCTGCTCCCGTTCCCACTCGACATCGCTGATCAGCTTGTCGAGGAGTTTCATCGGCTCATCCATCGCGCCTTTCTCGACGCTGAACCCGGCCGAGGTCGTAACTCCCGTCACTTCGAGGCTGATCGGCCCGCCAGTATATTCCCCCGCCTCGACGGAGAAGCTCAAGGCCCGGCTCTCGTCCGACCCGAATGGTTGGTCGAACCGAACGACGGTCTCGCCGACCGACTTGGCAGCCTCCCAGCTGCGTTCCGGGTTTTTCTCCCCCACCGTCACGCTGAGCGCGTTCAGCGCCTGGTCCGTACCGTTCCGGGTCTGAACCGTCACGTGCAAAGAAGTGCCATCGCGCCGAATGACCGGCTGGATGAACGAAACGAGGTCGACGAGCTTGCGCAGCTTGTCGTCGCGCTTGCGCAGTTCCCGTCGCTTCTCGCGAAGCTCCTCGAGGTAGAGATACATCGCATTGCGGTATGTCGTTCCGGCGTTCTCCTGATGCGCCGCGCCCATCGTCTTGATGCTCTCGAACGTCACGCCGCCGTCGGCCAGACGGTCAAGAACCGCCTCGTGAAACAGGCCGAGAAACTCTTGCGAGGAAGGGTCGGGCAGATCCGCGAACGGCTCAAGCTCGGGAAGTCCCTCGCGCAAGTCCTCGGCCGTAACGGACAGGTCGGAAAAGCGGATGATCTGGGCCATGCCGCGCGCGACCGCGGTGAATTCCTCCCGGCCGGTGCGTTGCAGCTCGATAAGCCTCGGCTGAAACTCCGCGATGAACGCGTCTTGGTCGGTCGCGGCAAAGACCTTCGGGAAAAGATCCTCGACCGGCATGACATCTGCCACCGGCTCGGGATCGTCTCCCGGCCAGCAGGCGCTGGTCAGTACCGCAACAGCGCCAATCAGCGCGATGCGCGTCGTGTGTCGTAGGAGCTTCTCCATCTCTCACCCTTCGGCCACGGGCCAAGTGTGGCGCAGCGCGGTTAAAGCCGCGTATCTCCGGCCCGGCATTCGCCGCGCTGCGAGCCTTTCGGCACTGCGCCATTCGGCGCTAGAGGGGAAACCACTTCCGGCGCATCCGCGCCCATCGACACCGGCTGCCGATCCGGGCCGACAGGCCCGTCAGGAAACCGATTCCTCATCGGCGCATGCGCGCCGGCAGGAGATCCCTCTTCTCGCGCCAGCAGGCGCGGCAAGTAGACTCCTCTTCAGCTCGTTCGCGAAGAAAAGCCGCGCAGTCCGCAAGGTGAGGGGTTGACAGCAGAGGGGTTTCATCCCCACGCGCGCGGGCGCATGTGCGCACGCCTACGCATGTACGCGCACGCACGCATGCGCGCGCATTCTATGTTCAAGGGCCTCAGCCGGTTTTGCAGGCTATTGAAAACAAACAGGAAATCGCGCTTAAATCCTGACTTAACCTACTAAATTAACAAAGATCACTACTAAATTAACATTAACGCCCGAAAATCGGCTCGAAGATCCCTACCAAAACGTACAAGGTCACTTCATTCCTTCCTTGACCTTGAGCACTTTCCTCGCGTAAAGGAAAGTGGACTTGCAAAGATCTGTAGGGAACTTGGCTTTCTTATGAAGAAGAATGAAACCTCTGCGAAGGGGACCGTCCGCAAGAGCTACGAGGTCATCATGGCTCGCGGGAAGTACCAGCTCGAACTCCAGGACATGCGCCTGTTCATCTTTCTGCTGCACCAGTCCTACGGGCGGGAGGACAAAACCGGCATCCAGTTTGTCCCAGTGGCTGATGTGCTCAACTATCTCGGGCACAGGAACCTGGCTTCGCTCGAGCGCAGTCTCCGCAGCCTGAGCAGCGTGAAGATCGAGATCGACTACGAAGAAGAGGGCCAGTCGCGCTCGGTGAGCTGCCACTTCCTGTCCTACGACGTCTCCCGGACGACGAACGGAACCCTCGAATACGCCTTCGACAGCATCCTGATGCGGTTCATCTTCGAGCCCAAGATCTACGCGAAGATCAACATGGCGCTGTTCCAGCAGTTCAAGACCACCCAGGGCGCCAAGCTCTTCGAGATCATGTCGCTCTTCCACAAGCGCACCCACCGTTCCTGGCTCGTCACGGTCGACGAGTTCCGCGCCCGGCTCGGCATCGCCGACGATCAGTATGAGCGGTTCGACAACCTGCGGCGCTCGGTCATCGACAGGGCCGTCAACGAGGTGAACCGCCTGGCCCCGTTCGGCGTCGTTGTCGACTACATCCGCGGCGGGCGGGGCGGCAAGGTCGTCTCCATGGAATTCAAGGTCGTCCCGCGCAACGAGCTTCCCCTCGAAGCGCTGACGCTGGAGAAGGCCCGCAAGCCCAAGGGGCGCGATCCCCAGACGGTGGACATGCTGACCGGGCATACCGACGAGGAAACCGGCCGCGATCTCCTGGTGCCGCATGAGGCGATGCAGGAGGCCCTCCAGGTCCTCGAAGCAAACTCCCTCGGCGATGCCGACTTGCCGGCATACCTCGACGAATGGCGCGAGACCGCCCGACAGCAGAAGGTCACGGATCCCGGCGCGGCGTTCCTGCAATGGCTGCGCCTCAGGTTCGACGCCT
This sequence comes from Roseivivax sp. CAU 1761, assembly GCF_054482755.1. NCBI lineage: Bacteria > Pseudomonadati > Pseudomonadota > Alphaproteobacteria > Rhodobacterales > Roseobacteraceae > Roseivivax > Roseivivax sp. CAU 1761. The sequence goes on from NZ_JBTLRM010000014.1 coordinate 59,825, forward strand.
CCCACGAGCCGGACATCGACGTGTTCGACGCTGACATCCTCGAGAACCTGCTGACGGAGTTCGAATGACCTACAACAAGTACGACATCAACGGGCCTCTCGAATACGCCAAGAAGCTCGCCGCCGCCCTGCGCGTGCCGCAGACCATGAAGGACCTGGTCGAGAAGGATGTCGAGGGCACCCGCTTCACGGCCGACAGCCTCTACCGCGAATGGGTGAACGACGTCCTGTCCCGCCCGCTGCACGACGCCACCCGCGAGGCAGCGATGCAGAAGCCGGAACTGCAGTTCTACCGCTACGCCGAGATGCGGGCGAAGGAACCGCATGCCCCCTCGCCGCGCTGTGTGCGCAAGCTCCTCGACCGGTACGGCGTAGACATCGTTGCCCCGATCCGCGAGCACCTCTGGGAGCGCCAGATCGAGTGGGCCCGCGCGCTCCAGGCGCATTGCGACGACGACGTGGTCCTGAACGCGAAGTACTTCCTTCGCGAGGCCACCGGTGAGCATTGCGACAAGGCGTTCGAAGGCCTGATCCGGTACCAGCAGGAGCGGTCCGAGCCTGCGACCTACGAGGAACGCCGGAGGCTCGACGAGATCGAGGAGAGCATCGGCGACATCGACATCGATGAGCTGGAGTTCTTTCCGACCTGCATCGAGTACATGCGCGCGAAGCGCTCCGAGAAGCCCTCGACGATGACGGAGAAGATGAAGCGCCAGGTCGCGGCCGGCATCCGGAAGCAGTACGAGATCGACCGGAAGGCGGACGCCATCCACGCGCACCGCACGTGGTTCACCCGCAACCCGCTGTACCTGGAATCCTACATCGCCGTGGAAGCCGCTCGCATGGGCTTGGGCAGCGACGACCTGGTGATCGTGCAGGAGGAGTTCCTGGCCTCGTTCGAGCGGGAGGGCCCGCCGGAAGGGAAGGACACGCCTGCCGCACGCTTCATGTCGCTGATGAACGCCTACCAGCGCGCCGGCCGCACGGCACCGGTGGTCTCGGAGCAGGAAGCCTCGCACCGCAAGGCAGAGATCGCCTCCCTCGGGGGGACCCGGCGGCGTGCGCTGAACCAGAACCACGTGGACGTGGAGGGCGACAACCCAAAGCGCTTAGCGGAATGGAAGGGTGAGGTCCTGAACGACATTCGACCGGCATCGCGGGAATGGGCGCTCGACTACTACCTATTTCTTATTTCCAGCGCGATCACCTAAGCTTGGGATGGACAAGACGGTGACTATCCTTTACAACATTGGCAACCCAGAGAAGACTGCCGCATGAGCTCCGATTTCCAGTTTTTCGACGACATCCTCGGCCGGGATGAAGATCGCCCTGCCCCGCCGCCCGAGCCAGCAAAGAAGGACGACTGGCCCGCGGCCCCCGATCCGGAGCGCCGTCCTGAACGCCAGAAGGCCGCGGCAAAGCCCGTGCCCACCTCCTTCGAGGCCAATCGGTTTGCCCTGTCGAACTGGTCGGACGAAACCCTGAAGCGCGGGCGCGAGGAACGCGGTGTGCAGGCGCCGGCCCGCCGGGCGCAATGGCGCGTCCAGCGGGAAAGCTCGGACGCTCCCGCGCGGACGCAGGAATCCTCCGCGGCGGCACCGGTGGCCACCCATCGCAGCGAACCGGAAGCCATCGACCTTGCCGCTCTGGAGGATCGCCCTGCAAAGGCCGCGCCCCCGCGTTCGGCGCGCTCTGATGATGCCCAGCGCCGGGCGTTCGAGAAGTCGAAATCCTGGTCGAAGACCATCGAGACGATCAAGTCGATCTGATTTCAGAAATTTATCCTTTCAACACAAGGGAAGGGTAAGTCTGCTCTGTTGACGTTTGCGCCCCCGATGGCGGCGTCGTCTCCAAAATTCACCGGATTGTCCTTGGCGATCCGCCCGCATACCTCGCTCCTTCGCCGCCTGTCGGAGCCGACAAACAGATTTGGAAGAAAGGAATACCATGACGTCTGCCGCCAACCAGGGTCTCAAGCTCGACCGCTTTTTCACGCGTGAGGCCGGGCCCTACGAGCTGATCGAGTTCACCCCCCGCACCTCGCAAATTCGCCAGCCAAGCGGCGAGATCGTCTTCTCGATGGAAGACTTCGCGGTACCGAAGGGGTTCAGCCAGGTGGCCGCCGACGTTCTGGCCCAGAAGTACTTCCGCAAGGCCGGTGCCCCGGCCCGCCTGAAGAAGGTCGCGGAGAAGGGCGTGCCGGAATTCCTGCAGCGCTCTGTGGCGGACAAGAAAGCTCTCGAGGAGCTGCCCGAGAACGAGCGTTACGTGGGCGAGAGCGACAGCCGCCAGGTCTTCGACCGCCTCGCCGGCGCCTGGGCCTACTGGGGCTGGAAGACCGGCTACTTCGCCACCGAGGACGACGCGAAGACCGACTTCGACGAGATGCGCTACCTGCTGGCGTCCCAGCGCTCGGCGCCGAACTCGCCGCAATGGTTCAACACCGGCCTGCACTGGGCCTACGGGATCGATGGCCCGAGCCAGGGTCACTACTACGTCGACCCGTTCACCGGGAAGATGGTGAAGTCGAAGTCCGCCTACGAGCATCCGCAGCCGCATGCCTGCTTCATCCAGTCGGTCAGCGATGACCTGGTGAACGAGGGCGGGATCATGGATCTTTGGGAGCGCGAGGCCCGTCTCTTCAAGTACGGCTCGGGGACCGGCACGAACTTCTCCGACATCCGCGGCGCGGGCGAGAGCCTCTCGGGCGGCGGCAAGTCCTCCGGCCTGATGTCCTTCCTGAAGATTGGTGACCGCGCGGCCGGCGCCATCAAGTCGGGCGGCACGACCCGCCGCGCAGCGAAGATGGTGATCTGCGATGTGGATCACCCGGACGTCGAGGAGTTCGTCTCCTGGAAGGTGAAGGAGGAGGAGAAGGTCGCGGCCCTCGTGGCCGGCTCGAAGATCCACCAGGAGAAGCTGAACGAGATCTTCGCGGCCGTCGCCGGGATGGAAGGCCCCGACGCGCACGACCCCCAGGCAAACCCCGCGCTGAAGGCCGCGGTGAAGTCGGCAGCCCACCATCGTTCACGTGAACCGGCAGCACATCGGGATGAACGCCAAGGATGGGGGCAACCGCCCCGTCTATACCGTGAAGTGCCCCGACGGCCGGACCCGGTATGCCCGCGAAGTGGAGTTCGAGGGCCGCACCCGCGCCGTCTACAACGGCTCCCAGCTGAACTGTGGGGCGCGGGCCTGGCTGGAGACCGAGCACGACATCGTTCTGATCGACGAAATGAGCTTCGAGGAGGCGCGCGCGCAGTGACCCTGTACTTGAACCAGGAAGTCGACCGGATCGGCCAGCCCATGCTGACGGTCTACGCCGACCCCGAGCGGGAGATCGTGGAGCACCCGGTCACGGGGAAGCGCTACGAACTCTTCGCGCTCGCCGATCCTTCCGAAAACTCTGAAATGGTGCCTTTCGAGAGACCATTGCCAGAATACCCTGACATGCCGGGCGCCACGCCCTCCGCCTGAATTTCAGAATCCTCTATTCCCCCCATGAAAGGTACCGAATGACCTCCGACACCGTCTCGCAGACCGACGCCTCCGCCATCGACTCCGTGCTTTCGGGGGAGAAGGACCTCGAGTACCGGCAAGGCTACGTCGTCGTCTCGACCCGGAGGTTCCAGGACATCCTGAACGAGCGGGACCGGCTGCTGGCGGAGGCCCGGAGCGAGGTGGCCAAAGCGAAGGAGGAAGCCCGGGATGCGGAGAGCGTGCTCAAGAACCTGTTCGACCAGCGGCGCCTGACGCGAGCGCAGATCGACGACGAGATCAGCTCCGCGGTCGCCGGATACCTGCGCACCAGCCGCTCAGGTGGCATGGATGCCGACGACGCGGACCGCATCCAGGCGGTGATCGACCGGATGCTCCAGCTCGGCATCATGGCCGACATCGTGAACCGACGGTTCGGGCATCCGGACGACATTCTGAAAAGCGTCCTGCGGGAGGTCGAAGCCGAGTGCGTCAGGCAGCGCACCTTGGAAGGGTGGAGCGCCGAGAACGATGACTCCTACCCCGGTGGACGGCTGGCCGCTGCGGCGGGGTGCTACGCCCTTCAAGCCGCGGACACGCTCGCAGGGCGACCTGCTCCGGAAGGTGAGGTTCCCCGCGCCTGGACGCTCGATCCCGCAGCCTGGAAGCCCAAGGACGCCCGCCGTGACCTTGTCCGTGCCCTGGCCCTCGGGGCTGCCGAGCTGTCGCGCATGCAGCGGCAAGAGGACGCTCAAGCAGACAGCAGCGCGGAGCAGTCGCCCGATGCCTGGCTCAGGGATCACCGCCGGCGCATTTCCCGGGAAGCTGCCCTGCACCCCGATTGCTTTTTCTATAGCCGAGAGATGATGAAGGAGGTCAACGGCATCCTGCGCAAAGCTCCCCTCAGCGAGCCCGACGAGACCGGTGGGGAGACCATGTCGGCCCTCGGGCAAGCTGCCCTTTCGCTCTGCATCGCGTCGCACCACGCGCTGCGGCGCGGCTCCGAAGTGAAGGTCCCGCTGCGGGGCACCACTGAGCACGGCGAGGATCGCGGCGACTTCGACGTCACGATCAAGCGTGCCGGTTGACGGTCAATGGCATTCGACGAGGTGCGTCGCGTTTTGCAGGAGGACGGCCGCATCCTCCGGTGCCAGCGTTTCAGCTTGCGGGTGAGTGTCGTAGGCGATCCCGTTCGAGGACATGAATGCCTTCGCGAGAGAACCGCGGATGGCGAAGTTGACGTTCTGCGCGATGTCGCCAATCGCGTCTGCGACCGCCACTGCATCGAGCTTCGCGACGACCACGCCGACGACGGCTCCGTTGCGATCAATGACGGGGCCACCACTGTTGCCCGGCTGAACGGGCGCCGAGATCTGGAAGCTGGTCTCGTCACCTTGCAAGCCCTTCAATGAGCTCACACTCCCGCGGCTGACGTTGAGCCCTCCGAGCAGCCCGTGGAGCGGGTACCCGGCAATCGTGATGTCGGCATTCAGCGAGGCGTCGCCCTGTCCGAATGCGAGCGGTGAGGTTTCGTGCTTCCCGATGAGGCGCAGGGCAGCGAGGTCGAAGACACTGCTGACGGCCATCACCTCGGCGGGCTGACCGTCCAGAGATACGCCCGAGCATCCTTCTACTACATGCGCGTTCGTGAGCGCGACGCCGTCATCGGTGACGTAGAATGCAGTTCCACTGCTGCCGGACTTGTCGTCCTTCGGCGCGCCAGGGGTTTCGGGCGGGGCGGCGCGCGCAAGCGCTCCAGGCTGCTCCGGGGCCTCGTAGCGGTCTTCCTCATCGGTGTCCTCTTCGAGAAAGCGACCGAGGTCTTTAGTGTACCGTACAAGGTAGCCGCTCTCGGCCGGGACGATGTCCTGTGGCGGTCCAGGCTGAATGCTCGCCGCAATCAGGGCCAACTCTCCCGACAGCTCGGCATCGGCGAACACGGAGATCGTCGACCAGGTGCCCTGGATCAGGTCACTGCGGACGTAGGCTGTTCCATCGCTGGAGCGGACCGAAGTGACCCAGGTGTCGTCTCCGCGCAGCGTGTAGGGCTCCCCGATTGCCCGGTTGTAGTTCGCGAAGCCAGAGTGAACCTCGAGTAGTCTCTGCGAGCGAAGGTCGTCGAGGATGACCGTCAACGGCAGGGAATTGTGCTCCCACCGCACCTTCGGACCGGCCTCTTCGGTGATGCGCATGTTCTCTAGGGGAAGCATCGCCGAGATCGCAAGGTGGTCGATGAGCTGGTACTCCCAGCCTCCTTCGACCCACTCATTCAGGATGCCGGCCGCGAGCCAGGCAGCATGCGCATTTGCCGGCTTGTCCGTGTCGAACTCCGCTGCGGTGTAACGCTCGAGCGCGCGTTGGCTGCCATTCCCCCAGATGCCGTCGAGAAGGCCATTGTAGTAGCCCTCCATCGCCAGCGCGGCCTGCAGGAACCCCTTCTCCGCGGTTGAAAGAGGTCGAGCGTCAAATTCCTCCCAAAGCCCGGTCGAAACGGGCACCGCAGCAGGGGCGTTGGTCGTCCTCCAGTCGACACGACGAATGTACTTCTGCCCGGTCGAGCAATACGCGTCATGCGGGTAGACGCCTGAGCGTTTCCGGGAATCGAGAATTGATGCCGCGGCACGCACGGGTACGAGATCAACGGCAATCGCGTACCAGCCATTGTCGCTTTTGAAAACTGACGCTGCGTTCTGCCAACCATTCTCAAGAATGTAGCTCCGCGCCTCATTCAGCGATGGGCGCGAGGCGATCACCAAGGCGCACATGCCATCCTGAAAAAAGGGGGCGGCGCCTCCCGCGGTTGCGCAGAGGCTTGCAAACAGGGCTGTAGTGAGCGTTCTCGCGAGTCTCATACCCCGGAGTGTATCCCGGAAACCTCGCAAAACCAGCCATCAATTCGCTTCCAGAGATACAGACCGAATTTGCAATAGTCGTGCTCAGCCTGCGTTTCGCAGGCCTGAAGACTGGTCACCCGAAAGACGGCTTGCCTTCCCGCCACCAGGTGACGGCCTGAGAGATGAACTTGAGGGCCTCGTCCTGATCGATCCACCCGGCAGCGTAGGGGCCGTCACCCTCGTAGGGGATACGACAGCGCCAGTCCGGCGCAAGAATGGGGTCTTTCCCGATGCCCAAGGACCACTGCGTTCCGCGGGCCCGGAAGTACAAAGGCCTGCCGTTCACCGAGCCTTCCGCCTGGACGGGGCAGAAGGTGCCCAGAAACTCGATCTCAACGCCTTCGGGCAAATCGCTCATGTCGACCTCTCTGAAATTTTTTGGCGGAGAGCATGGGGCCGGGCGCCAACATTCTGCAAGTCTGCCCGGCCGGTAGCAGCGCTGGCATTACTCAAAAGCCTCCTTGAAACGATCAATCCGATGCATCCGCTCATGAAGGATCGTGACAATACCGATATCGCCGTTCGAAAGGTGCCTCCCATAGACGAAATGCCGCTCGTACCGGAAGAAATACCCTTCCACCCCGAATTCAGCTGGCACGGCCAGTGAACGCACACCGCGCGATTCGATCTTCTCGAATGCGGCGAACAAGCCGGCGACGTAGCTCTCGGCCTGCGCCTCGCCCCACGTTTCGCGCGTGTATCTGTAGATCTCGTCGAGCCGGACGGACGCCGCCCCCTCGATCCGGATCGCCATGCGCTCAGGTCCGGTTCCGGGCGATCACCTCGGCGGCCGTCAGGGGCTTGTAGCTCTCCTCAGGCGCGGCAAAGGCACGGTTCAACTCGGCCTTCAGCCGGTCGAAGGCTTCACGCTCGACGCGCTCCTTGTCGCGACGGATCAGATCGCGGATGTACTCGCTGACATTCTCATAGGCGCCGTCCTCGCCGACATTCTTCGCGACGAACTCACTGAGCGCGCCGCTAACGCGCACGGTCATGGTGGTGGTGGTGGTGGTGGTCCGAGGCATGGCGCTCTGCCTAAATCGCATGTGTTCAAGATAACCAATATCGCACACGAAACAAGGGGTGCGCTTGGCGGGCGACGGTCCGTTCTACCCTTCCCGCGCGGCGTGCCAGTAGCGATGTGCGACGCCATCTTCTCTTGCCCGACGTACGATGAAACGCGCGTCTTGCGGTCGTCTCACAAACCCCTTTGAGAACAGGGGAAATCCGGTCGCAGTGGGATCGGGAAAACCGCTTTTGCGAGGCAAGTGGCGGTGCTGTCAGACAAATGCGAACCAGTCTCCGCTTGGGTAAGGCGCTCTACCCTCAGCCCGCGCAGAGCCCGCGCCACTCGGCGAGAGCGGCGGCGCGGTTCAGCTTGAAGTTGGCGCGGGACGAGAGGCTGCGCTCCGAGTTGAAATGGTTCGAGATGGAGGCATGAACGGATGCGAACAACTGAAGGCTTCGCAGCCGTCTGAAGCGCAGCATCGCGCGCTCGCGTCGTCGGAACGGCAAGTGGGAGTTCTCCGCACGATTATTCGCCCAGCGAGCAGTCTCTTGGCGGGCGCCGGCCCCTATTGATTTGAGAGCCGCACTGTAGGATCTCAGATTGTCGGTCACGATTGCGGCCGGTTTGCCGTGCCGGCGCATCGCTCGCCTGAGGAAGTTCAACGCGGCCTTCCTGTCCCGTCGCTTGGTCACGTAGCTTTCCAGGACCTCGCCCTCGTGATCCACGGCCCGCCACAGATTATGATGCTCGCCGTTTATCTTCACGAACATCTCGTCAAGGTGCCACCGCCATCGGCTCGACCGCATACCGCCAACCCGGCGTTTCCGGATCTCGGCCGCGAATACCGGACCGAAGCGGCGCCACCAGTAGCGGACGGTTTCGTGGCTCACATCGATGCCGCGTTCGTGCAGCAGATCCTCGACGTTTCGCAGCGACAGCGGGAAGCGGATGTAGAGCATGACCGCGAGACGGATGATCTCGGGCGAGGTCTTGAAGTAGCGGAACGGGCTGCGTTTGGTCATCCCGCGAAGCTAGATGCCCGCCCTGCCCCGGCTCAAGCGGAGTTTCTCTGACGGTGCCACCTCACGACCTTCGCGCAAAACTCCCAAGACATACCAACGACCACGCCGCCCGTGTCGCGTCTCCGCCTGTTTTGAGACAAGCCGGAACCAGCGAAACTGGGGCGCAGCGCAACCTCGCCAGGTTACTGAAGTTTATGGGGAATTTGAACCCGTCTCGCCGGGAGCGAGGGGCGGCTGGAAAGAGACGGTGGGCGTTTGGAGACCGACCTCGCGCGGCTGGGCCGTCTCCGAAGGGCGGATGGTCCCTGCAAAGCCCATTGGCACATAAAGAAAAAGGCCCCGCGAGGGACCTGTTTTTCGGGTTTGCAATGTGCAAGTGGCGGAGGGGATGGGCCTGACGTCCAACCTTCTCCGGTCATTAAAGCATTGTTATGGATAGGTTTAAGCCAGCAGGCGCAAGCCAGTCCCACCGAAACGCCATTAGACAAGCGCGATGTCCGCCCCGCCTCTTTGGGCCAGTAGCGAGTTGTCTTGTGCCGAAGCACTCTCCACTATTACGAATACCTCCATCGAGAGCAAATCGACGTTCGTTCCGACAAAGTTGCCTGCCACCGGGGTCACCTGTGTGATGTTTCGGGCCACGGCGAGTGGTATCAGGTTCCGGGACCCGAAGCTTCGGTTCGTGGGATCGAAGGCAATCCATCCGGCACCGGGGACAAATATCTCGACCCAGGCATGGGTGGACCCGGAACCCGCAGAACCCAAAAGGCATTCTTCCGCATCTGACAGATAGCCGGATACGATGCGGGAACCGAGTCCAAGTGTGCGCGCGGCTTCGGCGAGCAGGACCGCAAGATCACGGCACGAGCCCCATCGCCGGTCGAGCGTCTCGATCGGTGCCTGGGTGCCTTCAGTGTCGCGGCTCTGGTAGGAAATCTAGGTGAACACACCATTGCTGATGTCCTTCAGCAAGGACAGCGTGTCGGTCGGGCGCGCCATGACAAAGCCCTCGACCCATAGGGAAAGCCGACCGCCCGGGTCGGGATATTGCGGAACCGTCAACGCGCCCAGCTCCGTCCATTCGTCGTCGGCGTAGACAAAGGGGTACTGCGCGGCCGAGGCGGCGATGGCAAAGACCGGCCATGCAGGCGCGGTGAGATCCACTGTGGCACGGCTCTCGATCACCAGATGATCCGTCACGCCGTCAAAGACGGCGGTGGCGACAGCGTTGCTGGCCACGTCATGCGCCCAGGTCACCGTCGCCGTTGGAGAAATGGAGAGGGCATGCGCAAGTAGTCGCAGTTCCCTTGTTTCTCGGGGACGTAGCATCAACCGATGGGGCCCAAGAGGGACCTTTTGACGATATCTGTAGGTCGTGGTGTGAACGATCTCGAGGCAGGCCAAAATGATGTTCCAGTTAGGACTGAGGAAGACGGCGCGCAGCTGTGGGGATCAGCGGCGGCGAGATGCGCCCCCGCTGACGGGCGCGGCGTTCCGCCAGGCATTCAACCCCTTGCAGCGTCGGCAAATCCGTTCTCCGAAGCCTCCGCTCCAGAACGAGGTTTCGCATCGCAGGCACCGGCGTTCTTGCGGAACATCACCTACGGCCCTTGGGGTCGCGATGTCCGGTACGTCACCCTCGGCGATGGCCTCGTCCGCCGTCATGTTTTCCCCGCAGCCAGACGGGTGCGTGAGGACGGCGGCGAGTCCGGTCGTGAAGGCATGCCTTCGTTTTCGGCGGTCCGGATCGACTCTTCGTCCCGCGCTCCTCGGGCGGTCGTCTTCGACGGCGGCGCAGCCAGATTCGGATCGGACGTCCCAGACCGGGAATAGAGATGTCGCAGGTGCGCCTCGGAGACTCCGTCGGCCTTCATCACGAGCTGTACCATCGGATCGGCCAGCATTTCTTCAAGGAAAACGTCGGACAACTCCCTGCCGGTCAGCTTGTCCCTGGCACGTGCTTGGTCGAGGTCGGCAAGGGAAACAGTCAGAGTCCGTGCAAGTCCCGGATGAGATATCCGGGGATGAAGCTTCACAAGGACGGAGGCTTTCCAGGCTGCGGGATCCCGTTGATCAGGGGGTGAAGCCACCTCCGTTTCGATCTCGTACTCTCCCGCCGGGAGCGTCTCGTCAAAGCCCGGAACGGTGAACGGCCGGGAAAAAACTGCAACGGTCTTGCTCATCAGATCTTCCATTCGCGCGTTCCTTTCCCATGGTGCTGTGGGCGGTCCGCGCCCCTCACGAGAAATGAGGCGGGTAACCGGTGTACACCCTCAAGATGTCTTGGAATTGGCGGGTGCATCCTTGCCAGAAGCCTTGGGCTCGGTCTCCTTGGGAGGGGTCGTCGCTGTTTTCGCAGGCTTGGGCTTTAGCGCAGCCGCAGCCCTGGCGGTCAGGTCCTTGAAGGACATGTCATCGATCCTTTGATTTTCCGACGCCAACTCCTCGTCCATGTCGGACCGGGATACCTCGCATCGGTACTGTACATATGGGGGCTGGCGACCCAATTTGCGATGGTGCATCGAAAAAGAAGCCGAGGTCAGTCAGGCCAATTCATCCGTCCAGACCTTGAATTCCGTCAAAGTGTTCTGGTCGAAGGTCTGGGTCAGAGGGACATCGGCAGCATCGCGACCGCGCGCGATCAGGATTCTCGCAAACCTCGGCTTGTTGTTCCGCGGGTCGAACATGTGCCATTCCCCAGCAAGGAATACCTCCATCCAGGCAGCAAAATCCCCTGGCGGATGAGGCAGAGGTTCACCGATGTCGCTCAGATATCCGGTGCAGTAGCGGGCCGGAATGTTCATGCAACGACACAGCGCGATGGCGAGATGGGCAAAGTCGCGGCAGACACCCTGTCGCTCGGCGAGGGTCTGCGATGCGGTGCGCGTCGCCTTCGCTTGCATATAGTCGAAGCGGACATGTCCATGCACGAAATCGCAGATCGCCTGGACCCGCGACCATCCGGGATCCGAGGTCTCGAAAAGGCGCCACGCCTCCTCCGATAGAAGGTCGGTGTCGCAATACCGGCTGCCCTGCAAGAACACGAGCGTCTCGAAAGGAAGATCCTGAACCGCGTGCTGCCGCGCGCCGGGCATCGTGGGATCAGGCTGGCCCGTGTCGCGGAAGATGCCATCCGTCGACAGACAGAAGTCGCCCGCCGGAGCCAGGACGCGCGTGCACCAGTTGCCGAAGCCATCCCGGTAGCTTTCAAGCGGCACGCTCGGCGACGTCACAAGATAGTCGGCACGCTCCAGATCGCCGAAGCGCGAGTAGTGGACGTTCAGCATCGCAATCAGCGGCGTCGGTTGCGGGAAGCTGTATCGGAGACGACACCCTATGCTGACGTGCATGCCGGACACACGGCTGCGCATCGTTCTGTCACCCTCATCTTCCAAGGACGCACGCCCCGTCGGAGAGCTGGAAACCTCGATTGCAGCTCCACCGGTTGCCGGATCGGTCGAGATAGGCGTTCTCCGGCAGATCGATGGCGACGCAGGCGCCATTCAGCACCTCGTATCCGCGCTCGCAGCTCCAGCCCGGTCCATAGGATGCCTCGTCCAGATAAGCATTCGACGGCACGACAACGGCGTCGCATCGGTCGTCGTTTCTGACGAAGCCTCTCTCACAAGCCCAGGCGGCGCCGTAGTCCGCGTTGGTCAGATACGCGTTCTCTGGCACGGCAATCGGCGAACATGTCCCTGCAACAGCCTCATAGCCACGATCACAGGTCCATCCCGTCCCCGAGGCATCGTCTGTCAGGTAGGCACGCTCGGGAAGAACGATGGGCACGCATGTCTCTTCCTCCTGCCGGAACCCGCGTTCGCATTGCCAATCGTAACCGGAAGACCGGAGGAAGGCATTCGCGGGCACCGGGATGGGATTGCAGGACGTCCCGTCCACCTCCTCGTACCCTCGGTTGCACTCCCACCCCGTCCCGTAGGAGCGCCCGGTTGGATAGGCATGCTCGGGGATGTCGAGAGGCAGGCATTCGGCGCCCTCCACACGGAAACCTAGATCGCAGACCCATCCGCCGCCATAGCTGCGCGGCTGGGCGTTCTCCGGCATTGGGCCGGTTCCATCCTGCGCAAGCACGGGAAAGGCGAAAGAGGCGATCACACCGGCTATGGCTGCCGTCCGCGCGATCAGCCTCGCTAAGGGATGTCTCATCGCAACTTGTTCCTTGGCGGACCAGAGCCCGCCGGTTGCCGCGCGAGTCCTCGATAGCCCAAGCGTGAGCGTTCCGGTCAGCCGTCGAGTGGGCGCGGCCGGTAGCGGGGAGGCTCTGGAATTCGGTCTCGTTGGCATGCCTTCGTTCTCAGCCACCTGGATCGAGAAGTCTGTCGGGACTGTGGGCTGGGTGCTGCTGGTCATCGGGGCGACAATTTTTGCAAGGCCGCAGCGGCAAGAGCATGTTCCTTCTGATGGTAGTCGCCGCGAAACTTGCCATCAACCTGCACCTCCCAGATGCCGTTTCTTTCGCGAACCTGAACCCCACCGCGCTGTGCCGGCCGGTCCATGGAAGAATCCTTTGCTCCTCTGCTTTTCGGCGGCACGGGTCTCATGTCGGTCATTTCCGGCTCCTTCGCCTTTGGCACGCGCACTTCTCCGAGGAGCATCACGGTGCGAATGAATTCTGCCGCATAATCGTCGGTTTCGCGGTCGTCGTGCTCGCGCTGGGTCACTTTCATCGGCTCCACGAACCGTTCTCGCAGGTGGTCCACGAAACGCGGTTCGGTACGGGCCATGTAGGCTATCAGAGCTTGCAGGATCCGTTCATGAGCCAGCACACGCCGTTCGAGCTCGGTGGTCTCTGGGGATGCTATCGGCATGGCGCGGTTCATCCTTCATCGACCGCGCTTCCCGGGCGCTCCGGCAACGCGTTAACATCAAGGGCTGCTAGGCAGGCCTGCGCGATATCGCGGTTCGGAGCATCTGTTCCTGGCACCGTCGCCCAGCCCGCCTCCATCAGGGCATCGCGCCGCTGATAGGTCGACGCGGCCCGGATCGTTTCAAGCTTTTCGGCCCGTGCTGGGTCGGACTGTGCCATCTCAAGGCAAACCGGCACCATGGAGGCGACGACATCGCCTTGGGACATCGCCATCGCCCTGTCATTCGCGGTTCCGCCGGTCACCCAGCCGCCCCAGGTAAAACCGACCACGCCGACGAAAACCGCACCGATCACGGCACCATAGACGCCGGGCTTGAGCCATTCGGGAGCATTCATTTCAAGTCCTCCTGCGGAGAAGGCGCCGCCTCGCCGTGATTGCTTTTCTCAGTCGCGGCCCGATCCCGGCTCAGCGCCTCTTTCAGGTCGCTGTCGGAAATCGCCCGCAACTCTGTCCGTCCTGCATGACCGCCCCTTCCGCGCACCGTCAGGTAGGTCGCGGTCCGGCGATACGCCTCGAAGCTCAGCCCCTGAAGAAGTTCCTCTTCGACGAGAGCCTCGTAGTCGCCCGGGGGCAGATCGCCCGGGAATCCAGGCAAGGTGAACCGGCTCGAAAACGTCACCGTCGATCTGGTCGACCGCATGTTCATCTCTGGTCTCCGCGATGTTGGCAGATCCGTCGCTCACCACTGTTGGCGGCCCCTTGGAGTGCGGGACGGACCAGTCGAACGATTGAGTGTCTTGTACCTCGGGATCGTTCGACCGGCGCTGACGCATGTTAGTCTCGGGCACCGAACCGGCTGCGACCTTCCTGGAGGCAGTGGCCCGTACTGACCTGTGTAAGGGCGGCGAGACCGGCCTGCGCGTATTCTTTGGGAAACAGGGATGACCTGCATTCCTGCAACCCTTGAAAGGATTGGCGATGGTCGCCCCCAATGTTCTCAACCCGCACCCGCCCGAGTTCGATCGGTTTCTCTATGCGTCGGTCGGCGAGGACCGGAACGGCTATGCCGTGACTGTGCTCTCCACGCTCGCGCGGCTTGGCCTCGATCCATGGAATGAAACAGCTGAACTAGTCACGCTGGGGCGCGACGCCGCGCGGGCACGCTTGGGAACGCTTCTTGCCCGATTTCGGGACGTTCCTGCGCTCGCCAGCGATCACGGCAGGATTGCACGAGACCTGAGCCAGCTGCTTCCCGAAGGACCGACGTCAGGTGCCCTGCAGCGCGCTGCCTCGACGGTGGCCGATGGTCGCCCGGGAACAAGCGGAGCGATCTGGGCGGTGCTCGCGATCATCTTTGTACTGTTTCAGATGTTCATGGTTGGCGGGTCGGGGTCAGGCGAATGACCGTCTCAACTGCAAGCATGGGCAGACCGGAACATGCGGCACACGAGTCCGGCACGCCTTCGCCTCGCGAACAGAGCGTTCTCTGGGACATGGAGGAACACTTCTGGACCAGTGGCGCGGACAACGCGCGGGCAACCACTGCGACCAACGCGGTCATGGTCTTCCCCTATCCGCCCGGCATCCTTCAGGGCGATCAGATTTGGACCCACCTTCGTGAAAGGACCGACTGGCGCACCGTTGTCATGGCTGAACGGCGCGTGATGCGGTGTCATGATATCGCCATTCTCACCTATCGTGTCTCGGCAGAAAAACCCGATGTGCCGATCTACAAGGCCCTCTGTGCCTCTACCTATCTCAATGATGAGGACACCTGGCTGAGGATTTCCCACCAGCAAACTGCGTTGAATTGATAAGCGCACGAGCAACCGACCTCCCGCAGGCGTCGAGGCTAACCTGCGTCAGTGCGGCGGGGCGCCGACTCCTGTCAGTTGAGACGTGCCCGCCGAGTATTTGGTGGCGCATGTTTTTCTGAGCACCTGAGAAGCGTGTGGGCGTGTCGATCTCCAAGGGACAACATGCCGACACGCTTCTTATTCTCGGAGCGTCCAGAAAGGACACATTCCATGCCTCCCGAACAAATCAAGACCGCCGACAAGATGAAATCCGTCAAAGCCGCTTGTGTGAACGCCCCCGCCGGACCCAAAAAAGCTGCAGCGATGAAACATTACCATGCAGCCGAGAAGGCGAACACGGCAAAAAACGACGCCGAGACCAATAAGGAACTCGACGCGGCGACCCGCGCCCTAACGTAAACGCAACCGTCTGGCGTTATCACCGGGGCCGCCTGCTGCAAGGCGGCCCTTTCATTTCAGGAGCGGCCCGGTCTGGTCCAGATATGCCGGGTCGAACTCGGCAAGTTCCACCAGCCCGCCATAGTCGTGAAACATCACGCGGCCGCCCCGAAAGGTCACCAGTCCACTCTCGCGAAGCTGCCGCAGGACGCGGTTCACATGGACCGCGCTCAACCCCAGCGTATCGGCGAGGTGGTATTGCGTCAGAGGGCAATCGAATCCTTCCCTGCTGCCGATGCCTACCAACGCCAGCCGCGATCCCAGCTCCAGCAGGAAATGCGCCATGCGGGCCTCAGCGTCACGGCGACCGATCCCGACGAGATGCTCCACTACCATCGCTTCGTCCCTTGACGCTGCCCAGAGTATTGCGGTCGCGAGGCGCGGCGTCCGCTCGAAGGCATCGAGAAGATCGCTCGTCTGCACTTCAGCGGCCTCAATGTCGACGATGGGCTCGAAGCTGTGGTCCGACGTGCGCAACAGGACGCTCCGCAACCCGAGGAAATCTCCCGGCACCTGGAAATCGACGATCTGCCGCGTCCCGTCGGCTTGCAGCTTGTAGGAACAGACCCAACCCGCGGACAAAATATACGCGGCCCGAGCCGACTGCCCCTGATGAACCATGTCACGCCCCGCAACGAAGGAGCGGCGACGCTGGTGCAGTCGTTCAAGCACGGCCAGTTCGATCTCCGACAGAGCGACGAAAGCCGAGAGCTTTCGGGTCAGGGGGCTGCCTTCGACTGATGTCATGGAGGCTCCCAGCGTGACGTGACGCAGGAGTGGAAATCGGCCTGGACACTGCTCTCGATCAGTTCAGCATAGCGCGCTTCCTGCGAGAAGTACGGATGTATTTGATCCTCGCCATCTGAGCTACTCCCCGATCGTTGGACAGGATCTGGCGTAATTTAAGCTACTCGTTGCACCTGCTGATCGGATTGGTTGATATCATTTCTCTGCCAGTAGACCAGCGCCGGTGGCTTGCCGTCGAGTGCTGAGTGCGGGCGCTGGTGGTTGTAGAAGGTCATCCATTTCCGGATGGCCGCCTTTGTTTCCGAACCGGTCTCCCAGGCATGCAGGTAGACGCACTCGTATTTCAGGGTGCGCCACAGCCTCTCGATGAAGATGTTGTCGAGGAACCGGCCTTTCCCATCCATCGAGATGCGCACGCCGGATCGGCGGAGCCGGTCCGTCCAGGCGAAGGACGTGAACTGGGATCCCTGGACGCCCTTCTGTTTGTCAAGCGGCGATGCCGGTCGCGTTGATCTGCTTCTGGCGCTGCATGATTACGCCGTAGACCTCGCGAGGGTGCTGTCAGACAAATGCGAACCAGTCTCCGCTTAGGTAAGGAGTTCTGCCCTTAGGTCGCGCAGAGCCCGCGCCACTCGGCGAGAGCGGCGGCGCGGTTCAGCTTGAAGTTGGCACGGGATGAGAGGCTGCGCTCCGAGTTGAAATGGTTCGAGATGGAGGCATGAACGGCTGCGAACATCTGAAGGCTTCGCAGCCGCCTGAACCGAAGCATCGCGCGCTCGCGTCGTCGGAACGGCAAGTGGGAGTTCTCCGCACGATTATTCGCCCAGCGGCCAGTCTCTTGGCGGGCGCCGGCCCCTATTGATTTAAGCGCCGCGCCGTAGGACCTCAGCTTGTCGGTCACGATTGCCGCCGGTTTGCCATGCCGACGCATCGCTCGCCTGAGGAAGTTCAACGCGGCCTTCCTGTCCCGTCGCCTGGTCACGTAGTTTTCCAGGACCTCGCCCTCGTGATCCACGGCCCGCCACAGATAATGCTGCTCGCCGTTTATCTTCACGAACATCTCATCAAGGTGCCACCGCCATCGGCTCGACCGCATACCCCCAACCCGGCGTTTCCGGATCTCGGCCGCGAATACCGGACCGAAGCGGCGCCACCAGTAGCGGACGGTTTCGTGGCTCACATCGATGCCGCGCTCGTGCAGCAGATCCTCGACGTTTCGCAGCGACAGCGGGAAGCGGATGTAGAGCATGACCGCGAGACGGATGATCTCGGGCGACGTCTTGAAGTAGCGGAACGGGCTGCGTTTGGTCATCCCGCGACGCTAGATGACCGTGCCGCCCCGGCTCAAGGGCGGTTGCTCTGACAGCTCCCCTCGTCGGCTTTGTGCATGCAGCGAGATGCCAATCGCTGTGAACCGCCCTGGCCGGAACGTCGGGCTGAGCGCGGGGATCTTCCTTACATTGCCGAAGCGGTCGTGTAGTCGAAAGCCTGTAGTCGCCGCTTAGCGAAATATCGCGCTCGTTGCCCGCCTTTCGATCCCTATCGAATTTCCTCGTGCGCCATGCTGAGTAGCCACTCCATCACCTGAAGTGCCGCCCCGGATGCGCCCTGTCGAGGCAGAAGGGCGTAGAAATCCTGACCACCCTCCAGTGTGGCTGGGACAGCACGCACCAGGCGACCCGCATCAAGGTCACGCTGCGCAAGGAAGCGGCTGGCCAGGGCGACACCCTGACCGGCCAAGGCCGCGTCGAGGCTCAGGGTCGTCTGGCTGAAGTGCAGACCGCGTGAAGCCGTCGGCACGGTTCCGAAGGCCATCTCAAGGAACTGCGGCCAGAGATCATGCGCGTCGTGCAGCAGGGTCATACGGGACAGTGCGGCCGCATCGATGGGGAGGTTGTCCGGGGACGTGAGCTGCGGTGAGCAGACTGCGACAACCTGCTGCGGGAACAGCAACTCGGCGCGCAGGCTCGCCCCGAACGGCGGGCGTCCCTGCCGCACCGCGATGTCGATGCCGTCGGCATGGAAGCTCATGACCCGCTCGGTCGCCGTGATCCGGAGGTCGATACCTGGATGGGCCTCAGTGAACTCGGCCAGACGCGGAATGAGCCATTTCGAGGCAAAGGTCGGGGTCACGCTGATCGTCACACGCGAGGGTGTGTCCAGGAGCGCGCCGGTCGCGTCAGAGAGCTGGGAGAAGGCCCGGGAGACCGCAGCATGGTAGGTCCGCCCCTCTTCTGTGAAGCTGAGCCCCCGCGGCTCGCGCAGGAACAGGCGCAGGCCGAGACGTTCCTCCAGCCCGCGCACCTGCTGTGCCACGGCGCCCTGCGTCACGCCCAGTTCCTCCGCCGCTGCGCGGAAGGACAGGTGCCTGCCGGCAGCCGAGAAAGCGCGCAGGCCGTTCAGGGACGGCAGATTGGCTTCGCTCGTCACGATAGTTCTCCTACACCCACGCAACAGCTGTGCTTGGCTGGTCGCATGCGCCCCTTATCCGTATCTACACATGCATAGGCGAGATGGACGCCACGGGAAAGATGCGGAGCATGTAGAAATGACGATAGAAAAAGTAGCCTTGATAACGGCGGGCGGCAGCGGCATGGGTGCGGGTGCCGCCCGGCAGTTGACGGCTGATGGTTTCAAGGTCGGGGTGCTGTCCTCCTCCGGCAAGGGCGAGGCCTTGGGAAAGGAGCTTGGCGGCTTCGGGGTCACCGGTTCCAACCGCTCGGTCGAGGACCTGACGCTACTGGTCGAGGGCGCGATGCACCGCTGGGGGCGGGTCGACGTGCTGGTGAACTCGGCAGGCCACGGCCCCAAGGGTGACATCCTCGAGATCACCGACGAGGACTGGCACGACGGGCTCGACGTCTACCTGATGAACGTGATCCGCCCGACCCGGCTGGTCACGCCGATCATGGCAGCTCAGGGCGGCGGGGCGATCATCAATATCTCGACCTTCGCTGTGTTCGAGCCCGATCCGCTGTTCCCGACTTCAGGTGTCTTCCGGGCCGGCCTCGCCGGTTTCGCCAAGCTCTACGCCGACAAATACGCGGCACAGAACATCCGGATGAACAACGTGCTGCCTGGCTTCATCGACAGCTTGCCTGAGACGGAGGACCGACGCGCGCGTATCCCAATGGGCCGCTACGGGCGCGAAGAAGAGGTGTCATCGCTGATCGGCTGGCTCGCCTCTGAGGGTGGCGGCTATGTCACTGGCCAGAACTGGCGGATCGACGGGGGGCTTACGCGTGGCGTCTGAGGTGGTCAGCCTCGCGGGCCGCGAAGGCACGGCCTTCGCCATCAAGTGGGCGGCCTCTGTCATCCAGATCCTCGGCTATGCCGGGACCGCCTTTGGCTGGACGCCGTGGAACCTCTACCTCTTCGTCGCCGGGGTTCTTGGCTGGCTGATCGTCGGGGTTCTCTGGAACGACCGGGCGATCATATTGATCCACTTTGTCGCTCTCGGCGCGATGCTGGCGGGCATGGCGCGCACGTGAAGGAGAGGCGCCGTCACGCAGCGCCACTCATCCGCAGACCGTGCCCCAGCCGCTTCGCGCTGGTCACGGCGGCGGCGCGATGCAGCGACCAAGCCTGCGTGAGACCCTCCAAGATCACCAACAGGTCGATTTCATGGCCGTCAAGCCCGGTGGCAGCGGCTGCACGGCGGGCCACCTCGGCCTTGTGCCGCGCGAGCAGCGCGCGCAGCCCTTCGCTGCCTGGGTCTGCCGCTACGGCGCCGTGGAATAGGCAGCCATGCGAGGTCTCGGTCGCCATCCACACCCCGACCCGGTCGAGCAGCCCGTCGAGCGCGGCCTCCGGCGCATCTGGCAGCTCATCGAAGAGGTGGGAGAGGTAGCGCCCATGGCGATGCTCCAACGCCGCCAGCACCATGTCGGCGCGCGAGGGCGCGTATTTGTAGAGCGTGCGCAGGCTGACGCCTGCGGCGTCGCGCAGATCTTCGACGCTGGGTTCGGCGAAGCCGTAGGTGGCGAAGGCCCGCTCCAGCCCGGCGGCGATCCTGGTCATCGTATCGGTCATGCTTGACCATGTAGAGTGATCCATCTACCTACGCAAGTAGAGCGAACATTCTACATGACGGAGCGACCCGATGCCCCTCCCCGACACGATGAAGGCGATGGTGCTGACAGGCCATGGCGGCCTCGACCGGCTGGAATGGCGCGAGGATGTGCCTGTGCCGCGCCCCGCTGCGGGCGAGGTGCTGATCCGCGTCGGTGCCTCGGCGGTCAACAACACTGACGTGAACACCCGCACCGGCTGGTATTCGAAAGCGGTGCGCGGCGATACTAACTCCGCCGCGGCCACGGGCTATGACGGCGCCTCGGATGCCGACGGCGGATGGTCCGGCGCGCTGAGCTTTCCGCGCATTCAGGGCGCCGATTGCTGCGGCGAGATCGTCGCGGTGGGCGACGGGGTGGATGCGGCCCGCATAGGCGAGCGGGTGCTGGTGCGGCCGATGCACCGACCGGCGGGCGGTGGCGCCGATGCGCTGGTGACCTTCGGCTCGGAGCGCGACGGCGGCTTCGCCGAGTTCACCACCATTGAGAGCGAACACGCGCTCCGCATCGACAGCCCGCTCTCGGACGTGGAGCTTGCCTCCTTCCCCTGCGCCTTCTCGACCGCCGAGGGGATGATCCAGCGCGTCGGACTCGGTGCCGAGCGGGTGCTGATCACCGGCGCCTCGAGCGGTGTCGGCTCGGAGGCGGTGCAGCTCGCCGAACGGCGCGGCGCGCATGTGACGGCAGTGACCAGCCCGGCCAAGGCAGAGGATCTGAAGACGCTCGGCGCCGCCGCTATTCTCGGTCGCGACGACTCGCTGCCCGAGCACGCCTTCGACGTCGTGCTCGACATCGTCGGCGGACCACGCTGGCCCGCGCTGCTCGAGGCGCTGGCGGTGCGCGGCCGCTACGTGACTTCCGGTGCGATCGCCGGGCCGATCGTCGAGCTGGACCTGCGCACACTCTACCTCAAGGACCTGATGCTGATCGGCAGCACCCGGCAGGACCCGGGCGTCTTCACCGACCTGATCGGGTATATCGAGCGGGGCGAGATCCGGCCCGTGCTGGCAGAGACCTTCGAGCTGCGCGATCTGCGCGTGGCACAAGAGGCGTTCCTCGAGAAGTCGCACATGGGCAAGATCGGGATTGTGATCGCGGGCTGACGCCCTTTGCGCAAGCCACACTGATCATACGGCTCGGCATCGATCAGGGCCGGATCGTGCCAGATGTCGACCGGTGATGGAGCCCCTTGTCCGCAGGGCGCGGCATTCATCGGTCGGGACTTCCCCGCCTCTGTGACAGGCGGCAGCTCATTCGCTCCAGCCCAGGCGACTGGCCAGCCGCCCGATCAGGAAGTCCATGAAGATCCGCGTCTTCGGGGTGAGCACGTTGCTGCGCGGATAGACCAGCCAGAGGACCGAGCGGTCGTTCATCTTCCAGTCGGGCAACACCCGGACCAGCCGGCCTGCCGCAATCTCATGGGCGACGTTCCAGAGGGAGTTCATCGACAGCCCGGCCCCCGCGAGGGTCGCCTCGCGCTGCGCGTCGCCGTCATCCACGATGGTGCGGCACGCCATGCAAGCCGGGTCCAGCAGGCCCGTCTCCCCGGTGGCGCTCACCAGGTCCCGTGGTTCGAGATTGCTCCACGCGATGAGCCGGTGGCCCGCCAGGTCGGCTGGCGTGGCCGGGGTGCCATGAGCTTTGAGATAGCCCGGCGAGGCGCAGAGACCCCGGGTGTCGTCGGCAAGCTTGCGCCCCTTGAGGCTGCTGTCGCTTAGGGGACCGCTGCGCAGGGCAAGGTCGAAGCTGCCCTCGATTGCGTCGAAGCGCGTGTCGGAGAGACGCAGGTCGAGCGTGAGGTCGGGGTAGAGCCCGTGGAACTCCGGAAGCAGCGGCATGATGTGCAGCTGCGCGAAGCTGCTCGGCGCAGCGAAGCGCAAGGTGCCTTTCGGGCCTGCGTCGCTGCCCCCGAGGGCCGCACGGGCAGCATCCGTTTGAGCGAGGATCTCGCGGGCATAGGGCAGAAAATCCGACCCTTCCAGCGATAGCGAGACCTTGCGGGTGGTGCGGCGCAAAAGCTCCGCCCCAAGCTCCTGCTCCAGCTTGGCGAGGCGCGCACTCGCGACGGCGGGCGCAAGCCCCAGCTCGCGTCCTGCGGCGGAGATGTTGAGCCGCTCGGCCGCCATCACGAAGAGGCGCAGGTTGTCGGTATCCATTCTATGCGATTCCGGAAAACTGAATGCGCATTGCCGCCGGTTTCTGCCGGGTTTGCAAGGGATATGTCTGGGTCTCGCGACAGCAACGCGGTCGGGACTATCGGTGCTGACCGCCGTGTTCGCTTTAGGAGGCAGAGATGCTGGACCATACCGAGACAGGAAGCTTTGCGAGGCTCAATCGCGCCTACGGCACGGTCTTCCACCCCGGGCAACTGAGCCTCGGCCTCGTGGCGCCACTCGAGAGCTACCCCGACAGCGCGGTGCCGGACATGGCGCGACATGTCGAGCGTGCGCAGTTGGCGGACGAGCTGGGCTTTTCCGCGCTCTGGCTGCGCGACGTGCCGTTCAACGTGCCGTCCTTCGGCGATGCCGGGCAGGTCTTCGACCCCTTCGTCTATCTCGGGCTCTTGGCGGGCATGACCCGCGACCTCGCGCTCGGAATGGCAAGTGTCGTGCTGCCGCTACGCCACCCAGTACATGTGGCCAAGGCTGCCGCTCCGCGGATGTCCTGTCCGGCGGCCGGCTGCTTCTGGGCGTCGCCTCAGGCGACCGACCCGAGGAATACCCGGCACTGGACATGAGCTTCGAGGATCGCGGCGAGCGGTTTCGTGACAGCTTGGACTACATTCGTGCGATGGCCGCGGATTACCCCCGCCTTGAGACCGCCCATGGCAGGCTGTCCGGCGGCGTCGACATGCTGCCCAAGCCATCTGCGGGAGGGTTGCCGCTGTTGATCACCGGAGGCAGCCAGCAATCTCCAGACTGGGTCGCACGCAACGGCGATGGCTGGATGACCTATCCGCGCGATGCAATCGCGCAAGCCCACGCGGTGGTCGCGTATCGCCGTCGGACCGCCGAGGCGGGCCTGCCCGACAAGCCGGTGATGCAGCCGCTCTACATCGACCTCGTCGAACGACCGGGCGCGGCACCCGAGCCGATCCATCTCGGTTTTCGGTCGGGCACGGATCACCTGCGGCGCTACCTGACCGAGATCCGCGATCTCGGCATCAACCACGTCGCGCTGAACCTCCGCTTCAAAGGCGCGGATATCGAGGACACCATGCAGCGGCTCGCCGACGAGATCCTGCCGGACTTCCACAGCTGAGGAAAGACCCCATGCCCAAGACCATCCTGATCACCGGCGCAACCGATGGCATCGGCCTGCTGACCGCCAAGACGCTTGCCTCCGGAGGTCACACCGTGCTGCTGCACGGGCGCAGCGCCGAGAAGCTGGAGGCCGCGGCACGAGAGGTCGGCGGCGGGCCCGAAACCTTCCGCGCCGACCTGTCGCGGCTGGAAGAGGTCGAGGCGTTGGCCAAGAAGATCCTCGCGCGCCACGACCGCCTCGACGTGCTGATCAACAACGCGGGCGTCTTCAAAACCGCCCAGTCCCAAACGCCCGACGGGCTCGACACCCGCTTCGTGGTCAACACCATCGCGCCCTACCTGCTGACGCGGCGGCTGCTGCCGATCATCCCCGCTACTGGCCGCGTGGTGAACCTGTCCTCGGCTGCGCAGGCCCCTGTGGACGTCGCGGCGCTGCGCGGCGAGCGGGGTCTCGATCACATGGGCGCTTATGCGCAGAGCAAGCTGGCGATCACGATCTGGACGCGGGAGATGGCGAAGGACCACTCGGACGGACCCGCCTTCATCGCCGTCAATCCCGGGTCGCTGCTGGCTTCGAAGATGGTCAAGGAAGGCTTCGGTGTCGCGGGCAACGACCTGTCGATCGGGGCCGACATCCTGCGCCGTGCCGCGCTGTCGGATGCGTTCGCCGATGCGTCGGGCCGCTATTTCGACAATGACAGCGGAGACTTCGCCGAGCCTCACCCGGGCGCGCGTGACGCGGCACAGGTGGCTGAGGTGATGACCGCGATCCGGGATCTCGCGGGCGAAAATTGACTCGCTCGACCTCCCCATTATACGTCGTGACCGAAAACTGAAATCAGGATCGTCCGGATTATATTCCGAACCGCAGAAATGTATCTCGGGATCAACGCAACCATCATCCGGAGTTTCCGATGAAGACGATGATCCTAAACGACTACGGCCCCGACGCCACCTTCACCACGGCGGAGACCGAGCGCCCGGCGGTCAAGCCCGGCCATGTCCTCGTCCGCGTCAAGGCGACGAGCGTCAACACTGTCGACACGATGATCAGGGACATGGGCAAGGACTTGCCCCTGTCGCCCGGTCTGCCCGCCATCCTCGGCATGGATTTCGCGGGTATCGTCGAAGAGGTGGGCGATGGAGTCGCAGGCTTTGCTGTCGGCGACGAGGTCTATGGCTGCGCAGGTGGCCTCGCCGACCTTCAGGGCGCGCTGGCCGAATACATGCCGGCCGATGCGCGTCTGATCGCACACAAGCCGAAATCGCTGAGCATGCGAGAGGCAGCGGCGCTGCCGCTTGTCGGCATCACGGCGTGGGAGGGCCTGCACCGCGCTGGCGTCGGCCGTGGCCACAAGGTGCTCGTGCAGGGCGGAGCCGGTGGCGTCGGCCATCTCGCCGTGCAAATGGCACGGCATCTCGGGGCCGAGGTGTGGTCGACTGGCACCGGAGAGGCAAAGCTGGCGGCGATCGCAAAGCTTGGGGCGACGCCCATCGACTACCAGGCCGAGACGGTCGAGGCCTATGTCGCGGCCCATACCGGCGGGACCGGGTTCGACGTGGTCTACGACACGGTCGGCGGCGAGAACATGACCAACTCCTTCGCGGCGGCGGCGCTGAACGCGCAGGTCGTCTCGACCGTCGCCCTGGTGGCCCTCGACCTCTCGCCCGCGCATTTCAAGGGCCTGTCGCTGCATGTCGTGTTCATGCTGCTGCCGATGCTGCACGATGTCGGGCGTGAGGCGCATGGCGAGATCCTCGCCGACCTCGCGAAGCACGTGGATGCGGGGGCCGTGAAGCCGCTGCTGGACGAGCAGCGCTTCGGTCTGTCCGAGGTTGGCGACGCCTATGCCCGGCTGAAGAGCGGCGAGGCCATGGGCAAGGTCGTCGTCGAGGTCTGATCTTCCGATCGGGCTACGGATCGGGCGCCCGCGCAGGACGTCCGGTCATGCCGCACGGCTGGCCCCCCGTTGTTTTGCGGACCAACTCGGCACATTGCGCGTCCGCCTTCGACACCCCCCCAGTCGAGCACCGTCGGCGGCGTGGAGGTGGCCGGCAAAGCCAGCGGTCCGTCGTCGTGTGGTCGATGAGCGTTTCAGTCCTTCGGGCCGTAGTGTGCCAGGAACATGTCGACGCAGTCTGCGATGACGGCATCCGGGTCGACCTCGGCTTTCGCGCCCATCAGGAACTGCGGCCAGACCAGGAAATGCTTCACCATCGACAGCAGCTGGCCCGCGGCGAAGCCGGGCTCGGCCTTGCGCAGCGCGCCGACCTGCATCGCCTCGCCGATCATCCCCGAGATCGGGCCGTCCTGCATCGCAGCCTTGGCGAAGAAGGCCTGCGCCAGCTCCTGATCGCGCAGCAGCTCCGACATGACCAGCCGGTTCAGGCCCATATATTCCTCGCCGGTCAGATGGCCTGCATAGTCCCGCACAGCCGCGATCAGCTGCTCGCGCAGCGGCGCATCGGGCCGGTAGCGCAGCTTCGGCATGGCCGCGATTTCCTCGAGCAGGATGTCGGTGATCGCGGCGAAGAGCAGCTCCTTGCTCTCGAAATGCTTGTAGAGCGTGCGCTTCGACACCTCGGCCAGTTCCGCGATCCGGTTTACCCGCGCGGCCGGAAACCCCTGCTCGCGGAACTCCACGATCGCCGCCTCGAGAATATCTTTTCGTTTCTTGTCAGTCAGTTTCATCGATTCCGCCCCACCGTGCCGCAATTTTGTAAACACAGGGGTTTACACCTCCCGCTGCCTTCACCTATGTAAACACCACGGTTTACAAGCGCAAGCGCTGCGGCGCCAGAGGACACCACGATGAAACATATTCAATTCGGCCCGAAAGGCTGGACGCCCGAGCGTCTCGGCAACCTCGCCGGCAAGACTTATGTCATCACCGGCGCCAACGCCGGCGCGGGCTTCCAGGCGGCCCGCATCCTATTGGACAAGGGCGCGGAGGTGGTGATGCTGAACCGCAGCGCCGAGAAATCCGCCGCCGCCGTGAAGGAGCTGAAACAGGAGTTCGGCGCCGATGCGCCCGTGCGCTTCATCCGCATGGACCTCGCCGAGCAGGCATCCGTCCGCATGGCTGCTGAAGAGGTGCTGAAGACCACCCCACGGATCGACGCGCTAATCTGCAACGCCGCCATCGCCCAGGTGCCGACGCGCAAGCTGACGCCGGACGGCTTCGAGAGCCAGCTTGGCACCAACCATTACGGCCACTTCACGCTCTGCGGCATGCTGTTCGACCGCATCGAGGAAGCGCAAGGCCGGATCGTCGTCGTCGCCAGCCTCGGCTACAACATGGGGCTGAAGACGATCCGCTTCGACGACATGAACTGGGACGAGGGCTACGGCGCAAACACCGCGTATTCCCAGAGCAAGCTGGCGCAGATGATGTTCGCCTACGAGCTTCAGGATCGGGTCAAGGCCGCCGGCCGCAATGTCGAGGTCTTCGTCTGCCACCCCGGCTCGTCCGCGACTTCGCTGATCTCGACCAGCGGCAGCCGAACGATGCGCCTCATTTGGTGGCTGATGACCAAGACGCCGATGGTCCAGACCGCCGAACAGGGGGCCTATCCCGAGGTGATGTGCGCGACAGAGGAGGCGCTGACCGAGGAGCGCGCGCTCTACGGACCTACCGGGACCAGGGAATTCGTCGGCCCGGTGGGCCGCGGCACGCTGAACGCCCACGCTCACGACAAGCCGGTCATGGTGAGGCTGTGGGAGCGGTCCGAGAAGGACACAGGCTTCAGCTGGGCCCTGTAAGGGCCTCGCGAACCCGCCGAGACAGCGGAGGCTGGGCTTGGGCCGATTGGCCCACCATGCCCACCCCCTCCGATCCCTGACACTGCATCCGACGAGGGCCGAAAACGTGGACATCGTAAAAACAGCAACCGACTGGACGAGAGCAGAAATGCTCTCTTCCGCCTTCTTCATCCTCTTTGGCTTGTCTTACCTCTTGGCGAGCCTGGGGTTCTGGCAGCTGGGCAGGACCGACATGGCGAGGGCCTTTGTCGTCCCCATGCTGGTGGCGGGCACACTGATCCTAATCATCGGGCTTGGACTGTTCTTCCCAAGCCAAGCTCGGCTGACGAGCTTCCCAGCGGCCTACGCCACCGATGCTGCCGGCTTCATCGCAGACGAGATCGCGCGTGCCGATAGGGTATTAAACGAATATCGGATCGTGGTGTTTAGGATCATCCCGCTGGTCATCGCCGCCAGCGCGCTGGCGATACCGGTCTTCGACGCCCCGATCTGGCGGGCGAGCCTGATCACGACCCTCGGCATGATGACGGTCATCCTGGTGATCGACACCAATGCCAACGCGCGGCTGGAAAGCTATAGGGAGCAACTCGCGCGGGCCGGAAAATCCTTTCCGCTATCGATGTGAAGCGGACGTCCATCGCAGGTGCAGCGAATGGCTGCTCTCCGCCGATGCTGTTGAAAAAGTCTGTGTTGCAGCGCGGCAAGTCCTTCGATTCACTCAATCCTGAGGGGATGGGGGGATTTCGAGATGATGGGCAGGCAGGAGGCTCCGGCGCAGCTGTTCTA
>NZ_JBTLRM010000015.1:0-86984 GCF_054482755.1 Roseivivax sp. CAU 1761
CCCGTCGCCTTGATCTCGACCAGAACCTCGCCCGCCTTCGGACCCTCGAGATTGACCTCCATCACCTCCAGAGGCTTGCCCGCCTCCAGCGCAACCGCTGCCCGCGTCTTCATGATGTGCTCCTCCCTGAGCGGCGCGGTCCGGCCGACCGGTGCCGCCATGAAAACTATGGGTCCGGGTTCTGTATCCAAACAACTCCGACATTGGTGGGTATTCGGACCGATGGACAGGCCGGCCCCGCCCGGCCCATAGTCCGCGCAAGGAGAGAGGCCCCATGTTCAGCATCCGTCCCCCCCTCGCCGCGGCGCTCGCGCTCGGCCTGGCCGGCCCCCTGGCGGCGGCCGATTACAGCGACCCGACCTGGCCCTGCATCCAGCGCAAGGTGGAGCGCCTGTCCCCCGGGCTGATGTGGCCCGAGACCGGCGCGGCGCCGCCCGAGCTGCCTGACGCGCAGCGCGCCGCGGTCGCCGACCTGGCCGAGGCGCTGGCGCTCCGGCGGGTCGATCTGGAGGAAGCCGAGACCCGCATCGCCGCCTTCACCGAGGCCCATGGCGGCGACCCCGCGGTGCTGGGCGTCGTGTTCCAGAGGGTCTTCGACACGCTGTCGCAGCGGCGCCAGAAGATCATGGCCGGGATCGCGGAGTTTTCCACCGGGCAGATCGGCCTCTCCGAGCGCATCGACGCCGCGCGGGCCGACATGGAGACGGCGATGGCGGCGGCCGAGCCCGATTACGACCGCGTCGACCGGCTCGAGGAGCAGCTTGACTGGGACCAGCGCATCTATACCGACCGCCAGCGGACGCTGACCTATATCTGCGAGACGCCGGTGCTGCTGGAGAAGCGGCTCTACGCCATCGCGCAGCTGCTGCAGGCCGCCGCCCGGGACTGACCGGGACCGGCTATTCCCATTCCAGCTCGGTGAAGGCCACCGTGGCGTTGCGGGCATTGTAGGCCTCGAAGAGCGCCCAGTGCCCGGCCTCCGCGGCCGCCGCGCTCTCCGCCGTCTCGGCCAGGCGGGCGCCGCGGTCGATGGCGGCGCGCACGTCGCGCGCCAGCGTGTCGAGGTAGCGCTCGAGCGGCGCCGCGCCCTCCGGCCAGGGCAGCACCGCGGCGCCGTGGCCCGGCACCACCTGCCGCGCCGCGATCGCCGTCATCTCCTGCAGGGCCCGCTGCCAGCCGCGCAGCGTCCCGTCGAGCGCCGGGGCATGTTCGTCGAAGACCAGATCGCCGGCCAGAAGGGTGCCGCTCTGGCCGTCGAGAACGCTGAGATCGGTGCCGGTATGGGCGCCGGGCCAGGCCCGCAGGTCGAGCGTCCGGCCGCCCAGATCGAGGCGTTCGGGGGCCGCGGCGAGCGGCGGCAGCGCGGTCCCCAGCATCGCCTCCTCCCCGACCAGCCGGGCAAAGCTCTCGCGGTAATTTTCCTCCCGGTCGGCCAGCGCCCGGGCCAGCCCGGGATGGCCGATCACCGTCGCCCCGGCCTCGGCGAAGAGCGCGGCGCCGAAGACGTGGTCGGGATGCATGTGGGTCAGGATCAGGTGGCCGACCGGCAGCGCGGTGCGGGCGCGAATCGCCCGCCAGAGCGCCTCCGCCACGGGCCGCGAGCCGCCGGCATCGATCACCGCGACGCTGTCGCCGCCGATCACGAATGCGAGATTCGCCACGTCGCCCAGATTGTCGCGATCGGGCTCGGCCACCGCGCCGCGATGCACGAAGAGCCCCGGCGCCACCTCGGTCACCGCGAGCGCCGGGCCGACCGGGCGGCAGGCGGGGCGCCCCCTGGCCCGGGCCGGGGCATGGCGCCCGGGCGCCGGCGGGGCTGCGGCGAGCGCGGCCTCGCAGGCGGCGCGGCTGGTCGCCTCGCGACCCGGCAGCAGGACGTCGCGGCAGGGCCCGGCGGCGAGGTCGAGGCACAGCGTCAGCACCGCTTCGAACATCGCCTCTCTCCCCGCGCCGGCATCGCGGCCGACTGTGCCGCGCCGCGTCCCGCGGGGCCACCCCTCCGTTCCGACAGGTGCCCCGGGGGGCGTTTTTGTGGCATAAGGAGGCACCGACCGCGCGAGGAGGAGAAGCATGGTCCGCACAGCTCTGATCGCCGCCGCGACGGCCGGATGGCTCGCCGCCGCGGGGGCCGCCGCCGACCCGGCGAAGAACCCCCTGACCGACAGCCCGACCTGGGACGACCTGCGGGTCGACGTGGTAGGCGAGGCGGAGATCGCGCCGGCCGACGGGCTCTTCGAGGTCGCGGCGCCCTACCGCGCCCATGACGCCGCGACGGTGCCGGTCACCCTGACCCAGACCGACCCCGCAGTGCCGATCCGCCGCGCCGTGGTGGTGATCGACGAGAACCCCGCCCCGGTGGCGGCGGAATTCGCCTTCGGCCCGGCCATGGCGCCGCTGGATTTCGAGCTGCGCGTGCGGGTCAACCAGTATTCCAACGTCCGCGTCCTGGCCGAGACCCCGGACGGGCTGCGCATGGCCGGGCGCTTCGTGAAGGCCTCGGGCGGCTGCTCCGCCCCGGCCAGCCGCGACCCCGAACAGGCGCTGGCCGGCCTGGGCGAGATGCGGCTGCGGCATTTCGACGGCGCCGCCGCGCCGGCCATGTCCACCGCCCGGCGCGAGGCGCAGATCATGATTCGCCACCCGAACTATTCCGGGCTGCAGAAGGACCAGGTCACCCACCTGTTCATCCCGGCGCATTTCATCGACACGATCGAGGTCGCGCAGGGCGACGAGACGCTGTTCACCATGACCGGCGGCATCTCGATCAGCGAGAACCCGGCCTTCCGCTTCTCCTACGACGACAATGGCAGCGAGACCCTGACGATCCGCGCCACCGACACCGAGGGCAACGTCTTCACGCAAGAGCTGCCCAAGACCGCGGCGGGCTGAGGCCGGGCCCGCCCCGTCCGAAAGGGGGGAACGCCGGACCGCTCCGGGGGTTCTAGGGGCATGTTTACGATTGTCTGTCTGACCGCGCTCGCCGCCCTCGCGTTCCTGGGGCTTGTCCATCACCTCGGCATCCTGGCGCTGCGCTGGGTCGTTCCGACCATCCACGTGGCGCCCCATACCGCGCCCCTGGTGGCCTTCCAGGGCGCGCTGGTGCTGCACGTGGTGGAGATCCTGCTCTTCGCGCTGCTGCTCCGGGAGGTCGCGGGCTGGGAAGGCGTCGGCACGCTCAGCGGCGATTGGGGCGGCACCCTGACCGACTACATCGTGCTCTCGGCCACCACCTTCACCACGCTGGGGATGACAGCGATCAAGGTCGACGGGGCGCTGCGCCTGCTGGTGGTGGGCGAGGCCCTGGGCGGCTTCATGGCGCTGACCTGGACCGCGACCTTCCTGTTCCAGATCTGGAGCCGGCACTGGGACGCGCCGGACCGGTCCGGGGCCTGACCGGCCGGCCTGCGGGCCGGGTCGGTGCAGGGCCCGCGCGAAACCGGCGCGCCGCAGCATCGGAGGGGGCACCCGCCGCGCCCGGCGGCGGGGTCAGAAACAGACGATCTCGGCCTCGGCCTGGGCGCGCCGCAGCTCGGCCACGATCTCGGACATGCCGGGATCGCTCTTGAACATCGAGGTACGCTCGCCGCCGGTCAGCCGCATGGCGAGGATGGTCTCGGCGGCGACGTAATCCTCGTAGGGCAGGATATTGGCGATCTCGTCGATCGAGCAGGAGCATTGCTCCAGCACCTGCCGCGACTGCCCGTTGGTGGCCATGCAGGCAAAGACGTAATCGGCCCGCACCGCGGTCGGGTAGTCGTTCAGGCGTTCGGTGACGCTCTGCGCCGCCGCCGGGGCGGCGCCCGCCGCGCCCAGGAGCAGCGCGGCACACCAGGCGGCGCGGCGCGTCATTCGCCCTCCGCCAGCGCCTCGAAGCGCATCTCGGAATGGTAGACCGGCTGCGCCGCCTCGCCGCCCGGGACATGCGCGGTCAGGTCGAGATACCAGCCCGGCACCGCCTCCGACATCGTCACGGTCATGGCGAGGTCGCCCCAGCCCTGCATCTGCGCGCGGTTCGGATCCTCGGCGAAGGGTCTGAGCGTGACCGTCTGGGTGGCCACGGTCTCGCCGTTCCAGCTGGCCTCGCCCGAGACCACCTCGGCGGGCTGGGTGAGGGCGTCCTTGACCCGGTTGCGGATGTAGAACGGGCTGCCGCCGGCGGATTCCGCCATGTCGCGCACCACGGTTTCGTAGAAATACATGATCATCGGGTTGCCGACGCTGGCCGGGAAACTGCCGAGATTGCGGTGCTGGCCGTCCTTGCGGAACATCAGGTTGGCCAGGGTCCGGCCCTCCTGCGTCTCGAAGGACAGCGCGATGGTGCCGGTGTCGCGCGCCGCGGCATCGGGCTTTTCGCGGTTCTGCACCTCGCGGTCGTAGAGCAGCACCTGCTCGGCCCCGATCGCGTCCAGGGTGCCGCCCTTGAACAGCAGGTCGTAATGCGGCGTGGCGGCGTTCTGGGCCGCCAGCGGCGCCGCGGCGAGGCCGGCGACCAGCGCCAGGGCCGTTGCGATGCGTCTCATGTGATCGTCCTCCCAATGCCGCAGCCTAACGCCGCGCGGCCGCCTGTCAGGGCCGACTTTTGTCGGACCCCGCCGCCGCGGCCGCGGCCGGCGCCTCCGGGGTCTGCCAGCGGATCTTCCAGTCGATCAGCGGCCTGAGCCGGGCCACCTGGACCGGCTTGGTGAGCACCGCGAAGCCGATCTCGGCGCCGGTGCGCAGCAGGTCGTCGCTGCGATCCGCGGTGATCATGATCGCCGGCACCTTGCGCCCGGTGGCGTCGCGCACCGCGCGGATCGCCGCCACCCCGGTATCGTCGCCGTCGAGCTGGTAATCGGCGAGGATGATGTCGGGCGCCATGCCGATGTCGCGCACCAGGCCCAGCGCCTCCTCGGTGGAGGCGGCGCAGAGCGCGCTGGCGCCCCAGGCCTCGATCTTCTGGGCGGTGGCAAAGAGCACGTCGGGGTCGTTCTCGACCACCAGCGCGATGATGTCCATCTCGGTGCCCTCGTCGGGCTGCGGCACTGCCTGGGCGCGGCCCGGCGCCGGCGAGCGGCGCCCCGGAACCGTGGCCATCTCGATCGAGAAGACCGACCCCGCCCCGGGCTTCGAGCGCACCCGGACCTTGTGGCCCATGTGCCGGCAGGTCCGCTCGACGATCGACAGGCCGAGCCCCATGCCGGAGCCGAAAGGCACGTTGGAGGCGCGGGCGAATTCCTCGAAGATGCGCTTCTGGTCGCTGCGGGAAATGCCGAGCCCGGTATCCCAGACCTCCAGCACCACGCTGCCGGCGCCGCGCCGCCGGCAGCCCACCAGCACGCGGCCGCCCTCGGGCGTGTACTGGATGGCGTTGACCACCAGGTTCTGGATCGACCGCATCAGGTAGCGCTGGTCGGATTTCACCACCGCCGAGCAGGGCACCATGTCGAGCCGCACGCCCTTCTTGGCCGCCACCGGCATCTGGTCCTCGATCACCCCGTGCATCAGCGTCCCGAGGCAGACCTCCGCCGGCGTCAGCGCGCCCTCGGCGCTGTCCAGCCGGGAGATGTCGAGCAGCGCGTGCAGCAGCGTCTCGATCGAGGCGAAGGAGCCGTCGAGCCGCTCCACCGTGGGCGCGAGCGCGCTGCCCTCGGCGGTCTCCATCAGGGTCGAGATCAGCAGCTTCGCCGCGTTGATCGGCTGCAGCAGGTCGTGGCTCGCGGCGGCCAGGAAGCGGGTCTTCGACGACACCGCGGCCTCGGCGCGCTCCTTGGCCAGACGCAGCTCCTCCTCGACGCGGGCCTGGGCCTCGTATTGCGCGGTCAGGCGGCGGTTGGCGCGGGTCAGTTCCTCGGTGCGCTCGGCGACGCGCTTTTCCAGCACCTCGGTGGCGCGGCTCTCCAGCGTCACGTCCTTGACCTCGACCAGCGACCCGCCGTCGGGCAGCCGGTTGGCATGCAGGTCGAGCACCCGGCCGCCGGCATGCCGCAGCCGCTTGCGGAACCGGCCCTGGCGGTTCAGCCGCTCCTGCCAGGCCACGAAATCCAGCGCCTGCGCGTCCTGGATCAGGCCGTTCTGGCGCGTGTAGTCGAGGATCTGCTCGAGCCGCGTGCCGGGCTGCAGCAGCGTGTAGGGCAGGCCGAGAAGTTCGCGGAACCGCGTGTTGTGCAGAATCGTCTCGCCGTTCTGGGTGAAGGTGCAGATCCCCGAGGACATGTTCTCGACCGCCGCCTGCAGGTAATGCGCCTGGCGGTCGATCAGGCTCTCGCGCTCGGAGCGGTTGTGGCGCACGATGGCGGTGATCTCGGTCTGCAGCATCACCACGTTGTCCGACGAGGTGCGTTGCAGGTTGATCTGGAACCAGCGGTCGCCCGACAGCTCCATCACCAGCGACAGCACCGAGGCGCCGACCGGGCCCTGCCGGGCATTGCTGAGCGAGGAATGGATGCGTCCGTCGGTGGAGATCAGGTGCCGGCTTTCGGCCATCAGGTCGAAATAGGCGTCGAGCGGCAGGCCGGGAACGACGCGGTCCTCGATGTCCGGCAGAAGGCCCTGGAACAGGTCGTTGCTGACCACCAGCCGGCCATCGGTGAACAGCGCGAAGCCGCCCTCCATCGCCGACAGCGCGTCGGACAGGTTCTTGCGCGTGCGCTCGCGGTCGTGGCGCACGCTTTCCAGCTCGGTCTCGGTGCGTTCGAGGTCGCGGGTCTTGGCCCAGACCTGTTCCTGCAGCGCGATCGCCGACTGGAACGCGCCATAGGCCGAGGTGCCGAGCTCGTGCTGGCGGTTGGTGCGGCGCACCAGCGCGTCGATGATCTTCTGCTGGCGCGCGACCTGGCGTTCGAGCGGTTCGCTGGGATCGATCATGCCAGGTCCCTCCGCGCCGGTTCGAAGAAGGCCACGCCCACGAAGGTCTGGTTGACGTGGACGCCGCAATGCTGCTCGCCATAGGTGTTGAAGCCCAGCACCCGGCGGCGCCGGAAGATGTCCGACACCGCGACGCTCAGGCCCTTCATCTCGATCTCCAGCTTGCGCAGGACGCAGTCGAAGCCGAGCACGAAATCCGGTCCCGCGCC
This sequence comes from Roseivivax sp. CAU 1761, assembly GCF_054482755.1. Classification (NCBI taxonomy): domain Bacteria; kingdom Pseudomonadati; phylum Pseudomonadota; class Alphaproteobacteria; order Rhodobacterales; family Roseobacteraceae; genus Roseivivax; species Roseivivax sp. CAU 1761. Next base: position 7,053 of record NZ_JBTLRM010000015.1, read on the forward strand.
GCGGCCCTCGCCCAGCGTCAGCCCGGCCTCGAGGGTCTGCAGGATCTCCTTGCCGCGACCCAGGGTCAGGATCAGCCCGTCATCGATGGCCGACAGGAAGGACAGCGCGCCGCCCTCCACCACCTGCTGGATGGCGCGCACGTGGTAGGTCATGTTCTGGCGCACCAGGATCGGGTTCTCGGCAAAGACCTGCGGCGACAGGCGATCGTAGGGCACGCCGATCAGCCGGGCATATTCATGCGCCGCCGGGGCGCCGTTCAGCTCCACCACCAGGCGCTCCTCGGGCACCGCCTCGGTGACCACCATCTGGGTGCCGGTGGGCAGGAAATGGTCGAAGCCCAGGCCCTGGAACCGCAGGTCGGTCTCCAGCACCAGCAGGAGCGCCGCATTGGTATGGAAGCGGCCCTCGTGCAGCACGAAGGTCTCCTCGAAGCGCAGGCCGTTGCCGGCCGAGCCGCCAAAGACCGGCACCCGCTCCAGCGCCATCTGCAGGACCGAGACCAGCATGTCCTCCTGCTTGGCCAGCCCGTCGGCAAAGACCAGCGCCAGCCGCTCCCAGCCGGCGGTGCGCGGGAACCGGGTGACCAGCCGCTCGGCGCGTTCGGCGATGCGCTGGATCGGCAGCGGCTTCAGCTCCTCGATCAGCAGCGAGGCGCAGCGGAAATGCCGCCGCGGAAAGGCCAGCAGCATCAGCGCGTCGGTCTCGTAGCCGCGGGGCGTGATCTGGCCGGCGGTGGTGCAGCCGAAGGCCGGCACGCCGCCAAGCCGGTCGCTCAGCGCCGCCGCCAGCCGCGGCAGCGGGAAGCGGTCGGGAACCAGAACCAGCACGAAGCAGGCTTCCTCGAGCCCGAGCCCGGCGGCCGCCTCGGCCACCGCGTCCTCGGGCTCGGCGGCGTGCGACACCGCGACGCCGACGAAGGCGGGGCCGCGCATCGCGTTGTTCATCGCCGGCCTACTGGCTCAGGAAGGCGCGGGCATCGGGATCGCCGACGCTGTCGGCCAGCGCGGTCTCCACCAGCACCGCCGCCTGGGTGCGGTTCTGCACGCCGAGCCGCCGCAGCAGCGCGGTGATATGCGCCTTCACCGTGGCCTCGGCGAGGTCAAGCTCGTAGGCGATCTGCTTGTTCGGCTTGCCGGCACAGATCAGCTTCATGATCTTGGCCTGCTGCGGGGTCAGCTCGGCGATCCGCGCCTGCGCCCCGGACGGGCCGGTGCCCTCGGCGGCCTCGCGCGGCACGCTCTGGTAATCCTTGGGCACGTAGCGGCGCCCGGCGCTGACATCGGCCAGCACCGATTTCAGCACCTGCGCCGAGGCGTCCTTGGGCAGGAAGCCGGCCGCGCCCTCGGCCATCAGCGCCTGCACGACCTCGATCGAGGTCAGCGACGAGATCACCAGGATCGGCGTGTCGGGCACCCGGTCGCGCAGGGCCTGGAAGCCGGAGATGCCCTGCACGTCCGGCAGCTTCAGGTCGAACATCACGAGGTCGGGCGCGAATCCGGCCTCGATGGTGTCGAGCGCCGCGGCCAGGGTCTGGGCGGTCTCGATCCGGCATTCCGGGAAGACCAGCCGCAGGGCCGCGGCCAGGGCGTCGCTGTAGAGCGGGTGATCGTCGACGATGACCACCGACCGGATGCGCGCCGCCGGCGGCATGACGGGATCGTGTTTCATGAGATGCGTCCTCCCGGGGCGAACGATAACCCGGGCCCTACCGCGACGGCAACGCCAACCATCGTCCAGTTCCGCCGCCGGCACCGGGCCGCTGACGGCCGGCGCCGGCCGGCGCTCAGCTCAGAACGCCCTTCTGCTTGGCGGTATGGGTCGCGATGGCGTCCATCAGCGCCGGCGACAGGCAATCGTAGGGCTCGAGCCCGATCTCGCGCAGCCGTCCGCGGATCGCGTCCATGCGCGACGGGTCGACGCCGGATTCGATCACCGAGGAGACGAAGGCGGCGAATTCCGGCGGCGACCAGCCGGTTTCGTCGGACAGCTCGGTATGCACGAAATCGAGCCCGTGGAAGGGATGCGACTCGTCCTCGATGCGGCCGAACATGTGCACGCCGCAGCTCTTGCAGGCATGGCGCTGGATCGTGGCGCGGGGGTCCACGCGGTCGAGCTTCTCGCCGTTCTGCACCACCGAGACGTGATCGCGCCCGACCACCGCCACCTGGCTGAACGTCGCGCCCTGGGGCTTCCAGCACTTGGTGCAGCCGCAAACGTGGTTGTGCGCGGTCTGCGCCGAGACCTCCACGATCACCGGGTCGCTGGCGCATTTGCAGCTCAGCCGGCCGCCGGAGAAGCTGGCGCCGCCGCGCGGAATGCCGTCATCGACCTGCGGATGAATCTTGACGTCGGAATGCTGGTCGCCGCCGGACGAGCGGGTCTTGGTCTCGCCGCCGCCGAAAAGGTTCGAAAAAATACCCATGAAAACCTCCCTGGAGCCGGTTGGGATCATCGCGCCACCGGCCGACGTAGCGTGAGCCGCGTCGCCCGCCGACACAATACCTCAGATAGTATGGGGCGAATCCGGCCGCGCGGCGAGGAATCTGCGGGCGAAATCGCGCAGATCGGGGGCCGCGGCCCCCGGCGGGCCGAACATCGCCGCGTCGAGCCGCGACAAGAGCTGCCGCCGCGCCGCGCTGGCGCCGTCGCGGCCCATCAGCGCGGTGGCGCCGCGGCGCGCGGCGCCGCGCAGGCGGCGCGCCAGGGGATCGAGCCCGGTGCCGGCCAGCACCCGGCCGAGCCCCGCCGCGCGGCGTCCGGCCAGGAGCGCCGCGAGCCCGAGCGCGAAGCCCAGCCCCGCCAGCCCGGCCAGCGCGCCGCGGTGCAGCCGGCCGGAGGGCGGCGTGCCGTCGGGGGCCGCCGGATCGGCCAGGGTCGCGGTCTCGAAGGCCACCCGCTGGGGCGAGATGGTGACCTGCCGCGGCTGCCGTTCCCTTGTGTCGTAATAGCCGAAGCTGATCGGCTCGACGATCGCCGAGACGTCGTTGCCGGGCCGGATGGTCCAGCGCCAGAAGACATAGGAGACCGGCCCTTCCGGCGACAGCTCGGTGAAGCGCTTCTCGGGATGCGGAAAGATCATCGCCGAGGGCGAGGTCAGCTCCGGCATCGGCGGGAACATGTCGGGCGAGGCGCCCACCGCCTCGAGCCGGATCACCCGCAGCACGCCGTCGCCCGGCTGCAGCTGGTCCGGGGCGTTCGACCACTGGTCCGAGACCTGCAGCTGGCGCACCGGGAACCACCAGCCGCCGGGTCCGGGATCGGGCGCCGGGCGGACCTCGAGGCTCAGCGGTTCGGAGCGGATGGCATGCTCGAACCAGTCGTCGCCCTCGTCGGTCAGCGTCAGGTGATGGGTGAAGGCGCCGATCTCGAGACGCCCGGCGCGGTCCGGAAACAGCGCCATGCGGCGCTTGAAGTTCTTCACCTTGCGGCCGTTCTCCACCGTCTCGTACCAGCTGTCGGGGCCGAGCTGCATCCAGTTGAACCCGTCGAAGGCGGGCGCTTCCAGCCGTTCGCGGGTGACGTGCCGGCGGTACACGCCGTGGATGGTGATCAGAACCATCTCCTGCGTGAAGGGCACCGCCTCGGTCTCGGCGATGGTGACGCTGAGCTCGGCATCGCGGGGCCGGACCTCGCGGCTCTGCGCCGCGGCGGCGCCGGCGAGGAGCGCCCAGAGCAGCACGGGGAAAAGCGCCAGGCGCAGGCTCATCGCGGATCCTCCGGCGGCGGCGGCGCGAGGCCCAGGGCGGCGCGGCGCTTGGCCTCGTGGGCGATGCGCGCGGCGAGGTATTCGCCCGGCACGTCCGAGAGCTGTTCCAGCCAGCGCTCGTTGGCGACGATGAACTTGTCGTCGAAGACCCGCCGGACCCCGAGCCGCCCGCGGCTTTCGAGCTCCGGCAGGCCGAGCAGCGCGCCGGCATTGGTGGCCTCGTCGCCCGAGGCCGCGGCGCGGCCCTGGCCCTGCCCGGTGGGCGCCGCCAGCGTGGCGCCGGCGCGGTCGCGCTCCGCCGCCCAGCTGATAGCGGCCTCGGGGTCGAGCGCGAGGCCGCCGTAATGCGCCGCCACCAGGTCGAAATTCGCCGCGGCGTCGCGGTCGCCGCCGGCCCGCGCCCGGTCGAAGGCCTCGAGCGCGGCGGCGTAGCGCCCGGCCCGGGTCTCGGCGAGGCCGAGATGATAGGCGTCGCCGGCATCGCGGAACGCCGCCGCGGCGCCGTCCCAGTCGCCGGCGCGGTAGAGCGCCGCGCCGCGCCAGTCCGGGTCGTCGAGGAGCGACGCCGCCGCGCCCGCCTGCCCGGCGCCGAGTAGCGCGCGGCCGAACGGCGCGGCGCCGTCCAACAGCACGGCCAGCGCCGCGGCGGCAAGCGCCGCGAGCGCGATCCAGCGCGCCTTCACGGCGCCCTCCGGCGGAACAGCAGCGCCGCCGGCAGCAGCGCCGCGAGCAGCAGCCAGCGGCCGAGATCGGACCAGAAGAGCAGCGGATAGTCCTGCCGCACCAGCCGCGACCGGGCGCCGGCGCGGATATGCGCGGCGAACCCGGCGCTGTCGCGCAGCCCGAAGACCCGCCCGCCGCCGGCCGCGGCCAGCGCCGCCGCCTGCGCCCCGGCGGCCTCGGCGGCGATCACCGTGAGGCTGGCATTCTCGTTGCGCAGCGCCTCGGCCTCGGCCAGCGCCGCGGCGCCCAGCCCGCCGCCATCGCTGAGCAGCACCACCTCGCCGGTCAGCATGCCGGCCTCCGCCAGGATGCGCCGCGCCAGCGCCAGCCCGCGTTCCGGCCGGCTGCCGGGATCGGGCACCGTGCCGGGCTCGAGAAGCGACAGCGTCTGGCCCAGCTGGCGGGTGTCCCCGGTCAGGTCGGTGGCGACATAGGCGTCGCCGGCAAAGACCACCAGCGCGGCGGGCCGGGCGCCGAGGACGGCGATGCCGAAACGCGCCATGGTCAGGAAGGCCGGCCAGTCCGCCCCCTCGATCAGCGACGGCGAGGCATCGACCACCAGCACCACACCGTCGAGGTTGCGGAAGGCGGTGGCGTCGCGGCGCTCGACCGCCGGGCCGGCCAGCGCGAGAACCGCCAGCGCGGCCAGCGCCAGCGCCGGCTTGCCGGCCAGCCCGCCGCGCCCGGCATCGACCCGGCCCAGCGCCCGCAGCGCGCGCAGCAGCGCCGGATCGACCACCCGGCCCCAATCGCCCAGCGCGCCGCGGCGCCGCCCGAGCGCCCAGGCCAGGAGCGCCAGCGCCGGCAGGGCGAGGAGCCAGAGCGGCCTCAGCAGGGTGAACTCGACGCCGCTCATGCCGCCTCCCGCCAGGCCAGGGCGAGGCCCAGAAGCGCCGCCGCGGCGGCCGGCCAGAGCCAGAGCTCGCGCCAGATCTCGGCCGCGAGCCCCGCCGCCTCGGTGGCTTCGAGCCGGTCCAGCGCGGCGGCCACGGCGACCAGGTCCTCGGTGTCGCGGACCCGGAAAGTCTCGCCGCCGGAGATCTCCGAGATCGCCGCCAGCGTCGCCGCGTCGACGACGCCGCGCTCGCCCTCGGCGGCGCTCTCGGTGTCCTTGGGGCCAAGCGCGATGGTGTGCACCCTCACCCCCATCTCGGCGGCCAGCTCGGCCACCCCGCGGGGATTGGTGACACCGGCATTGTTGACCCCGTCCGACAGCAGGATCACCACCCGGGAGGCCGCCGCGCTGCCCGCCATGCGCTTCAGCGCCAGGCCCAGCGCGTCGCTGATATTGGTGGCGCGGCCCGAGATGCCGATCTGCGCCTCCTCGATGCGGCGCGCCACCGCCTCGGTGTCGAAGGAAAAGGGCGCGGCGTAATAGGCCTCGGAGCCGAAGACGATCAGCGCCACCCGGTCGCCGGCGCGGCGGCGGACGAAATCCGCGCCGACGCGCTGCACCGCCTCCATCCGGGTCACCGGGGCGCCGTCGAGGAAGAAGTCGTCGCGCACCATGCTGCCCGAGAGATCGAGCGCCACGGCGAGGTCGCGGCCGCTGACCCTGAGCGCCGGCACCGGCTCGAGTAGCCGCGGCCCGGTCAGCGCCAGCACCAGCAATGCCCAGACCGCCCAGGGCAGGAGCCGCGCCCGGGCGCGGGACAGCCGCCCGGCGCGGTGGACGGCGAGGAGGTCGCGGCCGACCCGTTCGGGCACGGCGAGCGCCGCCATGCTCTCGCCCCGCGGCGGCAGCAGCCGCGCCAAGAGCAGCGGCAGCGGCAGCAGGAGCGCCATCCAGGGCTGCGCGAAGGCGATCATGGCCGCCGCAGCTCGGCTTCGAGCCAGGCCGCCTCGGGCAGGCCGCCGGGTCGGTAGAGCGCCGGGCCGAGCGTCCGCACGCGCTCCGGGGCGCGGCCGCGCAGCAGGTGCAGGAGCGCCAGCCGCCGGGCCTCGTCGGGCAGCGCGGCGAGCCGCGCCAAATCGGCCTCGATCCCGGTCTCGGCGCGCCGCGGCGCCCGCCGGGTCACGGCGCGCAGCAGGAGGCCCAGCGCCAGCGCCGCCAAGAGGCCCAGCGCGAAGGCGGCGCAGAGATCGGCGGCCAGCTCCGCGCCGCCGGTCACCGGCAGGCGCAGGTCGCGCAGCCCGGCCAGCATCGCCTCCTCGCTCAGCCCGCGTGCCGGCGCCACCTCCTCCATGTCAGGGCTCCCGGTCGGCCGGGAAGGCGGCGGCGAGCCGGTCGGCGAGCGCCGCCGGGGCGGTCGCGGCATCGAGCGCCAGCGCCGCCAGCCCGGCGATGCGGATCTCGGCCGCCGGGGCCGGGCCGCCGTCGATCCGGGCCCGCGCCCGGCTGCCGTCGGGCAGCCGGATCGGGTAGCTGCCGCGCGGCAGGCGCGCGGTGCCGCCGTCGCGGATCGCCAGCAGGCGCGGCACCCGGCCGCGTCCGAGCGCCGCGATGCGGTCGTCGAAGCCCGGCCCGACCGCGTCGAAGCCCGAGGCGATGACCAGCTCGGCGCCGCGCGGCGCGATGCGTTCGAGCCGTGCCAGACCGGCCTCCAGCGGCGGATCGCGGTCGGCCCCGGTGAGCGCCAGGGCCAGCGCCGCCTCATGCGCCCGCACCAGGCCGCCGATCACCTCCAGCATGCCGCGGGCGCGGCCGCGCGGCGGCACCGCCACCGGCGGGCCGGCGCCCAGCGCCAGCAGCCCGACCCGGCCGCCCTCCTCGACCACCCGCCAGCCGATCAGCGCCAGCGCCTCGGCGGCGGCCACCGAGCGGAAGGCGCGGCGCGTGCCCCAGAGCATGGCGGGCCGGAAATCGGCCACCAGCAGGCTGACGCGGTCGCGCTCCTCCTGGAATTGCCGGACATGCAGCCGCCCAGTGCGGGCGGTGCTGCCGCGGTCGAGATGGCGGATGTCGTCGCCGGCCACGTAGTCGCGCACGTCGGCGACCTCCTGGCCGTGGCCGCGGCGCCGGGTCACGAAACCGCCCGGCAGCGCCGAGAGCGGCATCTCGCCGCGCGCCGCCAGCGCCACGCCGCGCAGGCCGATCAGCCCCGCGGCGTCGAGCCCGACGCCCGGCGCGCGGAGCGCCTCGCTCACAACGCCTCCACCCGGGCCAGCAGGTCGGCCACCAGCGCCCGCGGCGTCCGGCCCTCGGCCACCGCGCGCCAGGTCAGCACCATGCGGTGCGCCAGCGCGTCGGCAGAGACCGCGGCGACGTCCTCGGGCAGGGCGTGGTCGCGGCCCTCGAGATAGGCCCGCGCCTTGGCCGCGGCGGCCAGCGCCAGCGAGCCGCGCGGGCTGACCGCGTGCTCGACCTCCTCGGCGAAGGGCGGCTCGCGCGTGGCGACCACCAGCCGCACGATGTAGTCGCGGAGCGCCGGCGACAGGTGCACCGCCATCGCCTCGGCGCGCGCCCGGGCCAGCTCCTCGCGGCGCAGGCGCGGCGGCCGAATCGGCGCCTCCTGGCCCTCGGCCTCGACGAGGTCGAGGATGCGCCGCTCGGTCGCGGCGTCGGGCAGGGTCAGCACCACGTGCAGCAGGAAGCGGTCGAGCTGCGCCTCGGGCAGCGGGAAGGTGCCGTCATGCTCGATCGGGTTCTGCGTCGCCACCACCAGGAACGGGTCGGGCAGCGCATGGGTGACGTTGCCCGAGGTGACCTGGCGCTCGGCCATCGCCTCGAGCAGCGCCGATTGCACCTTGGGCGGGGCGCGGTTGATCTCGTCGACCAGAACGAGGTTGTGGAAGACCGGGCCGGGGACGAATTCGAAACTGCCGTCCTGCGGCCGCCAGACCGGGGTCCCGGTGAGGTCCGCGGGCATCAGGTCGGGGGTCGACTGGATGCGCGCGAAGCTGCCCTCGACCGCGTCGGCGAGCCATTTCACCGCGCGCGTCTTGGCCAGGCCCGGCGCCCCCTCGACCAGCAGGTGGCCGCCCGCCAGGAGGCCGATCAGCAGCCGTTCGATCAGCGTCTCGTGGCCGATCAGCCCGGTGCCGAGATGCGCGGCCAGCCCGGCAATGCCCGACGGCGCGGCGCCTGTCCTCTGATCCATCCTGGGTCTCCCGCCGCGCCCTCCCCGGCGCGTCTCGGGCCGAGCCTAGCCGCCGCGGCGCCGCTGACAAACACCGCCCAAGGTCGCATTCCGCCTCAGTCGAACGGGCCGCGGCAATCGGGGTCGTGGATCAGGGCGATCCGCGCGTCCGCCAGGGTGCGCCGGGCTGCGGCGAGCAGCGGCTCGAACTCCGCCGTCACGAAGTCGAGGAACGCCGCCTCGGTGGTCTGCTCCACCGGCGCCCGCGCCACCGCGTGCAGCATGAAGACGTCGAAATCGCAGAGCCCGGGCGGGTTGGAGCGCAGCAGCCCCTCCATGAAGGCCGGGCTGTTCCACGGCAGGTTGGCGAGGTTGACCGGGTATTCCTCGAGCTTCGAGGCGAAGGGCGCGGCGCGGTCGAAATGCAGGATGTCCATGCCGAAGGTGAAGGCCTGGAACAGCTCCTCGACGAGGATCGAGCGGTAGAAGGCGGCCTCGAGCGCGGTCATCTCCGGACCGGCGGCCTGCTTGACCATCAGGTGGGTGCCGCTGCCGCGGCGGCCGAAGAAGGTCTGCGCCATGGCCGGCGAATGCGCGGCATAGCTGCGCTGCGGCGGCAGGCCGAGACCGTGGATGGCGTCCATCCAGACCAGATCCTCGGTCAGCGCCGCATTGGGGGGCCGCCCCGACCACAGCCGCAGCACCGCGACGCGGCCGGTGCCGCAGGCCCGCGCCGAGGCGCCGGCATAGCGCATCGGCAGCGCCCGGCCATGCACCTCGCGCATCAGGAGGCGGAACGCGTCGAGCACCGCGCGGGTCTGCGGCTGCGGCGGTTCGCCGACGATGCAGAGCGCGGCACCGGCCAGGTTTCGGCCGTGGATGCGCACCGGGATCGACAGGTCGCGGCCGAGCATGGTGCTGCGCAATTCGTAGATCCAGCCCTTCTGCACGAGGTCGAGCCAGATCAGGCGGTCCGGCTCGGACATCCGGGCCCCCGCCGCCGTCGCCCAGATCGCGACCGCGACGGCCACCACTCTTGCAAGGATCATCGCCTGCCTCCCTCCCGTCGGGAAGCTAGGCAGGCCGGGCGCGCGCGTCCAATGCCGATCCCGCGAGGTCGGACGCGGGCCGGTATGGCGGCGCGCTGCGTTATTCCGCGGGCTCCACGCTGCGGCCCGGGGCGCCGCGATAGATCAGATCGGCCGCGTCGGCATGGGCGAAGGTCTCGGCCGCCACTTCCAGCGCGCCGTGATGGGGCGACTTGATGCAGACCGGATCGGTGGCGCCGGGATCGCCGAGGATCGCCATCGCCTGGCAGCGGCAGCCGCCGAAATCCACGGTCTTGCGGGCGCAGGACCGGCAGGGCTCCTGCATCCAGTCGGTGCCGCGATAGGCCTCGAAGGCGGCGCCGCGATACCAGATCTCGGCCAGCGGCCGGTCGCGCACATTGTCGAAGCGCAGATGCGGGATCGACTCGGCGGCGTGGCAGGGCAGCACCTTGCCGTCCGGCGCGACGTTGAGCCCGGTCGTGCCCCAGCCGCCCATGCAGCGCTTGGGATAGTCGGAATGGTAATCCGCCGGCACGTAGTCGATCACCAGCGTGCCCTTGAGCGCCGCGCGCGCCTCGGCGACGATGCGGTCGGCCTCACGAGCCTGCTCGCGCGTGGGCATCAGCGCGGCGCGGTTCTTGAGCGCCCAGCCGTGGAACTGCACGGTGGCGACCTCGATGCGCCGGGCGCCCATCTCCACCGCCATCTCGATGGCGCGCGGCAGCTGGTGCAGGTTGCGCCGGTGCAGCACCGCATTCAGGGTCAGCGGAAAGCCGATGGCGCCGATCCAGTCGGCGACCTGCATCTTGCGCTTGAAGCCGCCGCGATAGCCGCCGATCTCGTCCGCCATCTCGGGCGTGGTGCCCTGCAGGCTGAGCTGCACGTGGTCGAGCCCGGCGGCATCGAGCGCCGCCAGACGCTTCTCCGACAGCCCGATGCCCGAGGTGATCAGGTTGGTGTAGAGCCCGGCCTCGCGCGCCGCCGCCACCAGATCCTCGAGATCGCGGCGCGACGCCGGCTCGCCGCCCGAGAGGTGGAGCTGCAGCACGCCGAGATCGGCGGCCTGCCGGAACACGTCGACCCAGGCCGCGGTGTCGAGCTCGCGGTCGATCCGCGCCAGCTCCACCGGGTTCGAGCAATAGGGGCAGGACAGCGGGCAGCGATGGGTCAGCTCGGCCAGCATGGCGATCGGCGGGCGGACGATCGGGGTCTCGGCATTCATGGCAGAACCTCCAGGAAGCGGCGTTCGCGCAGCGCCCCGAGAAAGCCCGCGGAATCCTTGGCGATGGCCTCTTCCGGGGCGTCGTACTTGGCGGCCAGCGCGGCGGTGATCTCGCCGAAGGAGCGCTTGCCGTCGAGCTCCGCCAGGATGGCATGGCCGATCTGGTCGAGGGTGATGGCGCGTTCCGGCGCCAGCAGCACCCAGGCGTCGCGCACCCGGTCGCGGTGGATGCGCACGCCGCGCGGCAGGTAGGGGATGGCGTCGCGCTCCATCACGCCGCCCTCGCGTCCAGAAGCCCGGTGCCCGGCTGCCAGCCGCCCGGCGGGATCCGTCCCGGTTCGACATAGGCGGCCCAGAGCGCGTCGAGCTGCGACCACAGCACGTCGGTCTTGAAGATCAGCGCCGCCGCCGCCTGGTCCTGCTTTTCCGCGGTGTCGGCATGGTCGAGCACCCAGGCCAGGCCGAAGGCCACGTCCTTCGGCGCCTCCTTCAGGCGGTTGCGGAAATAGGACAGCGCCGAATCGTCGGCGAAGTCGTAGTTCTGCAGCAGCCCCTCGATCCGGCTGGCATGGATCTTCGGCGCGAAGAGCTCGGTCAGCGAGGCCGCCACCGCCTCCAGCAGGGTCTTTTCCCGCACGAAGCGGACATAGGCGTCGACGGCGAACCTGGTCGCCGGCAGCACGCCCCGGCGCGAGGCCACGTAATCGGGGTCGAGCCCCACGGCGCGGGCCAGCCGCAGCCAGCGCCGGATGCCGCCCTCGTTCTCGGCGGTGCCGTCGTGATCCTCGATGCGGCTCCGCCAGGCGCGGCGCAGATCCGGATCCTCGACACGCGACATGAAGGCCGCGTCCTTCATCGGGATCGAATGCTGGTAATAGTAGCGGTTGATGACCCAGGCGCGCACCTCGTCCGGGGTGCAGGCGCCGCCATGCAGGCGGTCGTGGAACGGGTGCAGGTCGTGGTAGCGCTCCGCCCCGATCTGGCGCAGCCGGGCGTCGAACGCCTCGCGGCTCTGCGGGTCCTGCTTGCTCATAGCGCGATCTCCATGCCGTCCTGCCCGATGGTCCAGCCGGCGGCCTCGGCGGCGCGGCGTTGGTCCGAGTCCGGGCGCAGGACGGGGTTGGTGTTGTTCATGTGGACGTAGACCCGGCGGCCGATGCTGAGATCGGCGAAGGCGGCGAGCGAGCCGTCCGGTCCGTCCATCGACATATGCCCCATGCGCTTGCCGGTCTTCTGGCCGAGCCCGGCGCGCAGCATCTCGTCGTCGCGCCACAGCGTGCCGTCGAAGAACAGCGTCTCCGCGCCGTCGAGCCGGGCGCGCAGATCGTCGGTGAGGGTGGCGCAGCCGGGAATGTAGAACGCCGTCCGGCCCGCCGCCTCGAGCTGCACGCCCACCGTCTGTTCGCCCAGCAGTTCGGTCTCCACCCGATCGCCCTCCATGTAGAGCGGCACCTTCCCCGGCACCGGGAACAGCGTCGCGGTCAGGCCCGGCGCGATCTCCTGCGCGGTCTCCATGGAGATTGGCGCCCGCGTCACCGCCGCCGGGTTCAGCGCCGCGAAGATCGGGTTGGCGGCCAGAACCTCATGGATCGCGGGCGTGGCGTAGAGCGTGAAGGGCTGCATTTCCCGCAGCGTCAGCAGGCCGGCCACGTGGTCGATGTCGCCGTTGGTCACCAGCACCGAGGCCAGCGGCATGTCGCGCAGCCCGGTCGGGTGCAGCACGGGCGCCGCGGCGAGCTGGGCGCGGATGTCGGGAGAGGCGTTCAGGATCGCCCAATCGGTGCCGTTCGCCGTCACCGCCAGCGAGGATTGCGTCTGGGCCGGGATGCGGCCGGCGCGGGCGAGGTTGCAGTTCTCGCAGCCGCAATTCCATTGGGGCAGCCCGCCACCGGCGGCCGCCCCAAGGATATGCGCGCGGAATGCCATTACCGGAAACCCCGCGCGCCGTCGTCACTCAGAACAGGACGCCGTCCTCTTCGGGGCCGTACATGTTGATTTCCATGCCGCACTCGATCTCGCGGATGACAGGCTTCGTCCAGGCCATGATGATTCCTCCTCATAGATGTGCCTTTACTCCGCGAAAGATGGCGGCCGACCCCGATTCAAGCGAGTCTTATATTCTAAGAGCGACGCATCCTTAGGTCGCAACCGGACCCTGGCCGAGATCCGGGACGCGCCCCTCGAGCACGAAGCCGCGATTGCGCAGGGTCTTGATCTCGAATCCGAATTCCTCGGCCGGAGAAATCTTGCGGCGCAGGTAGCCGAGATAGACGTCGACGACGTTCTCGCTGTTCGAGCCCTCGCCGGCCCACAGCGCCTCGAAGATCTCGTGGCGGGCGCGCACCGCGCCGTGCTGGCGCATGAAATAGCGCAGCAGGTCGCATTCGCGCTCGGTCAGGGTCACCGTGCGGTCGCGCCCGGTCAGGGTGCGGGCGCGCGGGTCGAGCCGGGCCGGCCGCGGCCGCGCGGCGTCGGCGCGGCGCTCCTGCACCCGGATGCGCGCCACCAGCTCGTCGAAGGAGAACGGCTTGACGATGTAGTCGTCGGCCCCGGCCTCGAGCCCGGCGGCGCGGTCCTCGACCTCGGAGAGCGCCGACAGCATCACCACCGGCAGGCCGTGCCCGGCGGCGCGGATGCCGCGCACCAGGTCGAGCCCGCTCTCCGCGCCCAGCATGACGTCCACCACCGCCGCCGCGAAGGAGCCGCCGGCGAGCTTGTCGAGCGCCGGCGCGGCGCGGTGCTCGGCCTCGGCGTCGTAGCCGTGCAGCGCCAGCCCCCGCACCAGCGCCGAGGTGATCTGGGGATCGTCGTCGACGATCAGGATGCGCGGCCGGAGATCGCTCATGGCGGCGAACCTAGTCCGCGGGTCGCGGGATGCCTACCGTGACCTTGGTTCCGGGTCCCGGGCCCAGCGCCTCGGCGCGGGCCACCGGGCTCTCGATGGTCAGCCGGCCGCCCTGCTCCTCGATCACCCAGCGCGCCAGCGCCAGCCCGATGCCGAAGCCCTCGCCGCGGCTTTCGCCCCGGCCTTGGGCGAAGCGCTCGAACATCGTCTCGCGGTCCGGCGCGGCGATGCCGGGACCGTTGTCGAGCACCGCCACGCAGCCGAAACCGTCCGCCCCGGCGGCCACCGCGACCCGCACCGCGCCGCCCTCGCGGGCGTGCCGCACGGCGTTGCGCAGAAGCCCCGCCACCACCTGCCGCAGCCAGTTGCCGTCGCCGATCACCGGCACCGGGCCGGTGGCGTCGAGTTCGGCGGCAATGCCCGCCGCGGTCAGTTCCGGGCGCACCTCCTCGAGCGCCGCGCGCGCCGTCGCGGCCAGATCGAGCCGCGCCGCCTCGAGCGCCAGCCGGCCGCTTTCCGAACGCGCGATGCGCAGCAGGTCGTCGATGCGCCGGTTCAGCCCCTCGGCCCGCGCCTCGATGGTGGCGAAGGCCTCGGCGGGCGCCGCCGCACCGGCCCGGCCGAGCTGCGCCTCCATCAGGATCACCGTCAGCGGCGTGCGCAGCTCGTGGCTGACATCGGCAAAGAAGCGGCGGCGGTCCTCGTCGGTGCGGGCCAGCCGGGCATTGGCCTCGCGCAGCGCCTCGGTGCGCGCGGCGATGGTGTCGTTGAGCCGCGCCCATTCCGCCTGCACGGCGTCGCGCCGCGCCGCCAGCGCGTCGGTCATGCGGTTGGTCTCGGCGAACAGGGTGCCGATCTCGTCGCGGCCCTCCTCGGGCAGGCGCAGGTCGAACTCCTCCTGCCCGATGCGCTGCGCCGCCTCGCGCAGCCGGTCGAGCCGGCGCAGCTGCGGCGCCACCAGCCCGAACTGGAACAGCGCGAAGGCCAGGAGCGACAGCGCCGAGATCGCCAGCGCCAGCGTGGTCAGCCGCTCGCGCAGCGCGGCGATGCCGGCGAGGATCGCCTCCCGCATCCGGACCTCGTCGCGCACCACCTCGTTGAGCACCGGGTCGAAGCCGGTGGCGAAGATGTCGACATGGCCGCGCAGCCTTTCGCGGTCGGCCTGCGGGTCGGCCATCGCCGTCATCAGCGTTGCGAACAGCGCCTCCATGCGGGCGATGCCGAGCGATTGCGTCGCTCGGCGCGACTGCTCGTCGAAGCCCAGCGCCCCGGCCTCGCGCACCGCCGCCTCGAGATCGCGACGCAGCCCGGCGAAGGTGCGGCGCACCGCCGAGGCCAGCCCGTCGAGCCGCACCATGCGGGCCTCGGGCTCGAGCCCGCGCTGGATCGATTCCGTCGCCACCACGATCACCGTGGAGACCTGGGTGGAGAGCGCCGCGTAGCGGTCGATGCGCCGTTCCGCCGCCAGCGAGGCGTCGAGCCGGGCGGCGATGCCCTCGCCGCCAATGCCGAGGATCGCGGCGTTGAGCAGCGCCGCGGCGGCCAGCAGCGCGGCGCCGAAGCCGAGCCGGAATTTCAGTGACAGGTCGCGCAGCCTCACCATGGCGGTCCGGCACAGAAACCCGTGCAGCCTATTGTGTCGGCAAAAGCCAATACTTTGTGCAGCCTTACCCCGTCCGACCCCCTCCGGGGGCCGGGCCGTGCGCGATCTTTGCCGGAACTTTACCGCGCGCATGGCAGGTTTCGACTACGACGATGATCCTAGTTGACGGAGTTTCACGATGATCGAACTGCTGTTTGTCGCCTGCCTGAGCACCGCCCCGAACGAGTGTCGCGAACAATCCATGCTCTACACCGACATCTCGCCGATGGCCTGCCTGATGGGCGCGCAGCCGGAACTGGCGAAATGGGCGACGCAGAATCCCGGTTATTCCATCGCTCGCTACCAGTGCCGTTTCGTCGATACGGCGCGGCACGACATCTGATCCGGTTCACGCGGCCCCGATAAGGGGAGGCCGCGGTCGCGTGACCCACCCGGCACCCGTCCCGCCGTCATCGTCCCCGATCCCCGCACTCTGCGATCATCACCATCCGCCCGGGCCCTTCGGGGCCCTTTTTTGCGGCCCGAAGGCGACGCGGCGCGGCGCCCGCACACTGGTCGCCGGGCCGCGGCGCCCCACATCTCGACGGGACCGCCGAATCGGGTCAGAACCGGACCCGGACCGACCGCCCCCGCATGTTCCCGACGGATTGGCCTGACATGGACGGCAGAATGACGCCCGAGACCGACAGTTTCGAACCCGGCCCGCAGACCCAGCGCGCCTTCCGCGACGCGCTCGGCCGGTTCGCCACCGGGGTCACGGTCATCACCACGCCGACCGCCGAGGGGCCGATCGCCATCGTCGCCAACAGCTTCGCCTCGCTGTCGCTCGACCCGCCGCTGGTGCTCTGGTCGCCGGCCCGGGCCTCGCGCCGCTTCCACCACTTCGCCGAGGCCCGCGACTACGCGATCCACGTCCTCGCCGCCGATCAGGCCGAACTCTGTGCCGAGGTGGCGCGCGACGGCTACGTCTTCGGCCCCGGCGACCTGGCCGAGAACGAGCACGGCGTGCCGATCCTCGAAAACGCGCTGGCGCGCTTCGATTGCCGGCAGGAGGCGGTGCATTCTGGCGGCGATCACGTGATCATCGTCGGCCGGGTGCTGCGCGTCCGCCTGCGCGAGGGCGAGCCGCTGCTCTTCCTGAAGGGCCAGTACGGCGGCTTCCGGGCCTTCTGCTGACCCGCTCCGCCGCCGGCATGCCGTGGTCGACCGCGCCCGGTCGATAATCTTCATGCGCGCTTTTCACGCACGGGCGGCGTGCGCCGGAGCCCGCGACGCGCTATACAGCGCCCCGACCCGCCATGCGATGAGGACCCGACCGTGAGCCGAGCCGACCAGCTGACCGCCCTCGCCCAGGAACGCATCCTCGTTCTTGACGGCGCCATGGGCACGATGATCCAGACCCACAAGCCCGACGAGGCGACCTATCGCGGCGACCGCTTCGCCGGCCATCCCCGCGACGTCGGCGGCAACAACGAGCTTCTCAGCCTGACCCAGCCGGAGATGATCCGCGACATCCACGCCGCCTTCCTCGAGGCCGGCGCCGACATCCTGTGCACCAACACCTTCGGCGCCAACGCCGTGGCGCAGGCCGATTACGGCATGCAGGAGCTGGTGGCCGAGATGAACCGCGAAAGCGTCCGGCTGGCGCGCGAGGCCTGCGACGCGGTCGCCACCCCGGACCGGCCGCGCTTCGTCGCCGGCGGCATCGGGCCGACCAACCAGACCGCCTCGATCAGCCCCGACGTCAACGATCCGGGCTACCGCGCCATCACCTTCGACGACCTCGCCATAGCCTATGGCGACGCCGCCCGCGCCCTGATCGAGGCCGGCGCCGATCTGCTGCTGGTGGAGACCATCTTCGACACGCTGAACGCCAAGGCGGCGATCTACGCCATCGAAAGCCTGCGCGACGAGGGGCTGGCGGTGCCGCCGGTGATGATCTCGGGCACCATCACCGACCGCTCGGGCCGCACCCTGACCGGCCAGACGCCCGAGGCGTTCTGGGTCTCGATGTCGCATGCCCGGCCCTTCGCCGTCGGCCTGAACTGCGCCCTCGGCGCGGCCGAGATGCGGCGCCATGTCCGCACCCTCTCGGAGGTCGCCGACACCCGCATCAGCGCCTATCCCAATGCCGGCCTGCCGAACGAGATGGGCGGCTACGACGAGACGCCGGAGGAGACCGCGGCGCATCTGGGCGAATGGGCCGATGCCGGCCTCGTCAACATCGTCGGCGGCTGCTGCGGCACCACCCCCGAGCACATCGCCGCCATCGCCAAGGCCGTGGCCGGCAAGGCGCCGCGCAAGGTGCCGGGCACGGTGCGGCGGATGCGTCTCTCGGGTCTCGAAATGTTCGAAGCGGGGAGCGCGGCATGAGCGGCATCGCGAGTTTCATCAATATCGGCGAGCGCACCAACGTCACCGGGTCGGCCAAGTTCAAGAAGCTGATCATGGAGGACGACTACGCCGCGGCGCTCGACATCGCGCGCCAGCAGGTCGAGAACGGCGCCCAGATCATCGACGTCAACATGGACGAGGGCCTGCTCGACAGCGAGAAGGCGATGACCCGCTTTCTCAACCTGATCGCGTCGGAGCCCGACATCTCCCGCGTGCCGGTGATGATCGACAGCTCCAAGTTCGAGGTCATCGAGGCCGGGTTGAAATGCGTGCAGGGCCGCGCCGTGGTCAACTCGATCTCGCTCAAGGAGGGCGAGGCGGCGTTCCTCGAACAGGCCCGCACCATCCGCCGCTACGGCGCCGCGGTGGTGGTCATGGCCTTCGACGAGGGCGGCCAGGCCGAGACCGCGGAGCACAAGCACAAGATCTGCCGGCGCTCCTACGACCTGCTGGTCGACAAGGCCGGCTTTGCGCCGTGGGACATCATCTTCGATCCCAACATCTTTGCCGTCGCCACCGGCATCGAGGAGCACAACGACTACGCCCGCGCCTTTTTCGAGGCGATCAAGCTGATCAAGGCCGACATGCCCGACGTCCACATCTCGGGCGGGCTGTCCAACGTGTCTTTCTCGTTCCGCGGCAATAACCCGGTCCGCGAGGCGATGCATTCCTGCTTCCTCTACCACGCCATCCCGCTCGGCATGGACATGGGCATCGTCAATGCCGGCCAGATCACCGTCTACGACGACATCCCCGAGGAGCTGCGCGAACGCGTCGAGGACGTGCTGCTGAACCGCCGCCCCGACGCCACCGAGCGGCTTCTGGAGATCGCCGACAAGTACCGCGGCTCCGGCGAGGCGCAGAAGAAGGAAGACCCGAAATGGCGCGAGGCGCCGGTCGAGAAGCGGCTGGAACACGCGCTGGTCCACGGCATCACCGACTTCGTCATCGCCGATACCGAGGAATGCCGCCAGAAGGCCGACAAGCCGCTCGACGTCATCGAGGGCCCGCTGATGGACGGCATGAACGTCGTCGGCGACCTCTTCGGCGAGGGCAAGATGTTCCTGCCCCAGGTGGTGAAGTCGGCCCGGGTGATGAAGCAGGCGGTGGGTCATCTCCTGCCCTACATGGAAGAGGAGAAGGCCCGCTCCGGCGACACCTCGGCCAAGGGCAAGGTGCTGATGGCCACGGTCAAGGGCGACGTCCATGACATCGGCAAGAACATCGTCGGCGTCGTGTTGCAGTGCAACAATTACGACGTCGTCGACATGGGCGTGATGGTGCCCACCGAGGACATCCTCGCCAAAGCGCGCGAGGAGAAGGCCGACGTGATCGGGCTCTCCGGCCTGATCACCCCGTCGCTCGACCGCATGGTCGAGGTCGCCGCCGAGATGACCCGGCAGGGGCTCGACATCCCGCTGCTGATCGGCGGGGCCACCACCTCGAAGAAGCACACCGCGCTCAAGGTGGCGCCGGAATACGAGCATGGCGTGGTCCACGTGGAAGACGCCTCCAAGGCGGTGGGCGTGGTCTCGCGGCTGCTGTCGAAGACCGCCAAGCCCGACCTTCTCGCCGAGGTCGCGGCCGAGCAGGAGGCGCTGCGCGCCGGCGGGCTCGGCACCGGCGAGCGCGCCACCGTGCCGCTGCCGGCGGCGCGGGCCAACCGCTTCGACGGCGGCTGGGACGGCTACACGCCGCCGGCGCCGCAGACCACCGGGCTCACCGTGATCGACGACATGAGCGTGGCGGATCTCGTCGCCTTCATCGACTGGACGCCGTTCTTCCAGACCTGGGAGATGCGGGGCGTCTACCCGCAGATCCTCGACGACCCGGCCAAGGGTCCGGCGGCGCGCGAGCTCTTCGACAATGCCCGCGCCATGCTCGACCAGATCGCCGCGGAGAACTGGTTCGCGCCGCGCGGGGTGGTCGGTCTGTGGCCCGCCAACAGCGACGGCGACGACATCCTGGTCTGGGAGGACGAGAGCCGCGAGACCCTGCGCGCGCGCCTGGCGCAGCTGCGCCAGCAGGGCCAGAAATCCGGCGACAAGCCGCATATGTGTCTGGCCGATTTCGTGGCGCCCCGTGGCACGCCGGACTGGGTCGGCGGCTTCGCCGTCACCGCCGGGCAGGCGGTGCACGACCGGGCCGAGGCCTACAAGGCCGCCGGCGACGATTACAACGCCATCATGGTGCAGGCGCTCGGCGACCGGCTGGCCGAGGCCTTCGCCGAGGCGCTGCATGCCAGAGTGCGCAAGTCGCTCTGGGCCTACGCCCCCGACGAGGCGCTCGACAACGACGCGCTGATCCGCGAGCAGTATCGCGGCATCCGTCCCGCCGCCGGCTACCCGGCCTGCCCCGACCACACCGAGAAGGGCACCCTGTTCGACCTCCTGGACGCCACGCGGCATACCGGGCTCGAACTCACCGAGAGCTTTGCCATGTGGCCCTCGGCGGCGGTTTCCGGGCTCTACTTCGCCCATCCCGGGGCGCGCTATTTCGGCATCGGCCGGCTCGGCGCCGACCAGATCGCCGATTACGCCGCGCGCAAGGACATGGAGCTCGAGGAGGTCGAGCGCTGGCTGGCGCCCAATCTCGGCTACCGCCCCGATCCGGCGGCGCGTCGGCGAACCGCCTGAGATGGGTTTTGCGGGCCGGATCCGGCAGATCCGGCCCGATTTTCCGGCGCAAAATTGCCATTCAGCCGGCGGAATGTGAGCGAGAACCCGCCTTCGTGCATTTGAGATGCTTTTTTTGCGATGCGGCAGGAAACATTCCGCCCGTCTCATACATTCCATCGTCACAACGTCATCGTGACGAAGGAGAAGCGACATGACCCTCAGAACTCTGATGATGAGCGCAGCGGCCGCGGCCCTGTTCGCCGGCGCCTCCACCGCAAACGCCCAGGAAACGGAAGCTCCCGAGACCGACCAGCCGGTGCTCGAGGAGCAGACCGACACCATGACCGACACCGCCGCCGAGGCCGAGGCCGACGCCGGCGCGATGGCCGAGACCGAGTTCACCTCGATCGAGGAGATGACCGTCGGCGACGTGCTCGGCACCGCGGTCTACGATCCCGAGGACAACCGCATCGGCGAGATCGACTACGTCATCGCCGGCGACGGCGGCGAGCCGCAGGCCGTGATCGGCATCGGTGGCTTCCTCGGCCTCGGCGAATACACCGTGGCGCTGCCGGTCGCGGATTTCGACCTGATCCAGGATCCGTTCGGCTTCCGCCTCGACACCGACAAGGAAACCCTCAAACAGCAGCCGGAATTCGATGAATCCGGCGTGGAATCGCTGCCCGAGGACATGCTGATGTCGGAACTGATGGCCGACACCGAGATGGAGTCGGAGACCGAGGTCGAGACCGAGACCGACGCCGAGGCTGAAACCTCCACCGAGGAAGCCGACGTGGTCATCGAGGGCGATGCCGAAGTCGAGTCCGAAGGCGAGACCGACATGGAAGGCAGCACCGAGAGCGATGCCGCCGAAACCGATGCCGAAGCCGGCGGCGAAGCGGCCAGCGGCGGCATGACCGACGCCGAGACCACCGAGACCGAGACTGAGATGGAGTCGGAGACCGAGATGGAAACCGACGCCGGCACCTCGACCGAGGCCGAGACCGAAACCGAGATGGAGTCGGAAACCGAGGCCGAGACCGAAGGTGAAGGCGACGGCCAGATCATCATCGAGGGCGAGGAAGAGGAATCCTCGAGCCAGTAATCCGGACATCCGGCCGGAACCGATGCGCGCCCCCCGGGGCGCGCATTTTCTTATGTCCGCAGGCTCCGCGGGGGCATGGTTAACAAATCCGGCGGGCTTTGCGGGACTTCGGACTCGCGCGCCCCCGGGCTTCGCGGTATACAAGTCTCACCCCGGCCAGGATGGCGGCGGACCGATGCCCCTGCACTCGAATGATGCAGGCGGGGATTGGACCGGCCCCGGCCGCGTTTCTTCCCTCGCATTGCGTTTGCCGCCCGGCCCGGGATCGGGTTCCGAACGGCGTGTGGGAGCGTCCGGGGGGAGCGCGCGGAGCCGCGATGCCGGCTCCGCGCACCGCTACAACTTCCGGCCCCGGCGCCGCCCCGGAGGCCGGCACCGGCCGGGACTGCGGCGGGCGGGAGCCTTCAGATCAGCGTCAGCACCAGCCCCATCAGCGCGCTGCCCGCCACCGCGTAGCCGCCATCGATCAGTGTCAGCGCCGCTGGGCGCCCGGCAAAGGCGTAGTTCGTCGCCAGCCAGGGCAGCGCGATGAAGGCGCCGAGACCCGCCCCGGCGGTGAGCCCGGCCCCGGCGCCGGCGATGCCGGCGGCGGTCAGCACGTGGCGCATCATCGCCGCCGCCACCAGCATGGCCAGGAAGGAGACGAGGTAGGGCGCCGCCCGGCTGGCATTGGCGGGCCGGCCATCGGCCCCGACCGCCACGCCCGAGGCGCGGATCCAGCGCGCCGACAGCGCCATGTACCACCCGGCCCCGAACAGCCAGGCGGCCAGCGCCGCCGCGAGGATCGCCACGAGGTCCATCGTCGTCTCTCCTGCCCGTCCGCCACCAGCCTGCCGCAGGCCGGCCGCCGGCGCCAGAGCCTAGACGTCGAGACCGCCCAGCGCGCAGACGAGGCGCCATTCCTCGGCGGTGACCGGCTGCACCGAGAGGCGGGAATTCTTCACCAGCGCCATCTCCGCCAGCCGCGGCTCGGCCTTGATCGCGTCGAGCGTAACCGGCTGCGGCAGCGCCTCGCGGGCGCGGATGTCGACGCATTCCCAGCGCGGATCCTCGGTGGTGCTGTCGGGATGCGCGGCGGCGATCACCTCGACCAGCCCGACCACGGCGCGCTCCTTCTGGGAATGGTAGAAGAAGCCGAGATCGCCCACCGCCATCTCGCGCATGAAGTTGCGCGCCTGGTAGTTGCGCACGCCGTCCCATTCCTCGCCGGCCGCGCCGCGCGCCACCTGGTCCTGCCAGGACCAGGTTCCGGGCTCCGACTTGAACAGCCAGTGCCGCATCAGCCGACCACCTTCTTCCACTCGATGAGCTCGACGCTCCGGAACAGGTCGGCGGCGCGGTAGGGATCGCCCGCCGCCCAGTCCTCGGCCGCCGCCATGTCTGGGACGTCCAGCACGATCAGCGACCCGGTCATCTCGCCGTTCTCGATCAGCGGGCCGGCCTGCGCCACCTGGCCGGTGTCGCGGATATAGGCCAGGTGGGCGTCGCGGTTGGCCTTGCGGATCTCGAGGGCGCCGGGCTTGTCCCGGGCAATCAGTGCCACCAGCATGTCGTCTCTCCCTTGTGTGATGTTCGGCGGTGTCAGGCCTTGGCCCCCTTGCGGCCGCTGCCCAGCAGCGGCGCCGCGGCGTCGTCGAGCGGCCAGCGCGGACGCGCGGCGAGGCGCATGTCGGCGCGCGCGCCGGCCGCCAGGAGCTCGCCCCCGGCATAGGCGATCATCGCCGCGTTGTCGGTGCAGAGCGCCAGCGGCGGCGCCACGAAGGCCAGGTCCTGCGCCGCGCAGAGGTCCTCGAGCGCGGCCCGGATCGGCCCGTTCGCGGCAACCCCGCCGGCGATCGCGAAGGCCGGGCGCGCCGGCGCCTCGGCGCGGTAGAGGGCGAAGGCCCGGCGGGTCTTCTCCGCCAGCACGTCGCGCACCGCCGCCTGGAACCCGGCGCAAAGATCGGCGCGGTCGGATTCGCGCAGCCCGCCCTGCGCCGCGACCAGCCCGTCGCGGGCGCGCAGCAGCGCGGTCTTCAGGCCGGAAAAGGACAGGTCGCAGCCCGGCCGGTCGAGCAGCGGGCGCGGAAAGGCGAAGCGGCCGGGATCGCCCGCCGCCGCCGCGCGTTCGACCTCGGGCCCGCCGGGCTGCGGCAGGCCGAGAAGCCGTGCGGTCTTGTCGAAGGCCTCGCCCGGGGCATCGTCGATGGTGCCGCCGAGCCGGGTGAAGTCCTGCGGCCCGCGCACGATCAGGAACTGGCAATGCCCGCCCGAGACCAGCAGCATCAGGTAGGGATAGGCGAGCCCGTCGGTCAGGCGCGGCGTCAGCGCGTGCCCGGCCAGGTGGTTGACCCCGACCAGCGGCGTGCCGGTGGCGGCGGCGATGCCCTTGGCCAGCATCACCCCCGACAGCACCCCGCCGATCAGGCCGGGCCCGGCGGTCACCGCCACCGCGTCCATGCCCGCCAGGGTGCGGCCGGCGCGCTCCAGCGCCGCGGTCACCGCGAGGTCGAGCTTCTCGGCATGGGCGCGGGCGGCGATCTCGGGCACCACGCCGCCGAAGGCCGCGTGCAGCTCGCCCTGCCCCATCACCACCGAGGCCAGGATCTCGCGCCCCCGGGTGATCGCCGCGGCGGTGTCGTCGCAGGAGCTTTCGAGACCGAGGATGACCGGCGGCATGGGCGGGATCCGTTGCGTGAGACAGGTGCAGCAGGTAGCACCGGGAACGATGCGCCACAATCCCGCCCTCCGGCCGCCGCCCGCCGCCCCCGTCCGCACCGCGCCCCGCCGGGGCCGGCGCCGCGGCGCCATGAGCCCGGTCCTGCTCATCACCCGCCCGGAGCCCGGGGGCCGCGACTTCCTCGACCGTCTCGCGCTCGCCCCGGGCAGCGCCGAGGTCATCGACGCGCCGCTCCTCGCGCTGGCGCCCGAGGGGCCGCTGCCCGATCTCGCCGGGCAGTGGCCAATCTTCACCTCGCCCGGCGCCGTCGCGGCGTTCCGGGCGCTCGGCGGACGGGGATCGGGGCCCGCCTACGCGGTGGGCGACGCCACCGCCGCGGCGGCGCGCGCGGCGGGCTTCGCGCCGCGCAGCGCCGCCGGCGACGCGGCCGCCCTGCTGGCGCTGATCCGCGCCGAGGCGCCCACGGCGCCGCTCCTGCACCTGCGCGGCCGCCACGCCGCCGGGGCGCTGGCGGCGCGGCTCGCCGCGGCCGGGATCGCGGCCCGCGAGGCGGTGATCTACGATCAGGCGATGCGCCCGCTCGGGCCGCGGGCGCGCGCCGCGCTGGCCGGGCCGCGGCCGGTGGTGGCACCGCTGTTTTCGCCCCGGACAGCCCGGGCATTCGCGCTATATGCCCCCTTCGGCGCCGAGGTTCTGGTGGCGGCGATGTCGCCCGCCGTGGCGGCGGCGCTCGGATCCGCGGTGCCGCGCTGCGCCACGGCGGCGCGGCCCGACGCGGCGGCGATGGCGGCGCTGACGGCGCGACTATTGGTCGAGGCGGCGGCGCTTGAGGGCCGCAAGGGTGCCGAGTAAGGTCGGCGAAATCGTCTTCCGCAAGGAAGACCGGAGGATAGGAAGCAAAGGGGACGGGACGTGGCAGAGGACGACAAGTCGAAAAAGCCCGCGGAGGACGACGCCGCCCGCAACGCGCCCGCGGGCCCGTCTGCGGCGGACGACGCCGCCGGGCCGCGCGACGAGGACGAAACCGCGGAAACCGGGCCCGCCTCCGGCACGCCGGTGGCGGACCGCGACGTCCGCGACCCCGACAGCGACCTGCCCGGCGATGCCCGCGACCCCCTGACCGGACCCGACCGGCCCGCCGCCGGCAGCGATCCCGACGCCGCGCCGGAGCCCGGCGGGACCGCCAGCGCGCCCGACGCGGAGACCTCGCCCGAGCCCGGCGACGACGCCACCGCCCGGCCCACCGACGCCGACATCGCCGCCGAGGATCCCTCGCTCTTCGCCGCCGGCGCCCCGGTCCGCGAGGAGGCCGACACCACCTTGGCCGGCCACGACGCCGCGCATGGCAGCGGCGACAGCCTGCAGGACGACCCGGCCTCGCGCGACACGCTGGCCGCGGCCAGCGACCCCGACACCCTGTCCGGCCCTGCCGCCGCCGGCACCGACACCGGCCCCGCAACCGCCGCCGGCGGCGCCGCTTTGGCCTCGGCCGGCAGCCGCCCGGTGGTGGAGCGCCGCGGCGGCTTCGGATCGGCCTTCCTGGGCGGCGTCGTGGCCGCCATCGGCGGCTTTCTTCTGGCGCAATATACCGGCCCGACCGGCTGGCCCTTCGCCAACGATGCCGGCGACGCCGCCTTCGAGGAGGAGACCCGCGCGGCGCTCGAACAGACCCAGAGCGGGCTCGACGCGCTGACCGGCCGGATCGGCGGCGTCGAGACCGGGCTGGGCGAGATCGACCTGTCGAGCGTCGAGACCTCGGTGGCCGACCTGGCCGAGCGCACGACGATTCTCGGCGGCGAACTGGCCGAAGTGCAGGCCCGCCTCGACGAGATGGCGGCCGAGATCGAATCCATGGGCGGCGATCTCAGCGACGCCGCGATGAGTTCCACCGATCTCGGCGAGCGGCTGACCGCGCTGGAGAAGCGCCCGGTCGAGGAAAGCGTCTCGCCCGAGGCGATCGCCGCCTACGAGCGCGAGATCGCGGCGCTGCAGGCCGCCGTGGAGGAACAGCGCGCCGCCGTCGAGACCTCGCTGCAGGATCAGGGTGCGGCGCTGGAACAGGCGCTGGCCGACCAGCGCGCCTCGCTGGACGAGATGATCGCCGAACAGCGCGCCGCGCTCGAGGCCGAGCGCGCCGAGGTGGAGCAGATGGTCGCCGAGGCCCAGGCCGCGGAGCAGGACGCCACGCTGCAGGCGCAGGCCGCGCAGCTGCGCGCCGCCATGGCCGAGCTGGTGACCGCGGTGGACAATGGCGAACCCTATGCCGAGGAACTGGCGCCGATCGCCGAGAGCGACCTCGACGTGCCCGAGGCGCTGAGCGCCCCCGCCGAGTCCGGCGTCGCCACCCAGGCCGAACTGGTGGAGAGCTACCCGCCGGCGGCGCGCGACGCGCTGGCCGCGGCGCGGTCGCAGCCCGAGGAGGGCGGCAACCGGCTCACCGGCTTCCTGCAGGGCCAGCTCAACGTGCGCTCGGTCACCCCGCGCGAGGGGGACGACGTCGACGCGGTGCTGAGCCGCGCCGAGGCGGCGCTGCGCGGCGGCGATGTCGCGGCCGCGCTCGAGGAGCTCGCGGCACTGCCCGAAGAGGCCCGGTCCGCCATGGCGGGCTGGATCGACCGGGCCCGCGCCCGCACCGACGCCGTGGCCGCCGCCCGTGGCCTGTCCCAGCAACTGAACCAGGAATAAGGGTCGGACATGCTTTGGTCTCTCATCAAGATTGTGCTTTTCGTGGCGGTTGTCGCCGCGCTGACCTGGGCGGCCGCGACCCTGATGGAAAGCACCGGCGGCGTGCAGGTGACGATCGCCGGCACCGAGTTCACCTTCGGCCCGCTGCAATCGGTGATCGCCGCGGTGCTGCTGGTGGTGCTGATCTGGGTCGTCCTGAAGCTCCTGGCCCTGCTCTGGGCGGTGGCACGCTTCATCAACGGCGACGACACTGCGGTGACCCGGCATTTCGACCGGCGCCGGCAGCGCAAGGGCTACGAGTATCTCGGCGAGGGCCTGACCGCGCTGGCCGCCGGCGAGGGCCGGCGCGCCGTGGCCAAGGCCGAGAAGGCCGAACGCTACCTCAACCGCCCCGACCTCACCGACCTGATCGTCGCCCAGGGCGCCGAGCAGACCGGCGACCGCCGCAAGGCCGAGGACACCTACAAGCGCCTGCTCAAGCATGACCGCACGCGCTTCGTGGGCATCCGCGGCATCATGCACCAGCGTCTCGCCGACGGCGACACCGACACCGCGCTGCAACTCGCCCAGCGCGCCTTCGCGCTGAAGCCGCGCCACGAGGAGGTTCAGGACGTGCTGCTGCGCCTGCAGGCCGAGCACCGCGACTGGAGGGGCGCGCGCACCACGCTCAACGCCAAGCTCAAGCACGGCGCCCTGCCGCGCGACGTCTACCGCCGCCGCGACGCCGTCCTGGCGCTGTCGGAGGCCCGCGACGTGCTCGACGAGGGCAAGACGGTGGAGGCCCAGGAGGCCGCCATCGCCGCCAACAAGTCCTCCCCGGACCTGATCCCGGCGGCTGCCATGGCGGCGCGCAGCCATGTCGCGCAGGACCGCAAGAAGAACGCCGCGCGCATCCTCAAGAAGGCCTGGGAGGTGCAGCCGCATCCCGACCTCGCCGCCGCCTTCGCCGAGATCGAGCCCGAGGAAAGCCCGCAGGCGCGGCTCAAGCGCTTCCGCCAGCTCATCGCGATGAACCCCGACCACCGCGAGAGCCGGCTGCTCGATGCCGAGCTGCATCTCGCGGCGGAGGATTTCCCCGGCGCGCGGCGGGCCCTCGGCAACGAGGCTGAGACCCGTCCCGACGCGCGGGCGCTGTCGATCATGGCGGCGATCGAGCGCGGCGAGGGTGCCTCGGACAAGGTGGTGCGGGGCTGGCTGGCGCGGGCGCTGACCGCGCCGCGCGGGCCGCAATGGGTCTGCGAGAACTGCAACCACATCCACGCCGAATGGACCCCGGTCTGCGGCAATTGCGAGGCCTTCGACACGCTGAGCTGGAAGGTGCCGCCGCAGGGCGACCTGCCGCCGGCGGTGGGCGCGGAGATGCTGCCCCTGCTGATCGGCGCCGACGAGGAGGCCGAGGCCGAGACCGCCCGCGAACCGCTGCCCCAGGCCACCGCGGAGGCCGATGCGAAGGCGCTCGAGATGATCTCGAACCCTGCCCGCAAGACCGAGGCTGCGGCCTCCGAAAGGGCGAAATAGCCCTTTCCCTCATGGTGGCGCGGTGCTAAGAGCCGCGCCACCGGAGCCGCTGTAGCTCAGCTGGTAGAGCACGTCATTCGTAATGATGGGGTCGGGGGTTCGAGTCCCTTCAGCGGCACCACGATTTCCCCGGACAGACCGCCACGACCTGGCCCGACCCGCGCCGCGGTTCGGCGCGGATCGGAGGCGCGCCATCCCCTCAGGCGAGCCTCGGCAGGCGAGCGACGCCGCGCCGCCGCGGCAGCCCCGGGGCGATGCCCTGATGCAGGATCTCGCAGGCCGCGTGCAGCGCCTCCAGCGGAATGTCGTAGCCCGTGCCGGCCCCGCCGGGGCCGGCGCAGGGCTTCGACGCGGCGATCTGGATCAGCCGCACCACCTCGGTGACGTGATCCGGCACCAGCAATCCCGACTGCACCGCCCGATCCAGCAGCGCCTGCGCGTGGCTCCCGGGGCCGGGCCGCCCGGGCGCCGCCTGCGCCAGCCCCAGCGACAGCAGGAACGACGCGAGATAAAGCTCGATCGCGTGGGCATAGAGAACGCCGATCGGCACCTCGGGATGCCGGCACTCCGCCTTGTCCCACGCCGCCAACGCCGCGGTCGCGATGGACGCGTAGGAATGCGCGTGATCGAAGATCCCCAGCGGAGTTGCAGCGCGGTCATGCTCGGATTCCATCCGGCACCCCTTTCCAGGCATGTCGCGGAGACGACCGGCGGATCGCCGCCCGCCGGATCGTCATCGTGACCGGATTGCTGGCGCGCAGCGGGTCGCCGCGCGCCGGATTCCTCACCAGGAATTCACCCCGATCTTCTGGCCGTCGCGATAGACCGCGACGCTGGTCGGGGCGGTCGGCACCCAGGTCTCGCAGACCCGCGCGCCGTCATCGACATTGGCCCAGATCCGGCAGAACCGGCCGTCCTCGATCTCCCAGGTCCCGTTCATCACCACCGTCTGGCCGGCATCCGTCCGGGCCTCGCCGCGGCCGGTGCCGTCCGGGTTCAGGCTCAGCGTCCCGGTATAGCCCTCTCCTGGCCCGCCAAGCTGCAGCACCTGTCCGTCATCGAGCAGCGCCCGCATCTGCGCCTCGGTCATGGCCTGGGAGGTGGAACGGCTGCTCTGCGCGGTCGCCGCGGTTTCGCAGCCGGCAAGGGCCGCCCCGAGGCACGCGATGGCAATAAGACGCGTGAAAAGCATGAAAACCTCACTGAAAATGGATTCTGAAACGAAGTCCTGCCTAGCACAGAATGCGTTTGTCCTGAAGAGATTCCGAAGCGGGGGCGGTGCCGGTTCCGGCTTTCGGACCTTAACGGCCCGTTTCTTGCGCTGCGGCGCGTCCGGGTGCGGGCGACTCCCCCCGGTCGGATCCCCGGCAGGACTCCGCCGCGCCCCGCGTCATCGCTTCGGGCATTCGGCGTCGGGCGGCACGGCGCCTTCGGTCTCCTCGATCACCGAAATCGCGCCGTTGCGCTCGATGAAGGCCCGCTTCACCTCCTCGGGGCGGCGGTAACCCTGCCGGCGCAGGCTCTGCTCGAGGTCGCGCCGGCCCATCTGGGCCCGGCGCAGCGCGTCCACCAGCACCTCTCCGTCGCGGATCACCTCGATCGGGCGGCCCTTGAGGAGGAAGGACAGGGTTTCGTTGCGCACCGCCAGCCAGGAAAAGGCAATCCAGAGCAGTCCGAGCACGAGGCTCGCCACCAGAGTGGGGCCGAGCGGCGCGTTGCCGGTCAGGGCGCGGCTCAGGCTGGAGCCCAGAAGAACCGTCAGCATCACGTCGATCACCGAGGTGTTGGCGAGCGACTTGCGCGGCAGCAGCCGCAGCAGCACCACGGCGAAGACGAAGATCAGAGCCGCGCGGAGCGACACTTGCAGGGGTCGTGAGGTCGTTGGTGGTGGTTCCGAACAGCTCGGCAAGGCTCATGGCGGTACCGCCGCCCGCGGGCCGCGCCCGCCATGCCGCCCGGGTCCCCTCATCCCTTCATCGCCGTATGCAGCCCGGCATCGTCGCTCTGGTCGGACAGCGCCAGCGCCACGCCCCGGGTGGCCGGGAAATGCGCGCAGGCGACGTTGACGATCATCGTCACCGGCACCGCCAGGAGCGCGCCCGCGACCCCCCAGAGCCAGTAGAACAGCACCAGCGAGACCAGGATGACCAGCGCCGACAGCGCGATCTGCCGGCCCTGCAGCTTGGGGTCGAGGTAGTTGCCGACCACCTGTTCGATCACGAAGAGACCCAAGCCCGCCAGCAGCGCCATGCCGGGGTCGAGGGTCACGAATGCGTAGAGGAAGGGCAACGCCGCCGAGATGATGGAGCCGAGATTGGGGATGAAGTTCAGCAGGAAGGTCAGGATCGCCCAGACCGGCAGCAGGTCGATCCCGAAAAGCGCCAGCCAGGCCACGTAGAGCGCCGCGTTGAGCAGGCCGACGCCGGTCCGCACGGCGAGGTAGATCCGCAGGCGCCGCGACGCGGTGGACAGGATGGAGCGCACCGGCGCGTGCCAGGACGCCGGCACCAGCCGGTCGAACTTGGCCACCCAGAGCCGGCGCTCGGAGAAGGCCAGCAGGACGAGGAAATAGACCACCACGAAGCCCGCGATCATCTGCGCCATGCCGCTGGCCACGGCGGTGGCCGCCGCGGTCGCGGCATCGGCGAGCCCGCCGCCCAGGCGCTGCAGCAGCCCGGCCTCGCTGGCCGGCTGGCCGCTGCCCTGCCCGGCCTCGGACCCGGTGCCGCTGTCCTCACCGCCCTGCGCTGCGGCCGCCTCTCCGCCCGAGGCCGCGCCGTCGGCGTCGCCGGGCTGCGCGCCGCCGCGCGCCGCGGTGTCGGCGCCGCCGCGGGCGTCACCCTCCGCCGGCGCCGCCGCGCCGGTTTCCTCGGCCACCGTCTCCTCGATCACGCCGGTCAGGGCGCTCGAGACCTCCTCGTATTCCTGCGACAGATGCTGCGCGCAGAAGGCCAGCCCGCCCAGGAAGGCGAGCATGACCACCAGCAAGAGCCCCAGCGTGCCGATATGGCCGACCCATTCCCAGCGCTCCGAGAACCTGCCCGTCAGCCGCGTGTCGAGCGGCGCCAGCACCAGCACGATCATCAGCGCCGCCACCACCGGCATGATCACCGGCGCGCCGAGCTTCAGCACCGCGATGCCCAGGATCGCCGCGAGGCCGATCAGCAACGGCCGGCCGAGGCGGGCGGACCGGAGGCGGGAGGGGGGCGCTTGGTTCATCGCGGCGGGCTCCGGTCACATCATCCGATGGTTGAGATTGCCGAGGATCCACAACGTGCCCCCGGCCATGATGGCCAGCAGCAGCACGGTGAACAGAAGGAGTTGCAGGTCCTCGCGTTTCTGGCGGCTCAGGTCGATATGCAGGAAGAAGCGCAACTGTACCACGATCTGCACCAGCCCGAAGACCGCGATCGCCGTCACCCGGTTGGCGCGCGACAGATCGCTCAGCGTGGCGGCGGCAAAGGCCGCGGCGGTCAGCAGCGCCGACAGGACGAGGCCGATGGCGAAGAACCGGCGCTCGCGGCGCTCTTCGTCGGATGCGTGTCTCATGCCACCCCCGCAAGATAGACGAGCGAAAAGATCCCGATCCAGACGATGTCGAGGAAATGCCAGTAGAGCCCCATCCGGGTGATCCGGCTCTTCACCCGGTCGGTGAGCCCGAAGACGAGGATCTGCCCGGTCATCGCCCCCATCCACAGGAGCCCCCCGGCAACGTGCAGCCCGTGCAGCCCGACCAGCGCCCAGAGCGCGCTGAGATAGCCCGAGCGCTGCGGCACCGCGCCGATCTCGATCAGGTGGCGGAAGTCCAGCACCTCGAGGATCAGGAAGACCAGCGCCGAGGTCGCGGCCACCGACAGGTAGACCAGCGTCCAGATCCAGCCGCGCTGATACTTCATCGACAGGCTGGCCAGCGAGAAGGCGAAGGAGGACAGCAAAAGCAGCGCCGTCTGCCAGGCGATCGAGTGCAGGTTGGTGACCTCCGCGGGGCCCGGCCCGCCGGCAGTGGCGCCCACCATCGTCCCGAAGACCGCGAAGACCACGCCGAAGGTGATCAGGTCGCTCATCAGGAAGACCCAGAAGCCGAAGACGGTGACCTCGGCCTCCTCGGGGCGCTCGGTATAGCCGAGGTTGAGGCCGGGATGCGGATTGAGGGAGGATGCGGATCGGGTCATGGCACGGGCGATATCTCGGTGTCGGCAAAACCGCGGTTCTGGGGCGTGGCCTCCTCGGAGCGGCGGATCGGCCGGGCCAGCCCGACCGCCTCGATCCAGGCCGCATGGTGGCGCCGGACCTCGGCCGCGGGGATCACCACCTCGGGGTGGTCGCGGAACGAATGCAGCACCCACCAGCCGGCGAAGACCAGCAGCGACAGCGCGGCGAGCCACCAGATCCACCAGGTCAGCGCGAAGCCCAGCGCGGTCATGGTGACGAAGACCACGACGCCCGCGGCGGTGTTCGGCGGCATGTGGATGTCGCGGTATTCCGGCGGCGCGACATAGGGCCGGCCCTCGGCCTTCTCCTTGGCGAAGGCGTCGCGCTGGCTGACCTCGGGGATCACCGCGAAATTCCAGTGCGGCGGCGGCGCCGGGGAGGCCCATTCCAGCGTGCGGCCGTCCCAGGGATCGCCCAGCGGCACCGCCAGCTCGGCCCGCCGCTTCACCGACACCCAGATTGTGGCGAAGAGCCCGAGGAAGGCCGCGGCGAGGACCAGCGCGCCCAGCAGGGTGACGATCATGTAGGGCTGGAAGGCCGGATCGCCGAAGGCCGCGGAGCGCCGCGGATAGCCCAAAAGCCCCAGCACGTAGAGCGGCAGGAAGGCGAAACAGAAGCCGCCGATCCAGAGCAGCGCCGTGGCCCGGCCCCAGCCCTCGTGCAGGCGGAAGCCGAAGGCCTTGGGAAACCAGATATGGATGCCCGCGAACATCCCGAAGATCGTCCCCGGCAAGAGCACGTTGTGGAAATGCGCGACGATGAACTGGGTGTTGTGGACCTGGTAGTTGATCGCCGGGTTGGCGAGGATGATGCCGGAAAAGCCGCCGATGACGAACAGCATGAAGAAGCCGATCATGTAGATCATCGGCGTGGTGAAGCGGATTCGCCCACGCCACAGCGTCGCCATCCAGACATAGACCTTCACGCCTGTGGGAATGGCGATGATCATCGTGGCGATGCCGAAGGCCGCGTTGATCGTCGGCGACTGGCCCATGGTGAAGAAGTGGTGCAGCCAGACGGTGAAGCTGACCACCGCGATCACCATCGTGGCGAGGATGAGCGAGGTGTAGCCGTAGAGCCGCTTGGTGGCGAAGGTGGCGGT
Organism: Roseivivax sp. CAU 1761; assembly: GCF_054482755.1. Classification (NCBI taxonomy): domain Bacteria; kingdom Pseudomonadati; phylum Pseudomonadota; class Alphaproteobacteria; order Rhodobacterales; family Roseobacteraceae; genus Roseivivax; species Roseivivax sp. CAU 1761. The sequence continues at coordinate 40,514 of NZ_JBTLRM010000015.1, forward strand.
GAGTTCGGAGAAGATGCCGAAGGCCGGCAGAATGAGGATGTAGACCTCCGGGTGGCCGAACATCCAGAACAGGTTGGCGTAGTTCATCATGTTGCCGCCCTGGTCGTTGGTGAAGAAGTGGAAGCCCAGGTAGCGGTCGAGCGCGTGCATGAGCCCGGCCACGGTCAGCGGCGGCAGCGCGAAGACCAGCAGGATCGAGGTGCAGAGCGCCGTCCAGACGAAGACCGGCATGCGCATGTAGGTCATGCCCGGCGCCCGCATCTTGTAGATCGTCACGGCGAAGTTCAGCCCCGAGAACATCGACCCGAAGCCCGAGATGACGATCGCCCAGACCCAGTAATCCGGTCCCGGTCCGGGATCGAAGGCGGCGCCGGTGAAGGGCGGATAGGCAGTCCAGCCGCCGGTCTCGAAGGCGCCGACGACGAGGCTGATCATCACCAGCGCGGCGCCGGTGCCGGTGAGCCCGAGGCTGATCTGGTTCAGCATCGGGAAGGCCATGTCGCGGGCGCCGATCTGCAGCGGGATCAGGTAGTTCATGAAGCCGGTGATGAACGGCATGGCGACGAAGAAGATCATCACCGTGCCATGCGTCGAGAAGAGCTGCGCCCAATGCTCGTTCGACAGCACGCCGCCCATATAGGCGGTGGCCTGGTGGCTGCGCATGGCGACGCCCTCGAAGACGCCGCGGGCCATCATCACCAGACCCAGCACCATGTACATGATGCCGATCTTCTTGTGGTCGACGCTGGTCAGCCAGTCGCGCCAGAGCCAGGTCCAGCGCCGCGCCAATGTCAGCCAGAGCGCCACGCCGAGCGTCGCCAGCACCGCCATCCAGGCCGCGCCCGAGGCCACGGCGCTGTCGATGCTGGGATGGGTGAAGACCTCCCAGAGCTTCAGCTCGCTCCACTCCAGGCGGCCGAACAGCCAGTTCATCGCATCACCTCCGGCAGTGCCGCCGCGGCGGGATCGTAGGACGGGCTGCCGGGCTGCGCCGCCGGGGGCACCGGATCTCCGTTGGTGTAGCGCGCCACGATCCGGGGAAAGAGCGTGTCGTCGGGCAGCGTGAAGGTCAGCGGCGCCGCGCCGCGCTGGCCCAGCGCCGCGCGCGCCTCGGCCAGCCCGCCCGACCCGGCGAGCCGGGCATAGGTCTCGGCGTCGAGCGGCGGGTTGCGGCGCGCCAGGTCGGTCCAGACCGCGAAGGCCTCGGGGCTGACGGCGCGCACCGGGGCGCGCTGCTCGGGAAAGCCCGGGCCGTTATACTGGGTGTTCTCGGCCAGGGTCACGCCCTCGCGCTCGGCCAGCAGGTTGAGGCGCGTGACCATGCCGGGCATGGCGTAGATCTGCCCCACCAGGCCCGAAGCCATGAAGCTCTGCATCACCGTGTCGGTGGTCAGCCGCATGCGCACCGGGCGGCCCACCGGCACCACCATCTCGCCGATGCTGGCGACGCCCTCCTCGGGGTAGAGAAACAGCCATTTCCAGTCGAGCCCGACGACGTCGATCCTGAGCGGCGGCCCGGTGATCTCGAACTCCATGCCGCGGGCCATCTCGGCGTCGATCTCGCGGTAGGGATCGATGCGGTAGGTGGCCTGCGCCAGCCAGACCGACAGGGTGGCCACGATCAGCGCCGGCACCGCCCACATCAGCACTTCGAGCTTCGTGTTGAAGTGCCAGTGCGGCCGGTAGCTCGCCCGGTCCCGGTTGCGCTGACGGTAGCGCCAGAGAATCAGCGGCACGCCCAGCAGCACCGGCAGCACCGCCACCGCGATGATCACCGCGGCCCAGATCAGTTCGGTGCGCTGCAGTTCGGCCACCGGCCCGAAGGCGCGCAGGAAGCCCTGGGGCGGGGTCTCGCCCAATCCGGCCGACGGGAGGGAGGCGATGATCGTGCCTGTCGCTGCGCCTATTGCCCGTCCGACCCTCATAACCCCCCGCACCTTGCCCTTGGTCCGTGCTCCCCGAACATAGCGCGCGACGCGTCCGCAGGTTCCCGCCGAGGCCAAGATTGGCTCGGCGGCGCTCCGGCGGCAGGCATGCCATCTGCCTCCCGCCACGACCTGTGCAGTAGCTCTCCGCGCCACGGAGCTTTTCGAGCTGACGATCCAGCTCCTTGTAGATCGGGATGTAGGCGGCTCCGTCGGGCCGCTCGATCACGCAGCGTGCAACGATCCTGCGGGTGTTCTCAAGGCGTTCGATCGAGGGCTTCATGGGGTCTCTCCAGTCCGTTGTGGCTGGAGGGACATCGGTTCGTTGGCGGAAAGGATCGGACGGGTTTGATACCCGAGCGACCGCCCCGACCGGCCTGCTCCTGACGGTCCATTGGGGGCCGCGTGTGTGGCAGTTTGTGGGGCAAAATCTGGGCCGGACAAAACAAAACCCCCGGAAACACAAGGTTTCAGGGGGTTTTGCTTGACAAGTGGTGCCCAGGAGAGGACTCGAACCTCCACGTCCATACGGACACCAGCACCTGAAGCTGGCGCGTCTACCATTCCGCCACCTGGGCAGGTTGCGTGAGGCGCCGTTTAGACGCCGTGCCGGGCAGTGTCAACGACGATTTTCGCAGAATCTCCGGGCGCGACAGCGGGGAACTTGCCGCCTCCCCCCCGGGGCGGTAGACAGCCCCGAAAGCGCAGCGCAGGCCACGGCGAGGAACCCCATGCCCAAGTCGAAACTCGTGACCATCTTCGGCGGCTCCGGCTTCGTCGGGCGCTATGTCGCGCGGCGCATGGCGCGGGCGGGCTGGCGCGTCCGGGTCGCCTGCCGCAACCCCAACGACGCCATCTTCGTGCGCACCTACGGCGTGGTCGGCCAGGTCGAGCCGGTGTTCTGCAACATCCGCGACGATGCCAGCGTGCGCGACGTGCTGGGCGGCGCGGATGCCGCGGTCAACTGCATCGGCGTGCTGGTCGAGAGCGGCGCCAACACCTTCGGCGCGGTGCAGCGCGACGGCGCCGAGCGGGTGGCGCGGCTGGCCGCCGAGAGCGGCGTGGCGCGGCTGGTCCACATCTCGGCGATCGGCGCCGATGCCGGCTCGGACAGCGCCTATGCCCGCACCAAGGCCGCCGGCGAGGCGGCGGTGCAGCGGCACCGGCCGGACGCGGTGATCCTGCGGCCCTCGGTGATCTTCGGCCCCGAGGACCAGTTCTTCAACCGCTTCGCGGCGATGGGCCGGCTAAGCCCGGTGCTGCCGGTGGTGGGCGGCGACACGCGCTTCCAGCCGGTCTATGTCGACGACGTGGCGCAGGCCGCGGAGCTCGGCGTCACCGGCGCCGCGGCGCCCGGGATCTACGAGCTCGGCGGCCCCGAGACCAAGCCGTTCCGGGTCTGGATGCGCGAGATGCTGACGGTGATCCGGCGCCGCGCGCTGATCGTCAACATCCCGTTCTGGGCGGCCGGGCTGATGGGCCGCAGCTTCGAGCTGCTGCAGACCGCGAGCTTCGGGCTGATCACGCCGTCGCTGACCCGCGACCAGGTCGCCAACCTGCGCCGCGACAACGTGGTCAGCGGCCGCGAGAAGGGCTTTGCCGATCTCGGCATCGCGCCGACCGCGCCCGAGGCCATCCTGCCCGACTACCTGTGGCGCTTCCGGCCCTCCGGGCAATATGCCGCGATCAAGGAATCGGCGCGCAACCTCCGCGACATGTGAGCCCTAGGCGCCGCCGAGCGTCAGCACCGCGCCCCGGCTCGCCGCGGCATCCTCGGGATCGTGCGTCACCATGATCACCGGCAGGGTCCGGGCGCGGGCGAAGACCAGGTCGCGGACCTGCGCCCGCCGGGCCGCGTCGAGACCCGAGAAGGCCTCGTCGAGCAGCAGGGCGCGCGGCTCCGAGAGCAGCATCCGCATCAGCGCCACGCGGGCCTTCTGGCCGCCCGACAGGGTGGCCGGGTCGCGGTCGGCGAAGCCCGCCATGCCGACCTCCTCGAGCGCCGCCGCGATGCGGGCGCGCCGGTCGGCGCGGCTGCCGCCCGGCGGCAGGCCGAAGCCCAGGTTCTCGCCGACGCTGAGATGCGGGAACAGCAGGTCGTCCTGAAACAGGATGCCGAGCCGGCGGCGGTGCGGCGCCAGCCCGGTGACGTCGCGGCCGTCGAGCAGCACCCGTCCCTCCGCGGTGAAGGCCGCGGCGAGGCTGCCGGTCAGGTAGGCCAGCAGGGTCGACTTGCCGGTGCCCGAGGGCCCCATCACGGTCAGCACCTCGCCCGGGGCGACGTGCCGGTCGACCGCGATCAGCGGCTGCCCGTGGCGGTGGATGCGGACATTGTCGAGCGTCAGGCCCTCAGCCATGCAATCCCCTCCGGTTGCGGAAGGCCAGCGCCGGCAGCGCCAGCGCCAGCGCGAAGGGCAGGCTGACGGCCAGCGTCTGGGCCACCGCGAAGACGCCGATGGCGCGGCGGTCGCCGCCCGAGGCCAGGGCCACCGCCTCGGTGGTCAGGGTCGCCACCCGGCCGCCGCCCACCAGCAGCGTCGGCAGATACTGCCCGACGCTGACCGCGAGCCCGATGGCGGCGGCGACCAGCAGCGGCCGCAGCAGCATCGGCAGCCGCACCCGCCAGAGCACGCGGCCGGGCGGGCTGCCCAGGGCCGCCGCGACGCGGGCATGGCGCGCGTCCCAGGCGCGCCAGGGATCGCCCAGCGACAGGAAGACATAGGGCAGCACGAAGACCAGATGGCCGAGGATCACCGGCCCGTGGCCGGCATCGATGCCGGCGGTGAGCAGCAGCGTCTGCACGCCCGGCAGGAACGCCGTCTGCGGCACCAGAAGCGGCAGGTAGAGCAGCCAAAGACCGCGCCGCGACAGCGGCCGGCCGCGGCGGAACTCGACCTCGAGGCAGCCGACGCTGAGCGCCAGCGCCGCCGCGGTGGCGCAGAGCGCGATCAGCGCGGTGCTGGCGGCGGCCTCCGACAGCGCCGGCAGGTGGCGCTGCCAGGCCTCCGGCCCGAGCGTCTGCGGCAGGATGTCGGGGAAGGCCCAGAACCCCGCCACGCTCCAGACCGCCAGCACCGCGAGCCCGGCCAGCACCGCGCCGGCCGCCAAAGCCGCGGCGGCCAGGCCTGCGGGCCGCGCCCAGGCGTCGAGGCGGGCGCCGCGGCGCCCCGAGGCGGCCCAGCGCCGGCCGAGCCGCGCCGTCGCGGCCTCGCCCAGCCGCCACAGGCCCAGCGCCAGCGCCACGAGGGCCAGCTGCAGCAGCGCCGCGGCGCCGGCGGCGAGCCGCATGGCGAGGTCCGGATCGCCCATCCAGCGCACGATCTGCACCGAGAGCGGCGGCGGCGTCGCCGGGCCGAGGATCAGCGCCACGTCAACCACCGACATCGAATAGGCCAGCACGACGTAGACCGGCAGCCGGATCTGGGCGTAGATCGCCGGGAACACCGTCAGCAGCCAGCCCCGGACCCGGCCGTAGCCCAGCGCCGCGGCAATGCGGCCGCGGCGCGGCATGTCGGCCTGCCCCGATGCGGCGAGCGCCATCAGCAGCAGGAAAGGAAATTCCTTGACCGCGAGCCCGGCCACCATGGCGAGCCCCAGCGGGTCCTGCACGACGAGCAGGTCGGGCGGACGCTCCCAGCCGGTGGCCCAGGGCGAGGCGAGGCGCGCCAGCCAGCCCGAGGGCGCCACCAGGAAGGCCAGCCCGAAGGCCGCGGCGGCGTGCGGCACGGCCAGCAGCGGCGCCAGCAGCCGCTCCAGCCGCCGGAACGCCCGGGTGCCCGACCAGCCGGCCATGAACAGCGCCACGGCGCCCAGCGCCAGGCAGGTGGCCAGGCCGCCGGTCGTCAGCGACAGCCGCACCGCGTCGGCGAGGCCGGGCCAGGCCAGCAGCGCCCGGACCGGCGCCAGCGACAGGTCGGTGAGCCCGGCGGCGGGAAGGTAGCCGAAGGCCGGCAGCACGGTGCCGGCCAGCCCCGCCGTCACCGGCCCCAGCATGACCAGCAGGGTCAGCGCCGGCAGCGCCCCCAGCCCGGCGGCCGCGCCCCGTCCCGCGGCGCGCGCGGCTTCGGTCACGGCCCTATTGGCCGGCGCCGTAGCGCTCGGTCCATTCATCGGCGATCCGCGTCATCCAGCCGGGATGCGGCTCCGGCCGCACCTGGCCGAGCTCCGCCGGCGGCAGCGTGGCGATGCCGAGATCGAGCGCCGCGAAACGGTCGCGCCACTCCGCCGGCAGCGCCGCCATGTCGAGCACGGTGCCGTAGCCCAGCACCTCCGGGTCCTGCGCCCGGAGCTGCGCCTCGGGCGACATCAGGAAGTCGGCCACCACCATGGCGCCGGCCTTGGCACCGGAATTGTAGGGGATGGCGACGAAGCTGGCATTGCCCAGCGTGCCGGCCTCCAGCACGAAGGTGCGCACGCTGTCGGGCAGCCGGTTGTCGGCGATCGCGGTCGAGGCCTCGCCCGGGGAGAACGAGATCGCCAGGTCGATCTCGTCGTCGGCGAGGAGCTGGAGCTGCGCCGGCCCGGTCTGCGGATAGGCCCGGCCCGACCGCCACAGGTTCGGCGTCAGATCGTCGAGAAAGGCCCAGAGCGGCGCCGTGACGGCGTCGAAATCGGCCGCCTCGGGCGGCGAGGAGAGCAGCGCGTCGTCGTCCACCAGCTCGATCAGCATCTGCTTGAGGAAGGTGGTGCCGAGGAAGTCGGGCGGCTGCGGATAGGTGAAGCGGCCGGGATTGTCCGCCACCCACGCGCCGATCGCCTCCGCCGTCGGCAAGGGTTCGGGCAGGTCGGCGGTGTCGTGCATGAAGACCACCTGGGCCATCGCCCAGGGCGCCTCGAATCCCTCGGTCGGCACGGTGAAGTCGGTCTGCACCGTCTTGCCGGCGACATCGACGAAACGCCAGTTCGGCAGCGCCTCGGCGAAGGGCCCGAAGAGCAGGTCCTTCTCCTTCATGGCGGCGAAGTTCGGGCCGTTCAGCCAGATCAGATCGACGGCGCCGTCGCTGTCCTGGCCGGCCTGCTTCTCCGACAGGACCCGGGTGACGGCATCCGCGGTGTCGGCCAGCTTGACGTGTTCCAGCGTCACCCCGGCCTCCTCCGACACCCGCGCGCCGACCCAGGCGATGAAGTCGTTGGTCGCCGTCGAGCCGCCCCAGGCGTGCCAGTACACGGTCTGGCCCTGCGCCGCCTCCAGCACCGCCGGCCAGTCGGTCGGATCGGGCGCCTCGGCGGCCGCGAGCGGCGTGGCGAACAGCAGGGCGGCAGCGATGCGGCGGATCATTTCGTCTCCTCGGTTCGGGAAAAGGCTTGCGCGGCGCCGATCAGCCGCAGGGCTCCGGTCAGGTAGCACAGAGTGCCGAAGATCCAGGCCATCGGCGCGAAATACCCGGGCAGCAGGCACAGCGCGACGAAGAAGGCGATGGTCTCGCCGCCTTCCAGCAGACCGTTGGAATAATAGAGCGTCTTGACCCCCTGGGCGGGGGTCTCGAGACCAAGCCGCTCGGCCAGGATGGCGTAGCCCAGAAAGCTCGAGCCGTTGAAGTAGAAGGCGGCGAGCAGGAACGCCCCGGCCAGACCGTTCGCGCCCGGGTCGAGGACGACGAAGGCGAGCGGCACGGCGCCGTAGAAGAAGAAGTCGCACAGGATGTCGAGATAGCCGCCGAAATCGCTCTTCCGGGTGGCCCGGGCCACCGCGCCGTCGAGCCCGTCGGCGAAGCGCGAGGCGAGCAGCGGGATCAGCGCCCAGCCGGGTGCGCCGGCGGCGATCAGGATTGCGGCGAGCAGGCCCAGCCCGAGCCCGGCCAGGGTCACCTGGTTCGGCGTCAGCCCGGCCCGGGCCGCGGAGGATCCGAGCGCGTTCAGCGGCGGGTCTATCAGGCGGCGGGCGCGGGCGTCGAACATCGGGGGTCCAGTCTGGCGGTCGGTGGCCCCATCAAGCCAGCCGGCGGCCGCCGCCGCAATCACCCTGACGGGAACGTGAGCCGCCGCTAGCGGTGGCGGCCGCGGAAGCGGGCCGCGCGGGCCGCCGACAGGATCGCGCCCGGCGGCGCCTCGGCCTCGGGCGTCACCGCCGATTGGCGCCGCAGGATCGGGATCACCCCGGGCAGCACGGCAAGGATGAAGATCAGCCCGAAGGCCACCGAGGCGGCCAGCCCGGCCGAGCTCGTGGCGCCGGCGATCGGCAGCAGGGTCGCGGCGGCGCCCTCGCGCAGCCCCCAGCCGGAGATCGAGACCGGGATCAGCATGGTGAAGAGGATCAGCGGCACGATGCCGGTCACCGCCGCGAGGCTCAGCTCGGTGCCGGTGGCGCGGGCGCAGAAGGCGAAGGCGGCGAGGTTGCAGATCGTCGTGGCGATGCTGAGCAGCACCTGCTTCCACAGCACCTTGCGCGAGATCAGCGACACCGTGATGGCATACCACAGATCGTCGAGCGCGCGTTTCTGCGGCCCCGGCAGCAGGCTGGTGAACCAGAACACCACCGGCACGCAGAGCCCGCCCACGATCAGCGGCATGACGATGCTCTGGGCCCAGACCGGCCAGTAGAGCCCGCCGGGGGTCGACCACGTCCACAGGAAGCTCGCGGTCATGACGGCGAAGACCATGGCCTGCCCGGCCAGCCGCTCGAACACCACGGCCTGGCTGGCGCGCAGCAGCCCGGCATGGTGGCGGGCGCGCACCGCGCGGCTGGCGTCGCCGACCATGCCGCCGGGCAGCGACTGGTTGACGATCTGCGCCAGGTAATATTCCGAGATCGCGCCCCGGGCGGTGAATTTCTGCCCCAGCCGCCCCGCCGTGACCTTCCAGCGCAGCGCCGAGAGCACGGTCTGCGCCGACAGCATCGCCCAGGCCGCGGCGAGCCAGAGCGGTTCGGCCCGCGCCAGGATGCGCGCCGCCTCGGCGCCGTCGACGGCGCGCCAGAGCACCGCGAGGAGCGTCAGGCTCACCACGATCTGCAGCAGGCGCATCTGCTTGCGCGACAGGCGCAAGGCGGGAAACATGTCTCGGCGGCTCCCTCGTTCACGTCGGCGGCGGCGGCGCCGGGGCGGCGCGCGGCCAGGAGCGCCGCTCCGCGCGGGCCCGCGGCGCCATGTTGCCGGGCTATATGGGCGATCCGCGGCGCCGGGGCAATGTCCGCGCGGCGACCGGGCGCCGCGCGGCATGTCCGATCCGGCGCAGGAAACGCCGCTTTTGGAAGATCGCGCGGGGGCCCGAGGGGTCATCACGGTGACACAGGATCGTTCCGATTCGACCAACACAGGTGCGCCCATGCTCCGCGATGCCGACGTTCTCTCGCTCCTTCTCCAGCGCCCGCCCCAGCATTCGCTGCCGCGCGCCTTCTACACCGATCCCGGCGTCTACGAGGTCGACCTGCAGCGCATCTGGTACCAGGACTGGCTGATGAGCGCCGTCACCGCGGAACTGCCGAAGCCGGGCAATTACGTGACCCGGCAGATCGGCGCCTATTCGGTGATCGTGGTGCGCGGCCAGGACGGCAAGGCGCGCGCCTTCCACAATTCCTGCCGCCATCGCGGCAGCCGCATCTGCTCGGCCGCCAAGGGCTCCAACCCGAAGCTGGTCTGCCCCTACCACCAATGGACCTACGAGCTGGACGGGCGCCTGCTCTGGGCGCGCGACATGGGCGAGGATTTCGACGCCTCCAAGCACGGGCTGAAGCCGGTGCATTGCGAGGAGGTGGCGGGCTTCATCATGCTCTGCCTGGCCGACACGCCGCCCGATTTCGCGCCCTTCCGCGACAAGGCCGAGGCCTATGGCGGCCCGCACGACCCGGCCAATCTGAAGATCGCCTACCAATCCACCATCATCGAGCAGGGCAACTGGAAGCTGGTGATGGAGAACAACCGCGAATGCTACCATTGCGCGGGCAGCCATCCCTCGCTCTGCCGCACCTTCCCGGAGGATCCGCGGGTCTTCGGCACCAACCCGCAGGAACAGGCGCCGGTGCTGCGCGACCACATCTCGAAATGCGAGACCGCCGGTCTGCCGTCGCAGTTCGTGGCCGCGCCCGACATGCAGTGGCGCTTCGTGCGCATCCCGTTCCTCGGCAACGCCGCCTCCTACACGATGGACGGCAAGCCGGCCGTGTCGAAGCGCGTCGGCCGCGTGCCCTTCGACGATGCCGGGTCCTGCCTGGCCTATCACTACCCGTCGAGCTGGGACCACTTCCTCTCCGACCAGGTGCTGATCTTCCGGATGAACCCGATCTCGCCCACCGAGACCGAGGTCACCACCACCTGGCTGGTCAACAAGGACGCGGTCGAGGGCGTCGATTACGACCTGCAGCGCCTCACCGAGGTCTGGATCGCCACCAACGACGAGGACCGCGCCATCGTCGAGGAGAACCAGCGCGGCGTGAACTCGCCGGCCTACGAGCCCGGCCCCTATTCGCGCCAGCACGAGATGGGCGTGATCCAGTTCGTCGACTGGTACGCCGCCACTCTGCAGCGCCGTCTGACCGGGCGCGCGCTGATCGCCGCGGAATAAGAGAAGGCCCGACATGATCCCGATGCCGAAGGAGAACGCGCCGGTCTGGACCGACGCCGAGGAACTCGAATGCGTGCTGGTGGTGCCGGAGGCGCCGAACGTCATGACCTTCGCGTTCCGGCCGCCCTCGGGGGCGCGCTTCTCCTTCCGGGCCGGGCAGTTCCTGACCCTCGACCTGCCGCTGCCCGGCGGCAACGTGCAGCGCACCTACACGATCTCCTCCTCGCCCACGACCTCGGCGCATGTCACGGTCACCGTCAAGGCGCAGCCCGACAGCATCGGCACCCGCTGGATGCACGAGAACCTGCGCCCGGGCATGCGGCTGCGGGCCTGGGGGCCGGCGGGGATCTTCACCCTGCCGCCGGAACCGGACGGCAAGTACCTGTTCATCTCGGCCGGATCCGGTATCACCCCGATGATGTCGATGACCTCGTTCCTGTGGGAGCGCGGCGAGGATCCGGACATCTCCTTCATCCATTGCGCGCTGTCGCCGCTCAACATCCTGTTCCGCCAGAAGCTCGAATACATGGCCGGGCGGGTGTCGGGGCTGAAGCTGCACTTCGTCGTCGACCGCGACGATCCCTACACCGTCTGGACCGGCTATCGCGGCCGCTTCAACCAGCTGATGCTGGGCCTGATGGCGCATGACTATCTCGAGCGCGACGTCTATTGCTGCGGCCCGGCGCCGTTCATGGAGGCGGTGCGCGACATGCTGAACGCGCTCGGCTACGACATGGCGCGCTACCACCAGGAAAGCTTCGCGGCTCCGGCCGAGACCACCGCCGAGCTCACCGAGTTCGACGACGTGGTGCCGGACGAGGCCGCCGCGGCCGAGGTCGCCTTCGCCCGGTCGGGCGTCACCGTGCCCTGCACCCAGACCGACACGGTGCTGCAGGTGGCGCGCAGCGCCGGGCTCAACATCCCGTCGGGCTGCACCTTCGGCCTGTGCGGGACCTGCAAGATCCGCAAGACCGACGGCGAGGTGCACATGGTGCACAATGGCGGCATCAGCGAGGACGACATCGCCGAGGGCTACATCCTCGCCTGCTGCTCGCACCCGATCGGCAGCGTCGCCGTCGAGGCCTAACCCCAAGCCGCGGCGCCGCCCGGCGGGGCCGCCGCGGCCCGGCACCGCACCTCGCGGCGCCGGCCGGGGGCGCCCGCGATCGTCAGGCCGCGTCCTTGCGCGCCTTCTCCCAGGCGAAGGCCTGCATCGGCGCATCCACCGGCGTGTCGGCCAGGTGGTTGGTGTAGTTCGACATGACCTTCTGCGCCACGCCGAGGATCACCTCGAGCACCTGGCGCTTGCTGAAGCCGGCGGCGAGGAAGTCCGACAGCGCGGCCTCGTCGACATTGCCGCGGCCGCGCACCACGGCCAGCGTGAAGCTGCGCAGCGCCTCGAGCCGGGCATTCGGCAGCGGCGTCTCGTTGCGCAGCGCCTCGGTGATCGCATCGTCGACCTTCATCATCTTGGCGATGCCGGTATGGGCGGGGACGCAGTAATGGCAAGCATGCTCGACGTTGATGCTCTGCCAAACCACGGTGAGCTCGTCCTTGTCGAAGCTGGTCTGCTCGGCGAACAGCTTGTGGCTCTGCTGGTAGGCCTGCAGCAGCGCCGGCGCCTCGGCCATCACGGCGTGCAGGCCGGGAATGCGGCCGAAGGCCTTGTGGGAGTTCTCCAGCAGCGGGCGGCTGTCCTCGGGCGCGGTGTCGAGGTCGTGCATCGGGAACTCGGTCATGGCGGATCCTTCCTTTTTTGAGCGATCATTCAATATGAACCCGAGAGCTAGCTTTACTTGAGCGGGCGTTCAAGATATTTCTTGAGCGTTCACTCAAACGGGAGCGCCGCCATGGGACGGGCCGCCACTTATGACCGCGACGCGGTGCTCAATGCCGCGATGGAGCTGTTCTGGGCGCGCGGCTACCACACCACGTCGCTGAAGGATCTGGAGCGCGCGCTCGACATGCGGCCGGGCTCGATCTACGCCGCCTTCGGCTCCAAGGAAGCGCTGTTCCGCGCCGCGCTGGGCCGCTACGCCGTGGCCGGCCGCGCCGCCTTCGAGGAGACGCTGGCGCGGCATGCCTCGCCGCTGGCCGGGCTCGCCGCGCATGTGCGGATCTTCGGCGGCATCGCCCGCACCGCCCTGCCCTCGCGCGCCTGCATGCTGGTCAAGACTCTGCTCGAAACGCCCGAGGAAGCGCCGGAGCTGCGCCAGGCGGTCGAGGAAATGATGCGCCAGACCGAGGCCGGCTTCGCCGCGGCGTTCCGGGCGGCGCGCGACGCCGGCGAGATCGCCCCCGACGCCGATCCCGAGCGGCTGGCGGCGCGGCTGCAGGCGGCGATCTTCGGGCTTCGCGCCTATGCCCAGCGCAGCGACGCCGCCGGCCGCATCGACCGGATCGCCGAGGACATCGCCGGCGACCTCGAGGCGCTGCGGATCGCGGAACCCGCGCCGCGCCGCCCGGCCCCGACCTAGCCGCCGAGCCCGCGCGGACGTCGCGTCAGAGCAAAAAAAAGCGCCCCCGAAGGGGCGCGAAAGGACAAAGGCAGTTGGGATACGGTCTCCTCAATAAGCCGGCGGGTGGCCGACCGGTGGGCGGTGCGTGAGCACCATTGTCGTGAACGTTTTTTCCACAAGACGCCGACGCAGATGTCCCACCTCAACCTTGGCCTGCACCGGAACGCTGACAAACAGCCGTTCTGTCCGCGGAGGCATGGCGGGATGATACTGAAATACAATCGTTACCCAGGCCTCGACCCTGACGAAGCAGCGGTCGCGCGTTACTTGCGTGATCGCGGACGCCAGGAGGCGCGGAAGCGATCTTACCTTCGACCGGAGGGCCGCTGGGGATGTGCGGCGGACCCCGGACACGAAGTCGGGTGCGGGAGCGACGCGAATGCCCGTATCTGTGGGGATGCGAGATGCGAACATGTGCGTCGAGCCCTGAAATTGAAGGTTGCGTCGGTCGTCTTGTGGTCGTGTGGTCTTGCGTTCTACTCGACCTGTATACAGATATCCACACCGACAATGCGGCAAAATTAGGGCGCTGGCAAGCCATCATTGGATTAATTCACTTTGATTTATTTCCTAACCCCATGTTTCCCTTGGGTCACAGGCACAGTGCAACCGCAGCATTGACGGGAAAAGTCGTGCTGTGTACAGGTATTCGCAGTTCATCTTAAGGTTTCCTGTTATGGCCAGTAACGATCACCGGACCTACGACGACATTCTTTCGATCATTCGCACCCGCATCTGCCTCGCGCCTTCGGATTGCCCGTACAAGTTGCACGAGAACGCGCTCGCCAAGGAGTTCGGCCTCTCCCGCACCCCGATTCGGCAGGTTCTGCAGGAACTGGCGCTGGCCGGGCTGGTCGAGACCCGCGCCGGCGTCGGCACCATCGCCACCGAACTTCCGCCCACGCGGCGCAGCCAGGCCTTCATCGTCTACCGCGAACTCGCCCGCGCCGCTGCCATCTGCTACGAGGGCGCGCCGATCGACGACGACGTGAAGATCGAACTGATCGGCCAGGCCTCGCTGATCCAGACCATGACCGAGCACAATCCGCAGATCTATGTGCGCTTCAGCGGCCATGTGGCGGAGAACATGGCGGTGATCGTCGAGGACGAGATCCTCTCCAACGCCATCAAGACCGCGCATTGGCGGGTGATCCGCTGGCGCGCCCGCGAATATGTCGCCGATCCCGCGGCGGCCTGGAGCATGCTGCAGAACGGGCTCAGCCGCGTCGCCGAGGCGCTGAAGTCGAACGACGCCGCCCAGGTCCTGCGCACCGTGGCCGGGGTCAGCGACGAATTGTCCAGATCCCCGACGCCGATCGCCGGCCAGTCCCGCGCCGTGATCTGAGCGCACCGGCGCGGCCGCCGGCGCCCGCCCCCACGGCTTGCTGCGCCGCCCGGCCACGTTACCTCGTCTCCCCAGGACAGGGAGGTGGCAGGATGGTGGAACGGCACCGGACATTCGGCATCGTCGGCTTGGGCACCTTCGGCTCCACCGTGGCGCGCGAGCTCACACGGTTCGGCAACTCCGTCATCGGCATCGACATCGACCGCGACAAGGTCCACGACCACGCCGAGGAGCTGACCGAGGCGATGATCGTCGATGCCCGCGACGACAAGGCCATGAAGGAGGCCGGGCTGGGCGATTGCGATGTCGCCCTGGTGGCCATGGGCTCCGACCTCGAGGCCTCCATTCTCGCCTCGATCAACCTCAAGCTGGTGGGCGTGGAGACGGTCTGGGCCAAGGCCCGCACTCGCACCCATCACCGCATCCTGTCGCGGCTCGGGGTCGACCGCATCATCCACCCGGAGGTCGAGGTCGGCCAGCACACCGCGCAGAAGCTGCACAACCCGCTGATCCGCGACTATATCAGCCTCGGCAACGGCTATTACGTGGTGAATTTCCGCGTCCCCGAAAGCCTTGAGGGCAAGTCGCTCGACGCGCTGGCGCATCGCCGCGACTTCGACCTGCGCTGCATCGGCGTGATGCGCGGCTCGGAATTCGTGGGCCAGGACGGCCAGGATTGCGTCTTCCAGCAGGGCGACCTGCTGCTGCTGCTCGGCGAGCGCGTGGAGCTGCGCCGTTTCGCCGAAACCCTCTGAGCGGGGCCCGGCATGGCGCTGATCGGCATCCGGGCGGGGATCAGCAGGCGGGCGCTGCGGCTGTCGCCGCCGAAGCTCTTGGGCTGGTTCTACCTCGTCGTCGTGCTGCTGGGCGGGCTGCTGCTCTGGACGCCCTGGGCATCCACCGCCGCGGTCGGGCCGGTCGAGGCGCTGTTCACCGCCACCTCGGCGGTCACCGTGACCGGGCTGGTCGTGGTGCAGACCGGCGCCGACTTCACATGGTTCGGACAGCTGGTGATCCTGCTCCTGATGCAGCTCGGCGGGCTTGGGCTGGTGACCTTCGCGGTGTTCATCCTGGCCTCGCTCAACGTGCCCATCGGGCTCGGCCAGCGGCTAATGCTGCGCGAGGACCTGAACCAGACCTCGATCGGCGACCTTATCGGGCTGGTGCGCATCGTCTTCACCGTGGCGCTCGGCTGCGAGGCGGTGGGCGCGGCGCTGCTGGCGCTGGTCTTCGTGCCCGATTTCGGCTGGGCCGAGGGGCTCTGGGCGGCGCTGTTCCACGCCGTCTCGGCCTTCAACAATGCCGGCTTCTCGATCTGGGACGAGGGCCTGATGGCCTATTCCGGCGACCCGCTGGTCAATCTCGTGGTCCCGGCGCTGTTCCTGGTCGGCGGGCTCGGCTTCGTGGTGCTGGCCGATCTCTGGCGCAAGCGGCGCTGGCGCCGGCTGATGCTGCACAGCAAGATCATGCTGGCCGGCACGCTGCTGCTGTCGCTGGGCGGCTGGGCCGGCTACGCGGCGCTGGAATGGACCAATCCCGGCACGCTGGGCCAGCTCGACGGGCTGGGCGCCAGGCTCTGGGCCAGCTGGTTCCAGGGGCTGACGCCGCGCACCGCCGGCTTCAACACGCTCGACACCGCGGCGATGCGCGATTCCACCGCGCTGCTGACCATGGGGCTGATGGTGATCGGCGCCGGCTCGACCTCGACCGCCGGCGGCATCAAGGTGACCACCTTCGCGGTGCTGATCCTCGCCACCTACGCCTTCTTCCGGCGCCGCGCCGAACCCTCGATCTTCGGCCGGTCGCTGAACAGCGAGGAGGTCGGCAAGGTCCTGGCGCTCACCACGGTGGCGATGCTGAGCCTGTTTCTCGCCACCTTCGCGCTGTCGATCAGCCATGACGGCGGTTTCCTCGAAATGCTGTTCGAGGTCTGCTCGGCCTTCGGCACGGTGGGGCTCAGCATGGGGGCGACGCCCGAACTCGACACGTTCGGGCGGCTGGTGATCATGGCGATGATGTTCCTGGGCCGCGTCGGGCCGCTGACCCTGGGCTTCCTGCTCGCCACCTACACGGTCGCGCGGGTGCGCTACCCGCACGGCCGGGTGTTTCTGGGCTGAGGCGTCAGCGCAGCGCCGCCAGAAGCTCGGCCGAGGGCGTGCCGGTGACGGCGCGGCCATTGGCCGCCTGCCAGGCGCGGATCGCCGCCTCGGTCTTCGAGCCCAGCACGCCGTCCGGGGTGCCGGCATCGTATCCCGCGGCGGTCAGCCGGCGCTGCAATTCCTTGCGGTCCTCGATGGTGAGCCCGTAACGGTCCGGCGGGAAGGCCGCCCGCAGCGCCCCGGCGCCGCCGATCCGGTCGGACAGGTGGCCGACGCCGATCGCGTAGTTCTCGGAATTGTTGTAGCGCAGGATCGTGTCGAAGTTCCGCAGCGCCAGGAAGGCCGGCCCGCCCGGCCCCATGGGCTGGACCAGCCGCGCCGCGGCGCCGCCCGCCAGCGTCCCGCCATCGGCCCGCGTGACCCCGGCCGCGGCCCAGTCCGACAGGCTGCGCCGGCCGCCGCCGAGGCCCCCCGGCGCCCGCACCTCGTAGCCCCAGGGCTGGCCGCGCTGCCAGCCCGAATCGGCCAGGTAGGCCGCCGCCGAGGCCAGCGCGTCGGTCGGATCCTCGGCCCAGATGTCGCGCCGCCCGTCGCCGTCGAAATCCACCGCGGACGCCTGGTAGGTGGTGGGGATGAACTGGGTGTGGCCCATCGCCCCGGCCCACGACCCGACCAGCCGCGGTGCCGTGGTGTCGCCGCGGGCGAGGATGCGCAACGCCGCCAGCAGCTGCTGTTCGAAGAACGCGCCGCGGCGGCCGTCATAGGCCAGCGTCGAGGTCGCCGAGACCACCGGGATGTCGCCGCGCCGGGCGCCGTAATTGCTCTCCATGCCCCAGACCGCGGTGACCACGTCGGCGGGCACGCCGTAGCGTGCCTCGATGCGGCCCAGAAGCCCGGAATGGCGTGCCCGCATCGCCCGGCCGGTGGCCACCTTCTCGGGATTGGCGACGATCGCCAGGTAATCCTCGAGCGTGCGGGTGAACTCGGTCTGGGCACGGTCGCGCTCCACCACTCCGGGCAGGTAGCCGGCGTCGCGGAACGCGGTGTCGAGCACGGCGCGGGGAATGCCCTGGGCCTCGGCGCGCGGCCGGAACGCCGCCACCCAGGCCTCCCAGCCGGGATTGGCCACCGGCTGCAGCGCCGGATCCGCCGCCGGCAGCGCGGTCGCGCCGGGCAGCCCGCTGGCGCAGCCGCCGAGCAGCGCCGCGGTGACGGACAGGGTGAAAATGCGTCGGGTGACCTGCATGTGACTGCTCCTCGCGCCGGTCTTTTGCCCGAGACTGGCGAAGCCGGCACGCCGCCACAAGCCCCGGGCGCCGCCGTCACGCGCCGATCCCGCGGCGTCATCTCTGCGTGAGCGAAGACCTGCCGAGCTTTGACCCGCGGCCGCGGCGCGCCATCCTCGGGGGAAACAGGAGGATTATCATGGCCAAGCCGATCACCCATCTCGCCGCCCTGGCATTCGGGGCATTCGGGGCATTCGCCGCTGCGCCGCTGCCGGCCGCCGAAATCGTCGTGGCGGGGGGCTGCTTCTGGTGCGTGGAGGCCGATTTCGAGAAGGTCCGCGGCGTCTCGGAGGTGGTCTCGGGCTATACCGGCGGCCGCACCGAGAACCCGACCTACCGCGAGGTCACCGCCGGCGGCACCGGCCATTACGAGGCCGCACGGATCGATTACGACCCGGCCGAGGTGTCGCGCCGGCAGCTCTACGACCTGTTCTTCCGCTCGGTCGACCCGCTCGACGATGGCGGCCAGTTCTGCGACCGCGGCGAAAGCTACCGCACCGCGATCTTCGTCGACGGCCCCGAGGCGCGGAGCGAGGCCGAGGCCGCCAAGCGCGCCGCCGAGGCCGAACTGGGCCAGGAGATCGTCACCCCGATCCTCGAGGCCGCGCCGTTCTACGAGGCCGAGGACTACCACCAGGATTATTACAAGAGCACCGAGAAGACGCTGACCCGGTTCGGCTATGTCGACCGCGCCGATGCCTACGAGAAATACCGCACCGGCTGCATGCGCGACGACCGGATCCGCCAGATCTGGGGCGCGGACGCGCCGTTCCTCTAGGCCCGGCCTTCCGCCTCGACCTCGGCCAGCGAGGGGATCGCGTCGGCCGCGCCGGGCCGCGTCACCATGAGCGCCGCGGCCCGGGAGGCGAGGTCCAGCGCCGCCGCCAGGCCGGCGCCGCGGTCGAGCGCGGCGGCCAGGTAGCCGGTGAAGGTGTCGCCGGCTCCGGTCGTGTCCACCGGCGTCACCTTGCGGGCCGCGACCTCGTGGACCGCGCCGGTCCGGGTGCTGATCCAGCGGCAGCCCCGCGCGCCCAGCGTCACCACGATCTCGGCCACCGGCAGATCCGCCAGCGCCCGCCCGGTCGCCGCCTCGAGCTGCGCCGCCTCGACCTCGTTCAGCACCAGCAGGTCGACAAGGTCGAGCACCGCCCGCACCGCGCCGGCCTCGAAGGGCGCGGCGGCGTGGATCACCCGCAGCCCCCGCGCCCTGGCCGCCCGCGCGCCCGCGGCCTGGGCGTTGGTCTCGTTCTGGAACAGGAAGCTGTCGCCCGGCCCCGCCCCCTCCAGCGCCAGCGCGATTTCGTCCTCCGAGATCGCCCGGTTGGCGCCGGGATGGATCAGGATCAGGTTCTCGCCGGCATCGTCGACGGCGATCACCGCGTGGCCCGACGCCTCCGCCGCCACCGCGACATGGCCGGTCTCGACCCCGTAGGCGGCGAGCCGCTCGACCATCCAGCCGCCCTCCTCGCCCACCGCGCCGAGATGCACCACCCGGGCCCCAGCGCGCGCCGCGGCGACCGACATGTTGGCGCCCTTGCCGCCCAGCCCGGTGCTGCGCGAGGTGGCGGCCAGCGTCTCCCCCGGGCCCGGCAGGTGCGGCACGCGGTAGACCAGGTCGGCATTGATCGAGCCGAGATTGTAGATCGTCATCGCCTCAGCCCACCTTGCAGGCGGCGAGCACCGCCATGTTCAGCACGTCGTTGGCCGAGGCGGTGGTGGAGCAGAGCTGGATCGGCTTGTCGACGCCGCCGAGGATCGGCCCGATCACCGTGGCCCCGGCCATCTCCTGCAGAAGCTTGACCGAGATCGAGGCCGAGTGCCGCGCCGGCACCACGAGGATGTTCGCGGGTCCGGTCAAGCGACTGAACGGATAGGCCTCCTGGGCGCGGGCATTGAGCGCCACGTCCACCGTCATCTCGCCCTCGTATTCGAAATCGACGCCCATCGCGTCCAGCACCTCGGGCGCGCGGTGCATCTTCTCGGCGCGTTCCGAGACCGGGTAGCCGAAGGTCGAGAAGGACACGAAGGCGACCCGCGGCTCGAGCCCCAGATGCCGGGCCACGCCGGCGGCGCGGATGGCGATGGTGGCCAGGTCCGTCTCGTCCGGCCATTCATGCACCAAGGTGTCGGCGATCAGCACGATCCGCCCCTTGTGCAAGAGCGCCGTGACCCCGGCCGCGCCATGCGCCGCGTCGGCGTCGAAGACGTGGTTGATCAGCCGCATGACATGGCCGGACTTGCGCGTCGCTCCGGTCACCAGCCCGTCGCCATGGCCGTGCGCCAGCATCAGCGCGCCGAAGACGTGGCGGTCGCGCGCCGCCAGCCGGTGGATGTCCTGGCGGTCCTGTCCGCGGCGCTGCAGGCGGCCATAGAGGAAGTCCTTGTAGGTCTCGAGGTGATGGGTGTTGGCGGCGTTCACCACCTCGAGCTCGCGCACCGCGTCGCCCAGCCCCGCGGCCTCCAGCTTCTCCTTCACGTCGGCCTCGCGGCCCACCACCAGCGCCTTTCCGTAGCCGCCGCGCTGGTAGCCGACGGCGGCGCGCAGCACCCGCGGGTCGTCGCCCTCGGCGAAGATCATCCGCGCCTGCGCCTTGCGCGCCCGCGCGGTGATGCCCTGCAGGATCGACGCGGTGGGGTCGAGCCGGCCCTTCAGCGACAGTTCGTAGGCCTCCATGTCGACGATCGGCCGGCGCGCCGCGCCGGTATCCATGCCGGCCTTCGCCACTGCCGGCGGAATGCGGTAGATCAGCCGCGGATCGAACGGTGTCGGGATGATGTAGTCGCGCCCGAAACTCAGGTTGCGGCCATAGGCCACCGCGACCTCGTCCGGCACGTCCTCGCGCGCCAGCGCCGCCAGCGCCTCGGCGCAGGCGATCTTCATCTCGTCATTGATCGCCCTTGCATGGATGTCGAGCGCGCCGCGGAAGAGATAGGGAAAGCCCAGCACGTTGTTGACCTGGTTCGGGTAGTCCGAGCGGCCGGTGGCGACGATGGCGTCCATGCGAACCTCGTGCGCCTCTTCCGGGGTGATCTCGGGGTCCGGGTTGGCCATCGCGAAGATCACCGGGTTGTCGCCCATCGAGGCGA
This sequence comes from Roseivivax sp. CAU 1761, assembly GCF_054482755.1. Lineage (NCBI taxonomy): Bacteria > Pseudomonadati > Pseudomonadota > Alphaproteobacteria > Rhodobacterales > Roseobacteraceae > Roseivivax > Roseivivax sp. CAU 1761. Next base: position 61,274 of record NZ_JBTLRM010000015.1, read on the forward strand.
CCATCTCGGGGGTCACCGCACCCTTGGCCGAGACCCCGAGGAACACGTCCGCCCCCCTCATCGCCTCTTCCAGGGTGCGCGCCTCGGTCTGCACCGCATGCGCCGATTTCCACTGGTTCATGCCCTCGGTGCGGCCCTGCCAGATCACCCCCTTGGTGTCGCACATGATGCAGTTTTCGTGCCGCGCGCCCATCGACTTCAGCAGCTCCAGGCAGGCGATGCCGGCGGCGCCGGCGCCGTTCAGGACGATCTTCACCTCCTCGATCGTCTTGCCCGAGATGTGCAGCGCGTTGATCAGCCCGGCGGCGCAGATCACCGCGGTGCCGTGCTGGTCGTCGTGGAAGACCGGGATGTCCATCTCTTCCTTGAGCCGCTGCTCGATGATGAAGCATTCCGGCGCCTTGATGTCCTCGAGGTTGATGCCGCCGAAGGTCGGCCCCATCAGCCGCACCGCGTTGCAGAAGGCGTCCGGGTCCTCGGTGTCGAGCTCGATGTCGATGGAATTGACGTCGGCGAAGCGCTTGAAGAGCACCGACTTGCCCTCCATCACCGGCTTCGAGCCGAGCGCGCCAAGATTGCCGAGGCCCAGCACCGCGGTGCCGTTCGAGATCACCGCCACCAGGTTGCCCTTGTTGGTGTAGTCGTAGGCGGTCTCGGGGTTGGCGGCGATCTCCTCGCAGGGCACCGCGACGCCCGGGGAATAGGCCAGGCTCAGGTCGCGCTGGGTGGTCATCGGCACCGTCGCCTGGACCTCCCACTTGCCCGGCTCCGGCTCGATATGGAAGGCCAGCGCCTCTTCGCGGGTGAACTTCTGCCGGGCCATGAACCGCTCTCCCTCCTACCTGTCCGACGTTCGGCTTAGCCGAAGGCCGGTGTCCGCTCAACACGACGCTTTCGGGGTTTCACGCGATCGGCGGTCCCAATAGGGTCGCGCCGGATCCGCTGACGGGGGTGAGATGAGTGCCGCGACGCCGATGATGGCGCAATATCTGGAGATCAAGGCCGACCACCCGGACGCCCTGCTGTTCTACCGGATGGGCGATTTCTACGAACTGTTCTTCGACGATGCCGCCGCCGCCGCCGAGGCGCTCGACATCGCGCTGACCAAGCGCGGCAAGCATCTGGGCGAGGACATTCCGATGTGCGGCGTGCCGGTCCATGCCGCCGAGAGCTACCTCTTGACGCTGATCCGCAAGGGCTTCCGCGTCGCCGTCTGCGAACAGATGGAAAGCCCGGCCGAGGCCAGGAAGCGCGGCGCCAAGTCGGTGGTCCGGCGCGCCGTGGTGCGGCTCGTCACCCCGGGCACCCTGACCGAGGAGACCCTGCTCGAGGCGCGGCGGCACAATTACCTCGCCGCCCTGGCCGAGCTGCGCGGCGACTGGGCGCTGGCCTGGGCCGACATCTCCACCGGCGCCTTCCGCGTCATGGCGCTGGCGCAGGCCCGGATCGGCGCCGAGCTGGCGCGGCTGGCACCCTCGGAGCTTTTGATGACCGAGGCCGGCGAGGCGGCGCTGCGCCCGGTGCTCGACGATCTGGGCCTGCAGCCGACCCTGCTGGGCCGCGCCTCCTTCGATTCGACCGCCGCCGGCGACCGCCTGGGGGCGCTCTACGGCGTTCAGACGCTGGACGGCTTCGGCCGCTTCGCGCGCGCCGAGCTGGCCGCCATGGGAGCGCTGGTGGATTATCTCGCCATCACCCAGAAGGGCCAGCGGCCGCGGCTCGGCGCGCCGCGCCAGGTCCAGGTCTCGCGGCTGATGCAGATCGACGCCGCCACCCGGCGCAACCTCGAGATCACGCAGGGCCCCGAGGGCGGCCGCGCCGGCTCGCTGCTGGCCTGCATCGACCGCACGGTGACCCCGGGCGGCGCGCGGCTGCTCGAACGCCGGCTTTCGGCGCCGGCGCGCGATCTCGCCACCATCCGCGCCCGCCACGACGCCATCGCCTGGTGCCTCGACGCCCCCGACACCGCGCGGAGCCTGCGCGAGACGCTGCGCCGGGCGCCCGACATGGAGCGCGCCCTGTCGCGGCTGGCGCTCGACCGCGGCGGGCCGCGCGACCTCGCCGCGGTGCGCGGCGCGCTCGACGCCGCGGCGCGGCTCGCCGGAACGCTGGCCGCCTGCGACCTGCCCGACCACCTGGCGGCGGAGGCCCGGGCGCTCGCCGGCCATGGCGACCTGCATTCGCTGCTCGCCGCGGCGCTGGTGGCCGAGCCGCCGCAGCTGGCGCGCGACGGCGGCTTCATCGCGCCGGGCCACGACGCCGCGCTCGACGCCGCGCGCGAGCTGCGCGACGAGGGCCGCTCGGTGATCGCCCGCATGCAGGCCGACTATGTCGAGGTGACCGGCATCGGGTCGCTGAAGATCAAGCACAACAACGTGCTGGGGTACTTCATCGAGACCACCGCCACGCATGCCGAGCGGATGATGAAACCGCCGCTCTCGGAGACCTTCATCCACCGCCAGACCACCGCCAGCGCCATCCGCTTCACCACCCTAGAGCTGGCCGAGCTCGAGACCCGCATCCACAATGCCGGGGCCGAGGCACTGGAGATCGAGAAGCGCCTCTTCGCCGCGCTGCGCGCCGCCATCCTCGACGCCGCCCCGGCGCTGGGAGAGGCCGCCGCGGCGCTGGCCGAGCTCGACCTCGCCGCGGCGCTGGCCGATCTCGCCGCCGCCGAGGGCTGGACCAGGCCGCGGATCGACGACAGCCGCGCCTTCGAGATCGAGGCCGGGCGCCACCCGGTGGTGGAGCGGGCGCTGGCCGCGCAGGGCGGCGCGCCCTTCATCGCCAACGATTGCCGCCTGACGCCCGCCGGCGACGGCGCCGCGCTGGAGCTTCTGACCGGCCCCAACATGGCCGGCAAGTCGACCTATCTGCGCCAGAACGCGCTGATCGCCATCCTCGCCCAGGCCGGCGCCTACGTGCCCGCCGACAGCGCCCATATCGGCCTCGTCAGCCAGATCTTCAGCCGCGTCGGCGCCTCCGACGACCTCGCCCGCGGCCGCTCCACCTTCATGGTGGAGATGGTCGAGACCGCCACCATCCTGAACCAGGCCGACGACCGCGCGCTGGTCATCCTCGACGAGATCGGCCGCGGCACCGCCACCTATGACGGCCTGTCGATCGCCTGGGCGACGCTCGAGCACCTGCAGGCGGCGAACCGCGTGCGCGGCCTCTTCGCCACCCATTACCACGAACTGACGGCGCTGGCCGGCAGCCTCGACGGCGTCGCCAATGCCACCGTGGCGGTGAAGGAATGGCAGGGCGAGGTGATCTTCCTGCACGAGGTCCGCCCGGGCGCCGCCGACCGCTCCTACGGCGTCCAGGTGGCGCAGCTCGCCGGCCTGCCGGCGCCGGTGGTGGCGCGCGCCAAGACCATCCTCGAGGCGCTGGAACAGGGCGACCGCGACCGCCCGACCCCGGAGGCGCTGATCGACGAGCTGCCGCTCTTCGCCGCCAGCGCGCGCCCCGCTCCGGCGCCGGCCCGCCCGGCAGCGCCGCCCGGGCCGAGCCCCGCCGAGGCCCGCCTCGCCCAGCTCGACCCCGACGGGCTGTCGCCGCGCGAGGCGCTGCAGGCGCTCTACGAGCTGAAGGCGCTCATCGCCCCCTGACCGCAATGTCTCGAAAAACCCCGCCGGACCGCTTCTTCTGAGCCGAAATATCCCGGGGTGAATTGCGCGGCGGAGCCACGCAAGAGGGGCAGCGCCCCTCCGGGGCGGCCGGCCGGGCCGGGCCCGCCGGCAGCCCTGCTCGGGCACCGCGCCCCCTGCCCGCCGCCTCAGCCGGCCGGCGTCGAGCTCACCCCGACCTGGGCCGGGCGCAGCAGCCGGTCGTGCAGCAGGAAGCCCACCGCCGAGACCTGGATGATGTCGCCGGCGCGGGTGTCGGGCACCGGCGCCTCGAACATCGCCTCGTGCAGCTTCGGGTCGAACTTCTCGCCCGGTTCCGGGGCGATCTCGGTGATGCCGTGCTTCTGGAACACGTTGCGCAGCTCGCGCAGGGTCAGCTCGACCCCCTCGATCAGCGCCGCGGTGGTCTCGGGGCGCTCCTCGCCGGCCGCGGCCAGCGCCCGGTGCAGGTTGTCGTAGACCGGCAGCAGGTCGCGGGCCAGCCGGGTGCCGCCATAGGATTCGGCGTCGCGGCGCTCGCGGTCGGCGCGCTTGCGGGCGTTCTCGGCATCGGCCAGCGCCCGCATGAAGCGGTCCCTGAGCTCGTCGCGTTCGGCCCTGAGCGCCTCGATCTCGTCGGAGAAGCGCGCCGTGGCCTCCGGCGCCCCGGCCTCCTCGTCCTCGGCCTCGGTGCCGTAGAGTTCGGCCTCCGCGGTCTCCACGTCGTCGAGGAAATCGTCGTTCTTGGGATCTGCCATGCTTACCTCTCGGTGCGGTCGGATATCAGCTTTCCCACCAGCTGTGCCGTGTAGTCGACGATCGGCACGATCCGACCGTAGTTGAGACGGGTGGGCCCGATCACGCCCACCGCGCCGATGATTTTACGATCCGCGTTCATATAAGGAGAGACGACCAGAGAGGAACCCGAAAGTGAGAAAAGTTTGTTCTCCGAGCCGATGAAAATCCGCACCCCCTCGCCGGATTCGGCGAGTTCCAGGAACTCGGCGATGTCGCGCTTGCGCTCGAGATCGTCGAACAGCTCGCGGATGCGCTCGAGCTCCTCCTCGTGGCCCTCCTGAAGCAGGTTCGCCCTGCCGCGCACGATCAGCCGCTCGGAGCGCGCGCCCTCGGCGCTCCAGACCGCCAGCCCCTGCTCCACGAGGTCGCGGGCCAGCCCGTCGATTTCCTGGCGCCGGGCGGTGATCTCGGCGGCGATGACGGCGCGGAAATCGCTCAGCGTGCGGCCCTCGATCAGCGCGTTGAGGAAGTTCGCCGCCTCGCGCATCGAGGACGGCGTCTGGCCCGGCGGCGGGGTGAACAGCCGGTTCTCAACATGGCCGTCGGCGAAGACCAGCACCACCAGCGCCCGGTCGGCGCCGAGGCTGACGAACTCGATATGCTTGATCGGCGCCTCGTGCTTCGGCGTCAGCACCAGCGAGGCGCCGTGCGTCACCCCCGACAGGGCCGATCCGATGCGGTCGAGCATGCCGCCCACATCCTCGGAATTGCTGCCCAGCGTGGCGTCCAGCATGCGCCGGTCCTCGGGCCCGAGATCGCCGACCTCGAGAAAGCCGTCGACGAACATCCTCAGGCCCGCCTGCGTCGGCACCCGCCCGGCGCTGACATGCGGCGCCGCGATCAGGCCGAGATATTCAAGGTCCTGCATGACGTTGCGCACGGTGGCGGCGGAGACCTTCTCGGACAGGGTGCGGGTCAGCGCGCGCGAGCCCACCGGCTCGCCGCTCTCCAGGTAGCCTTCCACGACCCGCCGGAAGACCTCCCGCGAGCGTTCGTTGAGCTGTTCGAGCAGCGGGCTTTGATCAGTCATCGCGGCGTTCGGTTCCTTCACCCGTCCGGGCGGCCGGGGACAAGCGGGGTTGCGGCGCCCTGCCCCGCTTCGTTATGCCCGGATCGCAGCAAAGCGGAGAGCACCATGCGGCCGTCGGGACGGAATTTAAGCGAAATGCGCGCGGTTTCAATCGAGACCGGCATCACCAAGCACGCCGAGGGCAGCTGCCTGATCCGCGTGGGCGACACCCATGTGCTCTGCACCGCCTCGCTGGAACCGCGCGTGCCGCCCTTCCTGAAGGGCACCGGCCTGGGCTGGGTGACGGCGGAATACGGCATGCTGCCGCGCTCCACCACCAGCCGCATGCGGCGCGAGGCGGCCGCCGGCAAGCAGGGCGGCCGCACCGTGGAGATCCAGCGGCTGATCGGCCGCTCGCTGCGCGCCGGGGTCGACCGGCTGGCCCTCGGCGAGCGCCAGATCACCGTCGATTGCGACGTCATCCAGGCCGATGGCGGCACCCGCTGCGCGGCCATTACCGGCGGCTGGGTGGCCTTGCGGCTGGCCGTCGACCGGCTGCTGAAGGCGGGCGAGATCTCCCGCGACCCGCTGGTCTCCCCGGTCGCCGCGGTGAGCTGCGGCCTCTATGCCGGGCAGGCGGTGCTCGATCTCGACTATGCCGAGGACAGCGAGGCCGGCGCCGACGGCAACTTCGTCATGCGCGGCGACGGCCGGATGATCGAGGTGCAGATGTCGGCCGAGGGCGCGACCTTCTCGGGCGAGGAGATGGCCCGCCTGACCGAGCTGGCGCAGCAGGGCGTGGCCGAGCTGGTGGCCGCGCAGCAGGCCGCGCTGGCATGACCCGCCGTCTCACCGGCGACCGGCTGCTGGTGGCCACCCACAACAGCGGCAAGCTCGAGGAGATCGCGGCGCTGCTCGAGCCCTACGGCATCGCCGTCTCGGGCGGGGCCGAGATGGACCTGCCCGAGCCCGCCGAGACCGGCACCCGCTTCGTCGAGAATGCCCGCATCAAGGCGCATGCCGCGGCGCGGGCCACCGGCCTGCCCGCCCTGGCCGACGATTCGGGCCTCGAGGTGATGGCGCTCGACGGCGCGCCCGGGGTCTACACCGCCGACTGGGCCGAGACGCCCCGGGGCCGCGACTTCGCCATGGCGATGACCCGGGTGCATGACGAGCTGCAGGCGAAGGGCGCGCCCGAGCCCTGGGCGGCGCGGTTCTGCTGCACCCTGGTCCTGGCCTGGCCGGACGGCCATGACGAGGTCTTCGAGGGCACCATCGACGGCCGCATCACCTGGCCCATGCGCGGCGATAAGGGCCACGGCTACGACCCGATCTTCACCCCCGAGGGCCACACCCAGAGCTTTGCCGAGATGGACCGCTGGCGGAAGAACGAGATGAGCCACCGCGCCCGCGCCTTCGCCAGGTTCGTGGCAGGCTGCCTTGACTGAGCCCTGGCAGCAGGGCGGCTTCGGCCTCTATCTGCATTGGCCGTTCTGCGAGGCCAAGTGCCCCTATTGCGACTTCAACAGCCATGTCCAGCGCGACATCGACGAGGACCGCTGGCAGCGCGCCTTCCTGTCCGAGATCCGCCGCGCCGGGGCGCTGACCCGCGGCCGGCGGCTGAACTCGGTGTTCTTCGGCGGCGGCACGCCCAGCCTGATGTCGCCCGCCCTGGTGGGCGCCCTGCTCGACGCGGTGGCCGCCGAATGGCCGCTGGCCGAGGATGTCGAGATCACCCTCGAGGCCAATCCCCGCTCGGTCGAGGCGGAGCGCTTCCGCGGCTTCGCCGCTGCCGGGGTCAACCGGGTCTCGATGGGGCTGCAGGCGCTCGACGATGACAGCCTGCGGCGCCTCGGGCGGCTGCACAGCGTGGCCGAGAGCCTCGCCGCCTACGACGTCGCGCGGGCCACCTTCGAACGGGTCAGCTTCGATCTGATCTATGCCCGGCAGAACCAGACCGCCGGCGAGTGGGAGGCGGAACTGCGCCGCGCCCTCGACCTCGCCGCCGATCACCTGTCGCTCTACCAGCTCACCATCGAGCCCGGCACCGCCTTCCATGAGCGGCGCAACCGGGGCGCCCTGCCCGGCCTGCCGGACGAGGATCTCTTGGGCGATCTCTACGAGATCACGCAGGCGCTCTGCGAGGCCGCCGGCCTGCCCGCCTACGAGGTCTCGAACCATGCCCGCCCGGGCGCCGAATCGCGCCACAACCTGGTCTACTGGCGCGGCGGCGACTATCTCGGGCTGGGTCCCGGCGCGCATGGCCGGCTGACCTTCGACGGCGCCCGCCGGGCCACCGCCGCCTGGCGCAATCCGGGGGCCTGGCTCGACCATGCCGAAGGCGGCAATGGCGACCGCCTGGTGGAGCCCGTTCCGGCCTCGGAACAGGCACTCGAATACCTCATGATGTGTCTGAGGCTTCGCGAAGGCCTAGATATGGACCGACTGACCGCGATTCACCCGGATTACCCAGACCGCGCCGCGCTGGCCTCCCTGCGCGACATGGACCTCGTCTGGCAGGACAACGGCCGGCTCGGGGTCACCCCGGCCGGCCGCCTGCTGCTCAACCGCGTGGTGGCGGAGCTCCTGCCCGAGTGACGGCTCAGCTGCCGGCGCCGAGCTTCATGCAGAGCGCGTCGAGCTGGTTCAGCGTCTCGTAGGAAATGCTCACCGTGCCGCCCTCGGCGCCGGAGCGGTGGGAGATCGCCACCCGCATTCCCAGCGCTGCCGAGAGATCCCGTTCCAGCGCCCGGGTATCAGCGTCGCTCTCCTGCGCGGACCCGTTGCGTCGTCCCTGCTGTCCGGACCCATTGGCGGCGCCCGCACCCTTGGCCAGCCGCTCGGTCTCGCGCACGGAGAGCTTGCGGCGCACCGCTTCCCGCGCGAGGTCGCTCGGGTTCTCGGCGGTGATCAGCGCGCGGGCATGTCCGGCGCTCAGCGTGCCTTCGACGACGTGGGTCTGCACGTCCTGCGGCAGGTTCAGCAGCCGCAGCAGGTTGGCAATGTGGCTGCGGCTCTTGCCGAGCGCCTCGGCCAGCTTCTCCTGGGTATGGCCGAACCGGGTCATCAGCTGGCGGTAGCCCGCCGCCTCCTCGATGGCGTTCAGGTCCGCGCGCTGGATGTTCTCGATGATCGCGACCTCGAGCACCTCGGTGTCGTCGAACTCGCGCACCAGCGCCGGCATCTCGTGCAGCGCGGCAAGCTGCGCGGCCCGCCAGCGCCGTTCGCCGGCGACGATCTCGTACATCTCGTCGCTGCCCGGCTTGCGCCGCACGATGATCGGCTGGATCACCCCCTTGGCGCGGATCGATTCCGCCAGCTCGTCGAGCTGCGCCTGGGTGAAGGTGCGGCGCGGCTGGTCCGGGTTCGGCACGATCATCTCGATCGGGATCCGCCGCTCGCCGCGCGCCGCCCCGTTGGCCGCGCTCGCCGCGCTGGCCGGCTCCACATCCGCCATCAAGGCCGACAGGCCGCGGCCGAGGCCCCGGCGCATCTGAAGTTTTTCCGTCATCCTGTCCCTCCGTTCACGCCGCCAGCCGGGCGCTGTTGCGCAGCACTTCTTCGGCCAGCGCACGATAGGCCTGTGCGCCCTTGGATCCGGTGTCGTAGGCCAGCACCGGCATGGCATAGGATGGCGCCTCGCTGACCCGGACATTGCGCGGGATCACGCAGGAGAACACCATGTCGCCGAGATTGGCGCGGGCATCGGCCTCGACCTGTTGCGACAGGTTGTTGCGCACGTCGTACATGGTCAGCACGATGCCCTCGATCCGCAGCTCGGGATTGGCGGTCTGGCGCACCTCGCGCAGGGTGAGCATGAGCTGCGACAGCCCCTCGAGCGCGAAGAACTCGCTCTGCAGCGGCACCAGCACCGAATCCGCCGCGACCATGGCATTGATGGTCAGCAGGTTCAGCGAGGGCGGGCAGTCGATCAGCACGAAATCGAAGCCATGCGCCGCCAGATCCGGCGTCCGCAGCGCCTCCCGCAAGAGCTGGCTGCGGCGCTCCTGGCTGAACAGCTCGATATCGGCCGAGCTAAGATCGGTGGTGGCCGGGATCAGCGCCAGACCCTCGGTCGCCGTCGGGCAGATGATGTCGTCGAGCGTGGCGTCCGACAGCAGCAGGTCGTAGATGGTGAAGTGCCGCTCCTCGGCCTCGAGCCCGAGCCCGGTCGAGGCATTGCCCTGCGGATCGAGATCGATCACCAGCACCGACAGACCCTTTTCCGCCAGCGCCGCGCCGAGATTGATCGTGGTGGTGGTCTTGCCCACGCCCCCTTTCTGATTTGCGATGGCGATGATCTTCGGGGTCGTCGCGGCACGCGGATCAGACATGCGCAATATCTCCAATCTGCAGGATGACGGCGTCGGGCTCGGTTCTACTTGTATGCGAATCCGTACGCATTGACCATCTTTCTTGTGCTTCCGCGAGTTCCGACCGCCAAGTCTTGCCTTTTGGAAACAGCGCGATGCCCCCGGGCGCGAGGTGACGTTGGGCATGCGCCAGAAGCTCGCCCAGCGGCGCCAGGGCGCGCGCCGTGATCAGGCCCGCGCCGACCGGTGCAAGGCTCTCGATGCGCTTGGCCTCGACCCGGACCGGCAGGTCGAGCTGGCGCGCGGCCTCGCGCAGGAACACGCATTTCCGCTGGTCGGATTCCACCAGGACGAACTGCGTCCGGGGCGCCTCGTGCTTGGCGAGAATGGCGCAGACCAGCGCCGGGAAGCCGCCGCCGCTGCCGATGTCGAGCCACAGAACCGGGTGCCCGGCAAGGTCGAAGACTTGCGCCGAATCCCAGATATGCCGCTCCCACAACGCGCTCAGCGACGCCTTGGAGACCAGATTGATGCGCGGGTTCCACTGTTCGACCAGCGTGGCGAAGCGCTGCAGGTCCGCCTCTGTTTCACGTGAAACATCGCGCGCCGCACCGGTCGCCATCACCCGGCTTTCCGGGTCTGGCGCCGAATCCGCGACAGCAGCAGCGTCAGCGCCGCCGGCGTCATGCCCTCGATCTTGGCCGCCTGGGCGAGACTGGCGGGCCGCACCCGCTCCAGCTTGCCGCGAAGTTCGGTCGACAGGCCACTGATCTCGCCGAAGTCCAGATCCGACGGGATCACCAGGGATTCCTCGCGGCGCAACGTGTCGACATCCTGCTTCTGGCGCTGGATGTAGTGGTGATACTGCGCGTCGCGCTGCAATTGCTGCCGGATCCCCTCGGGCAGATCGACGAGACCGGCGGTTTCGGCGCAGAGGGCGGCGAGGTCGAGGCCGGGAAGCGCCAGCGCCTCGGTGCCGCTGCGGCGGCGTCCGTCATCGGACACGGTGGCGCCCTTGGCGCGAAGCTCGGCCGGCAGCAGGCGCAGGTCGTCTAGCACCGCCCGCCCCCGCTCGAGCGCCTCCATCTTGCCGGCGAAGGCGGCCTGCCGCTCCGCCCCCACGCAGCCCAGGTCGAGCGCGATCGGCGTCAGCCGCTGATCGGCATTGTCGGCGCGCAAGGACAAGCGGAACTCGGCCCGGGAGGTGAACATCCGGTAGGGTTCGTTGACCCCGCGCGTCACCAGATCGTCGATCATCACCCCGATATAGGATTCGGCCCGGCTGAGCCGCAGCGGCTCCCGTTCCTGCGCCCGCAGGGCGCCATTGAGACCGGCGACGAGACCCTGCGCCGCGGCCTCCTCGTATCCGGTCGTGCCGTTGATCTGCCCGGCGAAGTAGAGCCCGGGCAACGTTGCCACGGCGAGGTCCGGCGTCAGCGCCCGCGGATCGAAGTAATCGTATTCGATGGCGTAGCCCGGCTGCAGGATCTCGGCCTGCTCGAGCCCGACGATGGAGCGGACATATTCCGTCTGCACGTCCTCGGGCAGCGAGGTCGAGATGCCGTTGGGATAGACGACATGATCGTCGAGCCCCTCCGGTTCGAGGAAGATCTGGTGCGAGTCCTTGTCGGAGAAGCGCAGCACCTTGTCCTCGATCGAGGGGCAGTAGCGCGGCCCGACCCCGTCGATCTGGCCGCCATACATGGCTGATTTCTCGAGGTTTTCCGAGATGACTTCGTGGGTTCGGCGGTTCGTGTGGGTGATCCCGCAGGACACCTGCCGGCAGGCCACGTCGCGCGTGGCAAAGGACAGGAAGACCGGATCCGCGTCGCCGGGTTGGGCGTCGAGGCGGTCCCAGGCGATGCTGCGTCCGTCGAGGCGCGGCGGCGTGCCGGTCTTCAGCCGGCCGCGGGGCAGGTCGAGTTCTGCCAGCCGCTCGGCGAGGCGCTGCGAGGCCGGGTCGCCGACGCGGCCGCCGGAGCGAAGCTGATGGCCGACATGGATGACGCCGTTGAGGAAGGTGCCCGCAGTCAGAACCGTCGCGGCGGCCCGCAGCACCCCGCCGGCCTTAAGCACCACGCCGTGGCACGCCCCGCCCTCGCTGAGAAGGTCGGTGACCTCGTCCACCACCAGGGTCAGGTTCGCCTGCCCGGAGACCGCCGCCTGGATCGCCGCCTTGTAGCGTTTGCGGTCGGCCTGGGTGCGCGGACCCTGCACTGCAGGCCCCTTCTTGCGGTTCAGCAGCCGGAACTGGATGCCGGCATGGTCCGCGGCCCGGCCCATCACGCCGTCGAAGGCGTCGATCTCGCGCACCAGGTGGCCCTTGCCGAGGCCGCCGATAGCCGGGTTGCAGGACATCGCGCCGAGCCCGTCCCGGCTCAGCGTCACCAGTGCGGTCTGGACCCCGAGACGCGCCGCGGCCAGCGCCGCTTCCACGCCGGCATGTCCGCCGCCAATCACGATCACATGGTAGTCGCGTTGTTTCACGTGAAACACTCCTACTTGCCGAGGCAGAAACTGGCGAAGATCTCATCCAGCAGGGTTTCGGCATCGACCCGGCCGATCAGCGAATCGAGCGCCCACAGGGTTGCGCGCAATTCCTCGGCCACCAGATCGATCTGGCCCTCGCCGCCTGATAGCAGAGCCCGCGCCCGAGACAAAGCCTCGCGCCCGCGGGAAATCGCCACGCGGTGGCGTTCGCGGATCAGCAGGCCATCCTGGCTGCTGCGCTGCGCCAGCACCGCGCCGATCTCCGCCACCAGGGCGTCGAGCCCCTGCCCGGTCAGGCCCGAGACCGCGTCCGCCGCGCCGGACAGATCCGCCTTGGCCCCGCGCCGGATGTCGCCGGGCTGCCGCAGCGAGTCGTAGCTCTCGTCCCAGCCGAGGAAGATCCGCAGGTCGGCCTGGCCCGCGCGGTCGCGGGCGCGGGCCACGCCGATCGCCTCGACCCGGTCCTCGGTCTCGCGCAGGCCGGCCGTGTCGAGCAGCGTCACCGCCAGCCCGGCGATCTCCATCCGGACCTCGATCACGTCGCGGGTGGTGCCGGCGATCTCCGACGTGATCGCCGCGTCGCGCCCCGCCAAAGCGTTCAGAAGCGTGGACTTTCCGACATTCGGCGCGCCGACGATGGCGACCTCGAAGCCGGTCCGCACGCGCTCGGCAGCGGACGAGGCCGCGCTTTCGCGGTCGAGCGCCGCCAGCACCCGGTCGAGCCGTTCGGCGACCTCGTCGCTCACGTCGTCCGGCACGTCGTCATCGGCGAAATCCATCACCGCCTCGAGCAAGGCCGCGGCGCGCACAAGGTCGCGCCGCCATTCCGCCACGCGCGATCCCAGCGCGCCGTCGAGCACGGTCAGCGCCTGACGGCGCTGCGCCTCGGTTTCGGCGTCGATCAGATCCGCCAGCGCCTCCACCTGGGTGAGGTCCATGCGGCCGTTTTCCAGCGCCCGACGGGTGAACTCGCCCGGCTCGGCATGGCGCAGCCCGGGCTGATCCGCCAGCGCCCGCAAGACCGCCTGGACCACCGCGATGCTGCCATGCAGCTGGAACTCCACCACCGGTTCGCCGGTGAAGCTGGCGCCCTCGGCAAAGGCCAGGACCAAAGCCTGATCGAGCCGGACCCCCTGCCCGTCGGTCAGGATCCGCAACGACGCCCGGCGCGGATCCGGCACGGATCCGGCCAGCCGTTCGGCGGCGGCGAAGGCGGCCGCCCCGGAGACCCGCACCACGGCCACGCCGGCTCTCCCCGGCGCGGTGGCCAGGGCAAAGATCGTGTCCATGGCGGCCCTCCGCTCAGGTATTCATCGAGTCGAAGAATTCGGAATTCGTCTTGGTCTGCTTGAGCTTCGACAGCAGGAACTCGACGGCATCGGTGGTGCCCATCGGGTTCAGGATCCGGCGCAGCACGAAGGTCTTCTGCAGGTCGCCCTTGTCGACCAGCAGATCCTCCTTCCGGGTGCCGGATTTGAGGATGTCGATGGCCGGGAAGACGCGCTTGTCGGCGACCTTGCGGTCGAGCACGATCTCGGAGTTGCCGGTGCCCTTGAACTCCTCGAAGATCACCTCGTCCATGCGGCTGCCGGTATCGATCAGCGCGGTCGCGATGATGGTCAGCGATCCGCCCTCCTCGATATTGCGCGCGGCGCCGAAGAAGCGCTTCGGCCGCTGCAGCGCGTTGGCATCGACGCCGCCGGTCAGCACCTTGCCCGAGGACGGCACCACGGTGTTGAAAGCCCTACCAAGTCTTGTGATCGAGTCGAGAAGGATCACAACATCTCGTTTGTGTTCCACGAGCCGCTTGGCTTTCTCGATCACCATCTCGGACACCGCCACGTGCCGGGTCGCCGGTTCGTCGAAGGTCGAGGAGATCACCTCGCCCTTCACCGAGCGCTGCATGTCGGTGACCTCCTCGGGCCGCTCGTCGATCAGCAGCACGATCAGGTAGGTCTCGGGATGGTTGGTCTCGATGGAATGCGCAATGTTCTGCAAGAGCACCGTCTTGCCGGTCCGAGGCGGCGCCACGATCAGCGCCCGCTGGCCCTTGCCGATCGGCGCCACCAGATCGATGATCCGGGCCGAGCGGTCCTTGATCGTCGGATCCTCGATCTCCATGCGCAGCCGCTCGTCGGGATAGAGCGGCGTCAGGTTGTCGAAGGCGATGGTGTGGCGGGCGCGGTCCGGATCCTCGAAGTTGATCTGGGTGACGTCCTGCAGCGCGAAGTAGCGCTCCGCCTCCTCGGGGGCCTTGATCTGGCCCTCGATCGTGTCGCCGGTCCGCAGCGAGTATTTCCGGATCATGTCGGGCGACACGTAGATGTCGTCCGGACCCGGCAGGTAGTTCGCCTCGGGCGAGCGCAGGAAGCCGAACCCGTCCTGCAGCACCTCGAGCACGCCGTCGCCGTAGATGTCCCAGCCCTCGTCCGCGCGTTCGCGCAGGATCTGGAACATCATCTCGCCCTTGCGCATCGTCGAGGCGTTCTCGATCTCGAGCTCCTCGGCCAGCGCCAGGAGCGCCTTGGGGCTCTGCGCCTTCAGGTCGGAGAGATTGAGTTTCTCAAGGTTCATCTGACATTCCTTCCGCGCCGCTGCCGGCGCAGTCACGTCCTTCGGGGGAACTGGGTCGAGGTGAGAGGCGGTCTCCGGACGGAGGCGCGTCTCGGCTCGTAGCCGGTGGCTTGGCGAAAGTCAATTCACCGGCGCCCGGGGCGCGTCCTGGCGCCCGGCCGGGCCTTCCTACTCTCAAATTAACAAGAAAAAAGGAATTGTAGTGAATTGTAGGTCCGGCCGGATCCTGTGGATACGCGTTCCGCTCAGATCTTCTCCCGTCCCGCCCGTCTGTGGATAATTCTGCGGAGTGTGGCCGGCATGGTGCGGCTTCCGGGAAGCCAAAGGTCTGATAAATATCACAAAATAAGGCTTTTCCCCGTATCGGCGGCTTGGGGATAAGCGCGGGCGCAACCGAATGGGAATGACGGGGATCCACAGGCCGGATCTTATCCCGTCCCCTGCCCCCAAAACCCCGGTCCCGCGGCGGGACGGATCCGCGGAATCCGGCGCGGCTTGCATCGCGCCGGGGTTTCTCCCAGAACCGTGAGGCAATCGCCCGGTCAGTCGTCACCAGATCCATCCACATGTCTTTGCCTCTCGTCCTCGCCTCCGGCTCCGCGATCCGCGCCGACATGCTGCGCCGCGCCGGCGTTCCGCTGCGAATCGATCCCGCGCGGATCGACGAGGAGGCGCTCCGCGCCGGCCTCGCCGCCGAGGAGGCCTCGCCGCGCGACACCGCCGATGCGCTGGCTGAGATGAAGGCGCGCAAGGTCTCGGACCGCGCCCCGGGCGCGATGGTGCTGGGCTGCGACCAGATCCTTGCCCATGACGGCGCGATCCTGAACAAGCCCGAGAGCCGCGACGCTGCGCGCGACCAGATCCGGCGGCTGTCGGGGGCCACCCACACGCTTCTGTCGGCGGCGGTGCTGGTGCAGGACGGCGAGCCGATCTGGCGCCATGTCGGCACCGCGCGGCTGACCATGCGGACGATCTCCGATCCCTGGCTCGAAGGCTATCTCGACCGGACCTGGCCCGGCATCGGCGAGTCGGTGGGCGGCTACAAGCTCGAGGAGGAGGGCGTGCGGCTCTTCGCGGCGATCCGCGGCGACCACTTCACCATCCTCGGCCTGCCGCTCCTCGAACTGCTGAACTTCCTCACCCTGCGCGGAGATCTCGACGGATGACGGCGCGTATCCCCCTGGCCGGCGTGATCGGCCACCCGATCGGCCATTCCCGCTCGCCGCGCCTGCATGGACATTGGTTGCGGCGCTACGGCCTGCCGGGGCATTACGTGCCGCTCGACATCGCGCCCGACAAGCTGGGCGCGGCGCTCGCCATGCTGCCCGATCTGGGCTTCGCGGGCGTCAACGTCACGCTGCCGCACAAGGAGCGGGTGATGGCGCTCTGCGCCAGCCTGACCGACCGCGCGACGCTGATCGGCGCGGTCAACACGGTGACCTTCCGGCCCGACGGCACGCTGATCGGCGACAACACCGACGGCTACGGCTTCCTCGCCAACCTGCGCCAGGGCGCGCCGGACTGGTCCGCCGAGGCCGGGCCGGCGGTGGTTCTGGGCGCCGGCGGCGCGGCGCGCGCGGTGGTCGTCTCCCTGCTCGATGCCGGGGTGCCCGAGATCGTGCTCTGCAACCGCAGCCGCGGCCGCGCCGAGGCGCTGCGCGACACATTCGGCCCGCGCCTGACGGTGATCGACTGGGTGCAGGCCGGCAACGCGCTCGACGATGCCGCGCTGGTGGTCAACACGACCTCGCTCGGCATGTCGGGGCAGCCGGAGCTTCGCGTGCCGCTGGACGGGCTGCGCCCCGGCCAGGTGGTCACCGACCTGGTCTATTCGCCGCTCGAGACGCGGCTCCTGCGCGTCGCACGCGAGCAGGGCGCCGTCGCGGTGGATGGGCTCGGCATGCTGCTGCACCAGGGCGTGCCCGGCTTCGAGCGCTGGTTCGGGCGCCGTCCCGAGGTCGACGAGGAGCTGCGCGCGGCGGTTCTGGCATGATCTTCCGGCTCGGGCTCACCGGGTCGATCGGCATGGGCAAGTCGACCACCGCGGCGATGTTCGCCGAGGCCGGCTGCGCGGTCTGGGACGCCGACGCGGCGGTGCACCGGCTCTATGAAGCGGGCGGCGCGGCGGTGGCTCCGATGGCGGCGCTGGCGCCCGCCGCGGTGCGGGACGGCGCGGTCTCCCGGCCCGCCCTGCGCGCCGCCATCGCCGCCGATCCCGACCTGCTGGCGCGGATCGAGGCGCTGGTGCATCCGCTGGTCCGCGCCGACCGCGAGGCCTTCGCCGCGGCGCAGGCCGGGCGCATCGGGGTGTTCGACATTCCGCTCCTCTTCGAGACCGAGGGCGCGGCCGAGATGGACGGCGTGGCGGTGGTCAGCACCGATGCCGCGACCCAGCGCGCCCGGGTGCTGGCCCGCGGCAGCATGAGCGCGGCGGCGTTCGAGGCGATCCGCGCCAAGCAGATGCCCGATGCCGAGAAACGCGCCCGCGCCGACTGGGTCATCGACACATCCGACCTTGAGACCGCGCGGGCCGGCGTGCGAGAGGTGTTGCACGCGATCAGGGAGCGGACCGGACATGCGTGAGATCGTCCTCGACACCGAAACCACCGGCTTCGACCCGGAGAGCGGCGATCGGATCGTGGAGATCGGCGCCGTCGAGCTGTGGAACCACATGCCCACCGGCGAGACCTACCACCAGTACATCAACCCGCAGCGCGCCATGCCGCAGGAGGCCTTCGAGGTGCACGGGCTGGGCGATGCGTTCCTGCGCGACAAGCCGCTCTTCGCCGACATCGCGCAGGCCTTCGTGGATTTCATCGGCGAAGCCAAGCTGGTGATCCACAATGCCGCCTTCGACATCAAGTTCCTCAATGCCGAGCTGGGCTGGCTGAAACGCCCGGCGATCCCGTGGGACCGCGCCGTCGACACGCTGGCCATCGCGCGGCAGAAATTCCCCGGCGCGCAGAACTCGCTCGACGCGCTGTGCCGGCGCTTCGGCATCGACAATTCGGCGCGCACGCTGCACGGCGCGCTGCTCGATTCCGAGATTCTGGCCGAGGTCTATCTGGAGCTGATCGGCGGCAAGCAGCCGGATTTCGGGCTGTCGGTGGGCCAGGGGCGCGGCGCCGGCGCGGCGGCCGAGCCGGAATGGCGGCCCTATCGCCGCCCCGAACCGCTGCCGCCGCGGATCAGCGACGCCGAGAAGGCCGCACATGCCGCCTTCGTGGAGCGCCTCGGCGCCGAAGCGGTCTTGCGCCGCTTCGCCTGAGACCGGCCGCCGCGCGGCCGGTCGTCGGAGCTGGTGGCGCGGGTGCGGCTCAGGCCTGGCCGGCCTGCTGGGCGCTGGCCGCCTGCGCCTGCTGGCGGCGCTGGATCTCGCTGCGATAGAGCTGGATGAAGTCGATCGTCTCGAGGTTCAGCGGCGGGAAGCCCCCGTCGCGGGTGACGTCGGCGACGATGCGGCGCACGAACGGGAACAGCATGCGCGGGCATTCGATCAGCAGGAAGGGATGCAGCTGGTTCTCGGGCACGTGCTCGATCTGGAACACGCCGGCATAGTCGATCTCGAGCAGGAAGAGCTGGTCGCCGGATCCCTTCTGCTTGGAATCGACCTTCAGCTTCATGATGACTTCGTACTGGTTCTCGGCGGTGCGCTTCTTGGCGTCGAGATTGACCATGACCTGGACGTCCGGCGACATCTCGCCCTTTACGCCCTTCTGGGCCAGGATGTTCTCGAAGGACATGTCGCGGATGAACTGCGCGAGCACGTTCATCTTGATCGCCGGCGCGTCCGCCTGCTGGGCGTTGGTGCCGGCGGCGTCGCCGTTCGGGTTGGTGCTGGTATCGCTCATGCGGCGGGCTCCCTGAAAACTGTCCCCGCCGGAATAGCAGCCGCGCCGCGGCGCCTCAATGCTTCGTCCAGCCCGATCCCGGATGGTTGGGACGCTTGTCACTGGGCACTTCGTGGTATTCGCCCTCTATCACGTCGCCGGGGCGGTTGGCGGCCGACCGGTCCGGGGCCGGGCGGCGGTGCGGCTGTCCCTGGTTCGGCCGGCCGCCCGTCTGCCCGCCCATCTCGAAGCGGCGCACCCGCACGCGCTCGCCGATCTTGCGCATCGCGGCGCGGCGGACGCCCGGCATCAGCAGCAGGAAGCCCACCGCATCGGTGAAGAAGCCCGGGGTCAGCAGCAGCGCGCCGGCCACCAGGATCATCGCGCCGTGGGCGATCGGCTCGGTCGGGTCGTTGAGTTCGGAAAAGGAACGCCGGATGTCGGCGAGCGCGCCGGCGCCCTGGGTCCGCACCAGCCAGGTGCCCAGGATCGCCGTCAGGACCACGATGCCGAGGGTCGGCCAGAGTCCGATCAGGCCGCCGATCTGGATGAACAGACCGATCTCGATGAGCGGCACGGTGAGAAACGCCACAAACAACCACATGGGCACAGCCTCCTTGCGGGTGCGACCGGTAGACTTGGCCGCGACCAGACCCTACATAAGTCGCCAGGCTGGTTCTTTCCATGCACCCCGACGCGAGGTCTCGATGAATTCCCCTATTCTGCAGCTTCTGGTCCTGGCGGGCATTGCCGTGTTCCTGATCCTGAGGCTGAAGAACGTCCTCGGCACCCGCGAGGGCTTCGAAAAGCCCCAGGTGCCGCCGCAGCCGGGCCAGAGCCGGGCGGATCGCCGCGGCTTCGAGGTCATCGAGGGCGGCCCCGACCGCGACATCGTCGACCACGTGCCCGAGGGCAGCGACAGCGCGCGCGCGCTGGCGCGCATGAAGCAGGCCGAGCCGTCGTTCAGCGTGGCCGAGTTCCTCGGCGGCGCCCGGGCCGCCTACGAGATGATCCTGATGGCCTTCGAGCGCGGCAATCTCGACGAGATCCGCGCCTTCCTGACCCCCGATGTGGCCGAGAGCTTCGCCGAGGTGATCGCCGCCCGCGAGGAACAGGGGCTGATCGTGGAGGCCGAATTCGTCGGCGTCCGGGAGCTCAAGCTGACCCAGGCCACCTTCGACGAGGAGAACAGCGTCGGCGAGATCACCGTGCGCTACGTGGCCGAGCTGACCTCGGTGGTGCGCGATGCCGAGGGCAACATCGTCGAGGGCGCTCCCGGCCAGGTCAAGAAGCAGCGCGACAGCTGGACCTTCGCCCGCGCCATGGGGGCCGAGGACCCGAACTGGCAGCTGGTCGCCACCGGCGAATGACCCGGCGGATCGGCGCGGCGCTGCTGGGCCTCGCGATGGCCGCCGGTCCCGCCGGTCCCTCGGGCGCCAGCCCGGCGGTGGGCGGGCCGGTCTACCGCATCCTCGGCTTCGACGATCTCGACGGCTGGGCGGCGGACGACCATGCCGCCGCGCTCGACGCCTTCCTCGTCACCTGCGGCGATCTGAACGACCCGGACTGGCGGGCGCTCTGCGCCGCCGCGGCGGATCACCGCGACGCCGCCCGCACCTTCTTCGAGCTGTTCTTCCGCCCAGTCCTGATCACCGACGGCGCCGGCGGCGCGCTCTTTACCGGCTATTTCGAGCCCGAGCTCGACGGCGCGCCGGAGCCCTCGCCGGATTATCCGCATCCCGTCCACGCCATGCCCGAGGAGGCGCTCGAGGCGCAGCCCTGGCTGTCGCGCCGCGACATCCTGACCGGGGACGCCATGGTCGGGCGCGGGCTCGAGATCGCCTGGGTTTCCGACCCGGTGGAGCTGTTCTTCCTGCAGATCCAGGGCTCGGGGCGCATCCGCTATCCCGACGGGCAGGTGGTGCGGGTGGGCTATGCCGGCAAGAACGGCCACGAATACCGCTCCATCGGCCAGGAACTGGTGCGCCGCGGCACCTTCGAGCCGCACCAGGTCTCGGCCCAGGTGATCAAGCAATGGGTGCGCGAAAACCCGGTCGAGGGCGAGGAGCTGCTGTTCCACAACCCCTCTTACGTCTTCTTCCGCGAGATCAGCGAGGTGCCGCCCGAGCTGGGGCCGCTGGGCGCCATGAACCGCTCGATCACGCCGCTGCGCAGCGTCGCCGTGGATCCGGCGATCACCCCGCTCGGCGCGCCGGTCTGGATCGAGAAGGACGGCGCCGAGCCGATGCGCCGGCTGATGGTGGCGCAGGATACCGGCTCGGCGATCAAGGGGGCGCAGCGCGCCGACATCTTCGTCGGCACCGGCGATGCCGCCGGCCTGCGCGCCGGCACCTTCCGCGATCCCGGCCGCATGGTGGTGCTGCTGCCGATCCAGCGGGCCTACGGCCTGCTGCCGGATCTGGCGGAATGAAGGGACGGCGCCCCCGGCCCGAGGAGCTGGAATTGTGGTCCGAGGTGGCGCGGAGCACCCGGCGGCTGGGCCGCCGCGAGCGCCGCCGCGACCCCGCCCCGGCGGCGGCGCCACCGTCTCAGGAGGCCGGGGCCGCATCCTGGCCGCCGGCGCCGCCGGCCGATCCCGGCGGCGAGACGCTGCGGCCCTTCCGCCTGGGCGAGGCGGCAAGGTCCGGCCGCTCCTCCACCGCCATGCCGGCCGCGCCGCCGGCTCCGGCGCCGAAGATGGACGCGCGCGCGCATGCCCGGCTGAAGCGCGGCAAGCTGCGCCCCGAGGCCCGCATCGACCTGCACGGCATGACCCTCGACGAGGCGCATCCGGCGCTGATCGGGTTCATCCTGACCGCCCGGTCGCGGGGCCTGCGGCTGGTCCTGGTGATCACCGGCAAGGGGGCGCTCCATGCGCCGCACGACCCGGCGCCGCAGCGCCGCGGCGTCTTGCGCGCGCAGGTGCCGCATTGGCTGCGCCTGCCGCCGCTCGGCCCCGTGGTGCTCGACGTCGTGCCGGCGCATCTGCGCCATGGCGGCAGCGGCGCGCTCTACGTCTATCTGCGCCGCCCGGGCTGAGCGCCGCGCGGGCTTGAAGCCGGGACGCGCACCGCTAGCTCGCGGCCATGGCCTGGCTGTTCTTTCCCGTGTTTCTCGCAGCCTGCGGCGCCGCCGCGGCCACCGGGGCGCTGTTTTCGCCGGGCGCCTGGTATCGCGGTCTCGACAAGCCGGCTTGGACGCCGCCCGACCGCGCCTTCCCGGTGGCCTGGACGCTGATCTACCTGGCCATTGCCGCTGCCGCCGCCCGGGTCGCGGCGCTGCCGGGCAGCCAATGGGCGCTGGCGCTCTGGGCGCTGCAGATCGCGCTCAACACGCTCTGGACGCCGGTCTTCTTCGGGCTACACCGGATCCGGCTCGGGCTCGTCGTGCTGGGCGCGCTGATCGCTGCGGTGATCGTGGCGCTGCCGGTCTTCTGGCGGCTCGACGCCGTCGCCGGCGCGCTGCTCCTGCCCTATCTCGGCTGGCTCGGCCTCGCCTTCGCGCTGAACCTCGCCATCCTGCGGCGCAACCCGGCCGGCTGAGACCTCACTGCGGGTCGGGATCGGCCGCCAGGTGGCGTTCGCCGCGGGCCCGGGCCAGGGCGATCTGGCGCTGGCGCTCGCGGAACCGCGCCTTGTCCGCCGCATCGGTCTCGCCGATGCAGGCCGGGCAGGACACGCCCTCCTCGTAATCGGGATGGTCGCGATCCGCGGGCGCCACCGGACGCCGGCAGGCATGGCACAGACCGTGCGGCCCCTCGACGAGCCCGTGGCCGACCGAGACCCGGCCGTCGAAGACGAAGCACTCGCCCTGCCAGGCGCTCTCGGCCTCCGGCACCTCCTCGAGATATTTCAGGATGCCGCCCTTCAGGTGGTAGACCTCCTCGACGCCCTGGGCGCGCAGGTAGGCGGTGGATTTCTCGCAACGGATGCCGCCGGTGCAGAACATGGCGATCTTCTTGTTGGCGAAGCGGTGGCCATTGGCCTCCCACCAGGCCGGGAAGTCGCGGAAGCTGCGGGTGCCCGGATCGACGGCGCCCTTGAAGCTGCCGATCGCCACCTCGTAATCGTTGCGGGTGTCGATCACCGCGACGTCGGGGGCGCGCACCAGTTTGGTCCAGTCCGCCGGCGCGACATAGGTCCCGGCGGCGCGCTCGGGGTCGAGCCCGGGCTGGCCCATGGTGACGATCTCGGATTTCAGCCGCACCTTCAGGCGGGCGAAGGGGCGCGCCTCGGCCTCGGAATACTTGACCTCGATGGCGGCGCAGCCGGGCAGGGCGCGGATCGCCGCGACGGCGCGGTCGAGGCCTTGGGCCGGCCCGGCAATGGTGCCGTTGATGCCCTCGCGGGCGAGGATCAGCGTGCCGGTGACGCCGCCGGCCCGGCAGGCCGCCTCGAGCCCCGGGCGCAGCGCGGCGGGGTCGTCGAAGCGGGTGAAGCGGTAGAGGGCGGCGACGCGGAACATGGCCGTCGAGATACGCAGCGCGCGGGCGCCGATCAAGGGCCGGGCGGGGGCTCGTGGCGCGGGGAGGGGCCGGTGGCACGCCGTCCCGGCGGCGCGGTTGGAGGGCCTCGGCGCCGCGAAGTCGTGTCGGGCCGAGCAGGTCCTGCCGCCGATCATCCGCGACCGCCGCGCATCTCGACCGGCGGCAACGCCACCTCCCGCAAGAACCTGGGCCCGCGCGAAACAGCAGCCGCAGGCCGCCGCGCATCGCCGGGCCGCCCCCCGGCCCGGCGATCCGGTTGGGTTGGACGCTCAGCTTCGACCTTCTTCGGACCTTGCGGGATAAACCGATGGATTCCGCCGTCAGGATCGCCGCGCCGCGGCCCGTCGAGGCGCGGCTCCGCACCCGGCATGTCCGGTCACAGCGCGTCCGGGCCTGGCCGAGACGCCTCCCGACCGCGGGCCCGTGGCGCGGCGATCCGCAGACCGCCTGCGATGCGGCCGAACGGCCCGCGCAGTCCGCCGCCCGACCTTGCCATTCGCCCCCGCCCCGGCGCAGGCTCGAGCCGGCGAGACCGCAAGGGAGACCGCGATGCAGGCGCTGATCGTCATCGACGTGCAGACGGATTTCTGTCCCGGCGGGGCGCTGGCGGTGCCCGGCGGCGACACGGTGGTGCCCGGCATCAACGCCCTGATGGCCGAGGCCCCGGCGGTCGTCCTGACTCAGGACTGGCACCCGGCCGACCACACCTCCTTCGCGGCCCGGCATCCCGGCCGTGCCGCCTTCGACAGCGTGGAGATGCCCTACGGTTCGCAGGTGCTCTGGCCCGCGCATTGCGTCCAGGGCAGCCCCGGCGCCGCCTTCCATCCCGAGCTGGAGACCGACCGCGCCGATCTGGTGATCCGCAAGGGCTTCCGCCGCGCCATCGACAGCTACTCGGCCTTCTTCGAGAACGACCGCGTGACGCCCACCGGGCTCGAGGGCTACCTGCGCGGCCGCGGCATCGAGCGCCTCACCCTGGCGGGTCTCGCCACCGATTTCTGCGTCCGCTTCTCGGCCCTCGACGCCGCCCGGCTGGGCTTCGCGGTCACCGTGCGCCGCGACCTCTGCCGCGGCATCGACCTCGACGGATCGGTGGCGGCGGCGGAGCGCGAGATGGCGGCGGCCGGCGTGGCGCTCACGGGCTGACGCTTGCCACGCCCCGGCCGGCTTGCTTTAAGCACCGGCGGTTGAAGGGAGAACCGCCTTGGTCGACATCGCCACCCGCGTCTGGAACCACAAGTGGAAGATCGACCCGATCGTGCGGTCGCTGATCGACACCGACTTCTACAAGCTCCTGATGTGCCAGTCGGTGTTCCGCAACCGGCCCGACACCCGCGTCACCTTCAGCCTGATCAACCGCTCCACCCATGTGCCGCTGGCCCGCCTGATCGACGAGGGCGAGCTGCGCGAACAGCTCGACCACATCCGCTCGCTGTCGCTGACCCGCGGCGAATCGACCTGGCTGCGCGGCAACACCTTCTACGGCAAGCGGCAGATGTTCCGCTCCGATTTCATGGAATGGTTCGAGGGGCTGCGCCTGCCGCCCTACCATCTGGAGCGGGTCGGCGACCAGTACGAGCTGACCTTCGAGGGCGCCTGGCCCGAGGTCATGCTGTGGGAGATCCCGGCGCTCGCGGTGCTGATGGAGCTGCGCGGCCGCGCCGTGCTGCACGACATGGGCCGGTTCGAGCTGCAGGTGCTCTATGCCCGCGCGATGACCAAGCTCTGGGAGAAGATCCAGTCGCTGCGCGACATCCCCGATCTGCGGATCGCCGATTTCGGCACCCGGCGGCGGCATTCCTTCCTGTGGCAGGATTGGTGCGTGCGGGCGATGATCGAGGGGCTGGGGGCGTCCTTCGTCGGCACCTCGAACTGCCTGATCGCCAAGAACCGCGACCTCGAGGCGATCGGCACCAATGCCCACGAACTGCCGATGGTCTATGCCGCGCTGGCCGAGGACGACGCGGCGCTGGCCCGCGCCCCCTACGAGGTGCTGGCCGACTGGCACGAGGAGCATGACGGCAACCTGCGCATCATCCTGCCCGACACCTACGGCACCGAGGGCTTCCTGGCCCGCGCCCCGGACTGGCTGGCGAGCTGGACCGGCATCCGCATCGACAGCGGCGACCCGGCCGAGGGCGCGGAGGCGGCGATCGCCTGGTGGCAGGCCCGCGGCGAGGATCCGCGCCACAAGCTGATCATCTTTTCCGACGGGCTCGACGTGCAGAAGATCCACGCCCTGCACGCGCAGTTCGCCGGACGGGTGCGGCTCTCCTTCGGCTGGGGCACGCTGCTAACCAACGATTTCCGCGGCCTCACCGCCGACGACCGGCTGGCGCCCTTCAGCCTCGTCTGCAAGGCGGTGGCCGCCGAGGGCCGCCCGACCGTCAAGCTCTCCGACAACCCCAACAAGGCCATGGGCCCGCAGCGCGAGATCGCCCGCTACAAGCGCGTCTTCGACGTCGGCCCGCAGCAACCCCTCGCCGTCGAGGTCTGACCCGCCCCCTTCTTCTGAGCGGTAATATCCCGGGGAGCCCGAGGGGCCGGCCCCTCGGTCCCGCCCTCCGAGCTTCAGCCCGAAGCTGCGCACCGCATGGCCGCCC
>NZ_JBTLRM010000016.1:0-85345 GCF_054482755.1 Roseivivax sp. CAU 1761
TGCCGCCGGGCGCGGCGGCGGCGGTGCCCGCCGGCGACGGATCGGGGCCGTCCACCGGGCCTTCGCGCCCGGGCAGGTCGCGGGTCGGCGCCACATGGGCTCCGGCCTCGGCATCGGCATCGGCGCCCGCCGCCTGCGCCACCTCGTCGGTGGCCGACGCCGCCTGCGGCGGACGCGGCGCGGCGTTCTGCGGCTCGGGCGGCATGGTGCCGCGCGGCGCCGTGGTGCCGGTCTCGCCGGCCGGGACCGGCCCGCCCGCGCGCCGCTCCGCCGGCGGCGTGGTGGGCAGCGGTGCGCTGGCTGCGGTGCTCGGCGGCGCCTCGCGATCGGCCTCGGGACGGCGCGCCGCGGCATCGACCGAGGTGGCGTGACCGCCCGCCGCCGGGCCGGACTGGCGCTGCGACGTCGTCTTGGCGCGGGCCGCGCCGGTGCAGCGCGTGGCCACCAGCGCATAGCCGGTGCCGGCGCCCACGATCAGGCCCAGGATCAGCGACAGGCCGAAGCCCGCCCCCAGCACCAGCAGCACGAGGAAGGCCAGCACGCCGGCGCCGGCGCCGATCATCCAGCAGGTCTTCCGGCAGCTCATTTCGGTTTCCGAATTCATCGCGTCTCTCCCTGACCGTACCAGCATCTGAGCCGCGACCGCCCGGGACCCGTCCCCGGCGGCGATCGCGACGGCTTACCGGACAGGACTTTAGCCCTCAGCCGCGGCGCGTCACGCGCCGTGCGGGTCGCCGTCGGCCAGATCCCGCGCCTGCGCCACCCATTCGTCGCGCGTCACCCGGCCCTTGAAGCCTTCGAGGTTGGCGTCGACCCAGGCGACCTCGGCCTCGGACCAGTGGGCGATCTGGTCGTGGTGGTAGACGCCCATGCGGTTCAGCTGCTCCGCCAGCTTCGGGCCGATGCCCTTGATCCGGGTCAGGTCGTCGCCGGTGCCGTCGCGCGGCGCGTCGAGCAGCGGCGGCTGGCTCGCCTCGGGCTCCGCGGTGCCCGCGCTGGCCGAGCGGCGGCCGTCGCCGGTGGCGCTGCCGGTGCCGTCGGAGACCGGCTTGGCGGTGGCCTCGGCGGGCGCCTCGCGGCGGTCGATGCCGGTGCGGTCGGCCGGCCGTCCGGCCGAGACCTCAGGCCCGTGCGGGTCGGCCTCGCCGCTGCCGGGCTGGCCCGAGCGGTCCTGCCACGGCGTGCGCAGCGGCACTTCGGTGCCGTCGATGCGCTTCACCGTGTCGCCGATCTCGGCGGCCAGCGCCACCGAGGCGTTGTGCTCGGGCCGGCCCTCGGCATGGGCGGTGAGCGAGGTCAGCTCGCACTTCGGCTCGGAGGTGTAGCGGCCGTTCTGCGGGCCCGGCAGCGGCACCCGGCCGGCGGCCAGCTCGTCGAGGATCTCGGCCAGCCGCGCGGCGGTCAGGTCCTCGTAGTAATCCTTGCCGATCTGCGCCATCGGCGCGTTGGCGCAGGCGCCGAGGCATTCGACCTCCTCCCAGGAGAAGCGGCCGTCGGCGGAGAGCTGGTGCGCCTTCGGCGCGATCTTCTGCTGGCAGACGCCGATCAGGTCCTCGGCGCCGCAGATCATGCAGGAGGTGGTGCCGCAGACCTGCACATGCGCCACCGACCCCACCGGGGCGAGCTGGAACATGAAGTAGAAGGTCGCGACCTCGAGCGCCCGCATATACGCCATGTCGAGCATCTCGGCCACGTGCTCGATCGCCTTGCGGGTCAGCCAGCCCTCCTGCTCCTGGGCGCGCCACAGCAGCGGGATGATCGCGCTGGCTTGGCGGCCGGCGGGATACTTGGTGATCTGGGCCTCGGCCCAGGCCTGGTTGGCGGGGGTGAAGGCGAAGCTTTCGGGTTGCTCGGGGTGCAGTCGTCTCAGCATGTCGGTTCCTGTGAGCGGATGGCGGCCGGGCCGCTCGGAAGTTGGGCGTCAGGCGGCGTCCGGGAGCGCCGGTGCGGGCTCGGCCGCGGCGGCGCAGGGCCCGGCCACGAGGCGCACCCCGCCGGTGGACAGGCGCACCGCCTCGTCGCGCGCCAGCTTGCGCGCGGTGATGCGCTGCACCTCGGCCCGGGTGAAGCCGGTCTGGAATTCGACCGGCAGGAAGTCGCTTTCGTAGACCAGATCGCAGCCGATCGAGGCCACCGCCCGGTCATAGGCGACGAGATCGGCGCCCGAGGGGAAGGCGGCGCGCTCGACCGCCTGCTGCATCGCCGCCTCGTCGCAGCCGGCGAGCAGCGCGAGCCCGGCCAGCGGCAGCGTCATGCGCAGGGCCGGCCTCACCGGTCGACCTCGCCGAAGACGATGTCCATGGTGCCGATGATCGCCGCCACGTCGGCCAGCTGGTGGCCCTTGGCGACGTGGTCCATGGCCTGCAGGTGCAGGTAGCCCGGCGCCCGCAGCTTGGCGCGGTAGGGCTTGTTGGTGCCGTCGGCCACGAGGTAGACGCCGAACTCGCCCTTCGGCGCCTCGACCGCGGCGTAGATCTCGCCTGCGGGGACGTGGAAGCCCTCGGTGTAGAGCTTGAAGTGGTGGATCAGCGCTTCCATCGAGGTCTTCATGGCGCCGCGCGACGGCGGCGCGATCTTGCCGCGGGCCAGGACCGGGCCGTGGTTCTCGGGCATCCGCAGCTTGTCGATCGCCTGGTGGATGATCGACACCGACTGGCGCATCTCCTCCATGCGGACGAGGTAGCGGTCGTAGCAATCGCCGTTCTTGCCCACCGGGATCTGGAAGTCGAACTCGTCGTAGCACTCGTAGGGCTGGGCGCGACGCAGGTCCCAGGCCAGGCCCGAGCCGCGCACCATGACGCCGGAGAAGCCCCATTCCTCGATCTCCTCGGTGGAGACCACGCCGATGTCGCAATTGCGCTGCTTGAAGATGCGGTTCTCGGTCAGGAGCCCGTCGATGTCGGCGAGCACCGCGGGGAATTCCTTCGCCCAGGTCTCGATGTCGTCGAGCAGCTCGGGCGGCAGGTCCTGGTGCACCCCGCCGGGGCGGAAATAGGCGGCGTGCAGCCGTGCCCCGCAGGCCCGCTCGTAGAAGATCATCAGCTTCTCGCGTTCCTCGAAGCCCCAGAGCGGCGGCGTCAGCGCGCCCACGTCCATGGCCTGCGTGGTGACGTTGAGAAGGTGGTTCAGCACCCGCCCGATCTCGCAGAACAGCACCCGGATGAGCTGCCCGCGGCGCGGCACCACGGTGCCGGTCAGCTTCTCGATGGCGAGGCACCAGGCATGTTCCTGGTTCATCGGCGCGACGTAGTCGAGACGGTCGAAATAGGGCAGGTTCTGCAGGTAGGTGCGGCTCTCCATCAGCTTCTCGGTGCCGCGGTGCAGGAGCCCGATATGCGGGTCGCAGCGCTCCACGATCTCGCCGTCGAGCTCCAGCACAAGGCGCAGCACGCCGTGCGCGGCCGGGTGCTGGGGGCCGAAGTTGATGTTGAAGTTGCGGATCTTCTGCTCGCCCGTCTGGGCGTCGTCGAAGGCTTGAGTGCCGTCCATCACGCGCGTCCTCCATCCTTGAATGCCATGACCCACAGCAGGATCAGCGCCACCAACGGGAAGATGGCAAAGAGCGCTATCCAGGCCGGGAGGCCGAAGCGCGGCAGCAGCTTCCAAAACGGCACCACCACCAGTGCGCCGAGGATCAGCATCCACAGCAGCCCGCCGCCGGCCATCATGCCCCCGTCCATCATGGCGTATCTTTCAGGGAGTCGCAGCAGGTCTGGCGGTTTCGCGCCTGCACCCCGCCGGCCCGGGACGCCTTAGAGCGGTTGGCCAATGTCGGACATCCGATCGCAGTGGCAACCGGAGTACCAATCAGGGTGACGGACCGGCTCACGGCTTGTCCCCCTCGCCCTTCTCGTCCCCGGGCAGCACGTATTGCGCGCCCTCCCAGGGGCTGAGGAAGTCGAACTGGCGGTATTCCTGCACCAGGCTCACCGGCTCGTAGACCACCCGCTTCTGGGCCTCGTCGTAACGCACCTCGGTATAGCCGGTTGTCGGGAAGTCCTTGCGCAGCGGGAAGCCGCGGAAGCCGTAATCGGTCAGGATGCGGCGCAGGTCGGGATGCCCGGTGAACAGGATCCCGAACATGTCGAAGACCTCGCGCTCGAACCAGTTGGCCGAGGGGTGCACCGAGGTGATCGAGGGCACGCTGTCCTCCTCGCGCACCTGGGCGCGCAGGCGGATGCGCTGGTTCTGCCACATCGACAGGAAGTGGTAGACCACGTCGAACCGCTTGGCCCGCTCGGGATGGTCGACGGCGGTGATGTCGACCAGCGTGGAGAACCGGCAGGTCGGCTCGGTCTTCAGGAATTCCACGATGCCGCGCAGGTTGGACGGCGTCACCTCGACGCTCAGCTCGCCATGCGCGACCCCCCAGGAGACGACGCAATCCGGGCGCTTGGTCTCGATCAGGGTGCCGAGTTCTTGCAATGCCTGGCTCATCTCGTTCCCCTCAGCGCGTCAGCGTGCCGGTGCGGCGGATCTTGCGCTGCAGCGCCATGATGCCGTAGAGCAGCGCCTCCGCGGTCGGCGGGCAGCCGGGCACGTAGATGTCGACCGGCACGATGCGGTCGCAGCCGCGCACCACCGAATAGCTGTAATGGTAGTAGCCGCCGCCATTGGCGCAGGAGCCCATGGAGATGACGTAGCGCGGCTCCGGCATCTGGTCGTAGACCTTGCGCAGCGCCGGGGCCATCTTGTTGGTCAGGGTGCCGGCGACGATCATCACGTCGGATTGCCGCGGCGAGGCGCGCGGCGCCACGCCGAAGCGCTCGGCATCGTAGCGCGGCATCGAGGTGTGCATCATCTCGACCGCGCAGCAGGCCAGGCCGAAGGTCATCCAATGCAGCGACCCGGTGCGCGCCCAGTTGATCAGGTCCTCGGTCGAGGTCAGCAGGAAGCCCTTGTCGGTGAGCTCCCGGTTCAGCCCCTGCACCGCCACCTCGCGGTCGGGGCCGGCCGTGTTGGCGCCGGTCATCACTCCCATTCCAGGGCTCCTTTCTTCCATTCATAGGCGAAGCCGATGGTCAGCACCGCGAGGAAGACCATCATCGACCAGAACGCGGTTTCGCTGAGCCCGCCGAAGCCCACGGCCCAGGGGAACAGGAACGCGATCTCGAGATCGAAGATGATGAACAGGATCGACACCAGGTAGAAGCGCACGTCGAACTTCATCCGGGCGTCGTCGAAGGCGTTGAAGCCGCATTCGTAGGCCGAGACCTTCTCGGGATCCGGGTGCCGCACGGCGAGCACCACCGCGGCCAGGACCAGAACCAGCCCGAGCCCGATGGCGACGGCCAGGAATACGAGGATCGGGAGATATTCCCTGAGCAGGTCATCCACTTTGTCGGGCTCCTTTCCTGCGGCGCGCGATCCGGCCGGCGCAGGGGCGCGGCCCGAATGGCGGTTTCGCTCGGCTTCCATCTATCCATGCCGCCCGGGGCGGTCAACCGACGCAGGCCGCTTCACATCGTCCCGCCCCGCCTGCGCCGGACCCGTCCGGCCGCCCGGGGGCCGTTGCCATCCGCCGCGGCGCGACGCACTCTGACGCGCATGCAGATCTACCTCCCGATCGCCGAAGTCTCGGTCAGCCTGTTCCTGCTTCTGGGCCTCGGCGCCGCCGTCGGCATGCTGTCGGGCATGTTCGGGGTCGGTGGCGGCTTTCTGATCACGCCGCTGCTGTTCTTCATGGGCATTCCGCCGGCGGTGGCGGTGGCGACCGGGGCCAACCAGATCGTCGCCAGCTCGATCTCCGGGGTGCTGGCGCATCTGCGGCGGCGCACGGTGGATCTGCGCATGGGCTCGGTGCTGCTCGCCGGGGGGCTGGTGGGCTCGGCCTTCGGGGTCTGGCTGTTCAACTGGCTGAAGGCGATGGGCCAGGTCGATCTGCTGGTACGGCTCTGCTACGTGGTCTTCCTCGGCATCGTCGGCGGGCTGATGCTGGCCGAGAGCCTGCGGGCGCTGCTCAAGGCCCGCAAGGGGGGACCGCCGAAGCGCCGCAGCCATGTCTGGGTGCATGGCTGGCCGCTGAAGATGCGCTTCCGCGCCTCCGGGCTCTACATCTCGGCGATCCCGCCGCTGCTGGTCGGCGCCGCGGTCGGCGTGCTGGCCGCGGTCATGGGCGTCGGCGGCGGCTTCATCATGGTGCCGGCGATGATCTACCTGCTCGGCATGCCGACCAAGGTGGTGATCGGCACCTCGCTCTTCCAGATCATCTTCGTCACCGGCTTCACCACGGTGCTGCACGCCACCACCACGCAGACCGTGGACATCTTTCTGGCGCTGGCGCTGATCGCCGGCGGCGTGGTCGGCGCGCAGCTCGGCGCGGTGGTCGGCGCCCGGCTGCGGGCCGAACAGCTGCGCATCCTGCTGGCGCTCCTGGTGGTGGGGGTCTGCGTCAAGCTCGGCCTGGACCTGGTGTTGCAGCCCGACGATCTCTACGAGATTGCGGCCCAGAGCGGGCCCAAGTGATGCGCCGCGCCGTGTTCCTCGTCTGGGCGCTTCTCGCCGCCGCCGCCGGCTCCGCCGCGGCGCGCGAGGAGGTGGTGCTGGGCCTGAGCCAGGACAGCGTGTCGATCTCGACCGATTTCGACGGCTCTGAGATCCTCGTCTACGGCGCCGTGAAACGCGAGACGGCGATCCAGCAGGAGCCGCCGCTCGAAGTGGTGCTGACCATCGCCGGCCCCTTCGTGCCGGTCACCGTGTGGCGCAAGGCGCGGCGGCTGGGGATCTGGGTCAACACCGATTCGGTGGAGATCGACCTGGCGCCCTCGTTCTACGCCGTGGCGACCTCGGGGCCCTTCCCGCACGTCCTGTCGAATGTCGAGGATCTGCGCCACTCGATCTCGATCCCGCGCGCCATCCGCTCGGTCGGGGCGCCGATGGAGGTCGAGGATTCGCAGGCCTTCACCGACGCGGTGATCCGCCTGCGCAGCGATGACGGCCAGTACCAGCTCCTGGAGGGCGCGGTGGAGATCCGCGAGCAGACGCTGTTCTCGGCCTCGGTGCGGCTGCCCGCCAACCTCACCGAGGGCGCCTATGCCACGCGCATCTTCCTGACCCGCGGCGGCCGCGTCGTGGGCGAGGCCAGCCGCGTCATCGAGGTCCGCAAGGTCGGGCTGGAGCGCTGGCTCTACAACCTGTCGCGTGACCGGCCGTTCCTCTACGGCCTTTTGGCCCTCGCCCTGGCGGTGGCCGCCGGCTGGGGCGCCTCGACCGCCTTCCGCCTGATCCGGAGCAATTGATGGCCCGCACGCCCCCGCCCCGCCGCGACGCCTTCGCGGCCTTCCTGCCGGTCCAGACCCGCTGGGCTGACAACGACGAATACGGGCACATGAACAACGCCACCTATTACGCCATCTTCGACAACGTCATCTCGCTCTGGCAGATGCGGCAGGGGGTGACGATCCGCGGCCCCGGCGCGATCCGCTTCGTGGTGGTCGAGAACGGCTGCACCTATTTCCGCGAGATCGGCTTTCCCGACGAGATCGAGGCCGGGCTGCGGCTCGCCCATCTCGGCGGGTCGTCCTACCGGGTCGAGGTCGGGCTGTTCCGGGCGGGTGAGGCCGAGGCGGCGACCCTGGGCTTCTTCCACAACGTGCTGACCGATGCCGCCGGCCGGCCGCGGCGCATCCCCGAGGATCTGCGCGAGATCCTCGGCCGGCTGGCGCCCTAGCCGTTCAGCCGCCGGGCGAGTTCGGCGATATGCGCCGGCCCGACCTCGCAGCAGCCGCCGATCACCGTGGCGCCGAGTTCGGCCCAGCGTTCGGCGAAGTCGGCATAGCGCGCGGGGCTCAGATCCTCGCGCGCGGCGAGTTCCCGGACCGTGGCGGTGCTCGACCTGAAGGCCTCGGCGATGCCGGTGAAGCCGTTGGCATAGGCGCCGAGCGGCACGCCTTGATGGCGCAGCGCCTCCAGCGCGGTGGTCACCGCCTCGGGCCGGGCGCAATTGACCAGCAGCATCGCGGGCCGGAATTCGTCCACCAGGGCGAGGATCTCGGTCACCGCCTCGCCCGAGCGCAGGCGGCCGCCGTCGCCGTCATCCGGGGTCACCGCCAGCCAGATCGGTTCGGCCGCGCCCGCGAGCCCCATCAGGGCGCCGCGGGCCTGCGCCACGCTGGCCATGGTCTCGGCAAGGAAGAGATCGGCGCGGCCCTCATGCAGCGCGGCGATCTCCGCATAGGCGCGCGCCGCCTCGGCCTCGGGCGGGGCCATGTCGGGGCGGTAGGACCAGCCCAGCGGGCCCAGCGACGCCGCCACCCGGCCCGACCCATGCGCGTCCCGCGAGGCAAGCGCGATGTCGAGCGCCCGGCGGTGCAGCTCCTCGAAGCGCGCGTCGAGCCCCGCCGCAACCAGACGGTCGTGATGCACCGCATAGGTGTTGGCGATGGCGATCTCGGCGCCGGCGGCAAAGAAATCGTCATGCACCCCGCGCAGCAATTCCGGCGCATCCAGCATCGCCTTGGTCGACCAGAGCGGCGTCGGCGGCTCGGGGCTGCGCTTGACCAGCTCCTGCCCGACGCCGCCATCCAGTATGGTGATGTCCATCGCCGCCTCCCCCGCAGCCGCCCCGCGGCAAGGCTGGGGCCCGGACCGGGCGCGCGTCAAGCCCGCGGCGTCACTCGGCGTAGCGCACCATCGGCTGGGTGAAGATCACGTTGCCCTCGCCGCGCACCCCGACCAGCGCGCCGAACGGCTGCCAGCCCTGCTGGATCTTCTCGTTGACCTGGGATTCCAGCCGGTTGTGCAGCACCGCCCGCTCGAGGTTCACGTCGTAGGTCGCCGCCACGACGGTGTAATGCGTGATCTTGCGCACAAGGTCCTCCCTGAGTGGCGCCGGCGCGCCCTCCCCGGCGTGCCCGCGCCATCCGTGGCAGGCCGCCCGGCGCGTGGAAAGCCTGACGGTGCGTCCCGCCCAGATTATGCAAGGGCGGTGATGCAGAAATGCGCCGCTGGGCCGCCCGGGGATCAGCCGCGTTCGTGAAAGAACCCGTAGATGCGCTCGGCCAGCGCCGCCGAGACGCCCTCGACCGCCTTGAGGTCGGCGAGGTTGGCGCGGCTCACCGCCTTGGCGGATCCGAAATGCGCCAGGAGCGCCCGCTTGCGCGCCGCACCGACGCCCGGCACCTCGTCGAGCGGCGTCGCCGACACCGCCTTGGCGCGCTTGGCGCGGTGGGTGCCGATGGCGAAGCGGTGGGCCTCGTCGCGCAGACGCTGGATGAAGTAGAGCACCGGGTCGTTGCGCTGGAGCGCGAAGGGCCGCTGCCCCACCCGGTGGAACTCCTCCTTGCCGTGGTCGCGGTCGACCCCCTTGGCAACGCCCACCATCGGGATGTCGGAGACCCCGTGCTCGGCCATGATCCCGGCCACCGCCGAGACCTGCCCGGCGCCGCCATCGATCAGCAGGAGGTCCGGCCAGAGCCCCTTCTCGCGGTCCGGATCCTCCTTCAGCAGGCGGGTGAACCGGCGCGTCAGAACCTCCTTCATCATGCCGAAATCGTCCCCCGGCACGAGGTCGTCGCCGCGGATGTTGAACTTGCGGTACTGCGACTTCACGAAGCCCTCGGGGCCGGCGACGATCATCGCGCCGACCGCGTTGGTGCCCTGGATGTGGCTGTTGTCGTAGACCTCGACGCGCTCCGGCGCCCGGTCCAGCCCGAAGGCCTCGCCCAGACCCTTGAGCAGCTTGCCCTGGGCCGCGGTCTCGGCCAGCCGCCGGCCGAGGCTCTCGCGCGCGTTGCGCAGCGCCCCCTCGACGATCTCCACCCGCTCGCCGCGCTGCGGCACCACGATCTCGACCTTGCGGCCGCGCTTCTCGCTCAGCGCCTGCGCCATCAGATCGGGATCCTCGATGCCGTGGCTCAGGAGCAGCAGGCGCGGCGGCTCCTTGCTGTCGTAGAACTGGCCGATGAAGGCCTCGAGCACCTCGGCCTCGTCCACGTCGGGGCCGATCCGGGGATAGAAGTCCTTGTTGCCCCAGTTCTGGTTGGCGCGGATGAAGAAGACCTGCACGCAGGCCTGGCCGCCCTCCATGTGCAGGCCGAGCACGTCGGCCTCCGCCACCCCCTTGGGATTGATCCCCTGCACCGACTGCACCTGCGTGAGCGAGCGGATGCGGTCGCGCAGCGCCGCCGCGCGCTCGAACTCCATGGCCTCGGAGGCGGCCTGCATCTGCTTGGCCAGGGTCTCCTGGATCTGGGTGTCGCGGCCGGACAGGAAGCGTTCGGCGTCGCGCACGCTCTCGGCATAGTCCGCCTCGGAGATCTTGCCGACGCAGGGCGCCGAGCAGCGCCGGATCTGGTGCAGCAGGCAGGGCCGGGTGCGGCTCTCGAACACCGAATCGGTGCAGTTGCGCAGCAGGAACACCTTCTGCAGCTGGTTCAGCGTGCGGTTCACAGCGCCGGCGCTGGCGAAGGGGCCGTAATAGCTGCCCTTCTCGATCTTGGCGCCGCGGTGCTTCTTGATCTGCGGAAAGCCGTGATCCTTGGTCACGAGGATGTTCGGGAACGACTTGTCGTCGCGCAGCAGCACGTTGAACTTGGGCTTGAGCTGCTTGATCAGGTTCTGCTCGAGCAGCAGCGCCTCGGTCTCGGTGCGCGTCGTCAGGAACATCATCGACGCGGTCTCGCGAATCATCCGGGCGATCCGCGGCGTGTGGCCGGCGGGCCGGGCATAGCTCGACACCCGCGCCTTCAGGTTGCGCGCCTTGCCGACATAGAGCACCCGGCTCTGGGCATCGAGCATGCGGTAGACGCCGGGCGCCGAGGTCAGGGTCTTCAGGCAGGACTGGATGTAGGCAGGCCCGGTCAGGGCCGGCCCTACGTTCCCGTCGCGGGACGGCTCGGTGGTGCCGTCGGGGGTGGTCTCGGTGTCTCGGGTCATCGCGCCGTGTGAACTCTGGGCAGGCATATGTGATTCCGGCAGACCAAGGCCAAGGGGGCGGCGGATGCAAGGGCGAAGACATCCACGGATCCTGTGGATAAGCCTGCGGGCAGCTTCGGGGTCAGAAGCAATTCTCCTTCTGTTTCAGCGCCTTCACTTGACCTGCCCAAATTTTAGGCACGCCGCTAAGCTTCGGTAATCTCTTGTTAACTTCCCATAGGTCACCCCGGCAGCGGAATGACCTATGCGCATGCAGACGTTTATGTCCGAACGCGGCGCCGGTGCACAACTTCCTGTCGCGGGCTCACTCGGCGGCGCCGATATCGGGCGTGCGCCAGGCCAGGTGCTGGCCGCCATCGACGCAGATCAGCTGCCCGGTCACCGCCGGCGCGTCGATCAGGAAGCCCAGGGCGGCGGTGATGTCGGCGGGATTCGAGCCACGCTCCAGCACCGTGTTGCGGCGCTGGTGATCGAAATGCCCGGCGCTCTGGCGGGCGCCCTGAAGCGTCGGCCCGGGACCGATGGCGTTGACCCGCACGTCCGGCGCCAGGCCCTGCGCGGCGGTGTGCGTCAGGGCCCAGAGACCCATCTTGGCAATCGTATAGGTTGAAAAGTGCGGCGTCAGCTTGCGCACCCGCTGGTCGATCATGTTGACCACCGCGGCCTGGGCCTGCGGCTCTCCGGCCGCATCGGCGCGGGCCCGGGGCGCCTGCCGGGCGAAGGCCTGGGTCAGGACGTAGGGCGCGCGCAGATTGCTCTCCATGTGGCGGTCCCAGTTGGCGCGCGTGGCGGTCTCGATCGTGTCGTAGTCGAAGATCGAGGCGTTGTTGACCAGCAGCGTCAGCGGCCCGCCCAGCGCCTCGGCGGCGCGATCGACCAGCGGCGTCACCTCGTCCTCGCGGGTCAGGTCGGCCTGCAGCGCGGCGGCGCCGACGCCCAGATTCTCGAGCTCCGCCACCGTCTCGGCCGCCGCCTCGGCGCTGCCGTGGTAATGCACCGCCACGTCGTAGCCGCGCCCCCCGAGATAGAGCGCCATGGCCCGGCCGAGGCGCTGCGCCCCGCCGGTCACCAGGGCTCGGCCGCGCGGCGCGGTCATGCCCCGGCCCCGGTCTGCAGCATCAGCACGGAGCCGATATAGACCGCGTAGAGCACGGTCAGCGCGATCCCCAGCCCGCGGCCGAGATTCCAGCGCCAGAACACGAAGGGCACGAGCAGCACGCTGGCCCCCAGCATCACCCAGAGATCGAAGCGCAGGAATTCCGCGTCGACCTCCATCGGCGCGATCAGCGCGGCGATGCCGATGATGGCCAAAAGGTTGAACATGTTCGAGCCGATGACGTTGCCGAGCGCCACGTCGGCCTGGCGCCGCAGCGCCGCCGACACCGTGGTGGCCAGCTCCGGCAGCGAGGTGCCGACGGCGACCAGGGTCAGGCCGATCACGGTGTCGCTGACACCGAAGCGCTCGGCGATCTCGGTGGCGCTGTCGACCAGCAGGTCGGCGCCGATCGGCAGCCCGACGAGGCCGAGGATCAGGAACAGGATGATCTTCCACCACGCCATCTCGGGGTCGGCACCCTCGACGTCCTCGACCTTCTCGACGAGCTGGCCGGCGCGGCGATGGGCCCGCGCCTCGCGGAAGGCGTCCCAGAGGATCAGGGTCAGCGCCGCCAGGAGGACCACGCCGGCGAAGAGGTCGAAGACGCCGCGGAAGGCCAGGGCGATGAACAGGACCGACCCGATCAGCATGGTCACGTAGCTGCGCCGGGTGTCGTGCTCGGCGGTGTGCATCACCGCGATCATCGCCGGCAGGCCCAGCACCAGCAGCACGTTGGCGATGTTCGAACCCACCACGTTGCCGAGCGCGATCCCCGCCACGCCGTCCAGCGCCGCCTTGATCGAGATCAGCAGCTCCGGCGCCGAGGTGCCGAAGGCCACCACGGTGAGGCTGACGATCAGGGCCGGGATGCCCACGCGCAGCGCCAGGTTCACCGCGCCCTTCACCAAGGCGTCGCCCGCCAGAAGCAGGATCACCAGACCGAGCGCTGCCGTCAGCCAGACCATGTCACCCTTTCTCCCTACCGCAGGGGCAGGGTCCTTTGCCAATCCGGTAGCGGCCGCAGCCGCGGCACTTGCGAGCGCCGATCCGGCCCGCCCCGGGGATCCGGAGCTTGCCGAACATTCCCATCACCGCGACCACGACGAGGAAGAGGAGGACGATCTTGACGATCACGTCAGAGGCCGAACCGCGCGAAGCCGGCGCGTTCCTCGAGACCGCCCAGGGCGTCCTGCACGAGGCCCACGCTGAAGCGCCCGAGGAAGGGGCGCTTCTGGGCGTAGCGCCGCATCTTCACCTTGGGGCCGAAGCGGTCCTTGAGCACCGGGGCGAGATGGCCGATGCCGTCGGCGAGGCCCTGCGCCACCGCCGCCTCGCCGATCCAGATCTCGCCGGTGAAGAGCTCCGGATTGTGGGTCAGCTTGCTGCCGCGGCGCGCCTTCACCTCGGCGATGAAGGTCTTGTGCAACTGCTCGAGCCAGCGGTTCAGCCGCGCCACGTCCTCCTCGTCCTCGGGGCGGAACGGGTCGAGCATCGACTTCGAGCGCCCGGCGGTGTGGACCCGCCGCTCAATCCCCTGGCGCTGCAGGAAGACATGCGCCCCGAACCCGGCCGAGATCACCCCGATGGAGCCGAGGATCGACGATCGGTCGGCGAAGATCTCGTCCGCCGCGCAGGCCAGCCAGTAGCCGCCCGAGGCCGCGACGTCCTCGACAAAGGCGTAGACCGGCACGCCCTTCTCCTCCGCGAGCCGGCGGATCCGCGACGCGATCAGCGAGGATTGCGCCGGCGAGCCGCCGGGCGAGTTGATCTCCAGCGCCACCGCCTGCGGCTTGCCGCGGCGGAACGCCTTCTCGATCATCGTGGCGGTGGAGCGGTCGGTGAGGCTGGTGCGCCCGAGCCCCCCGATGGTGCCCTGCAGCCGCACGACGGAGACCACGGGCGCGGTCTTGAGATAGGGGATGGCGCGCATCATGCGAACCCATGTAGAGGCGCCGCTTGCGACAGACAAGCGGGCCGCGCGCTTCGGCGTCACATGAAGCTCTGCGGATCGATGTCGACCGCCAGCCGCAGGTCGCCGCGCAGCTTGAACGGCGCGATCCAGTCCGACACCGCGGCCTGCAGCGCCACGCCCTTCGGCGCCTTGACGAGAAGCCGCACCCGGTGCCGGCCGCGCACCTTGGCGACCGGCGCCGGCGCCGGGCCGAAGACCTGCGCGCCGATGCGGCGCAGCGGCCCGTCCTGGCGCGCCAGCGCGGTGCCGAGGTCGAAGACCCGGGCCTGGTCGCCGCCCGACAGGATGATCCCCGCCATGCGCCCGAAGGGCGGCACCCCGGCGGCGCGGCGCTCCTCGGCCTCGGCGCGCCAGAACCCCTCCTCGTCGCCGGCGAGGATGGCGCGGATCACCGGGTGCTCGGGCTGGTGGGTCTGCAAGAGCGCCACGCCCGGCTTCTCGGCCCGCCCGGCGCGGCCCGCGACCTGCCGCATCAGCTGGAAGGTGCGCTCGGCGGCGCGCAGGTCGGAGCCCTGCAGTCCGAGATCGGCGTCGATCACGCCGACCAGCGTCAGCAGCGGAAAGTTGTGCCCCTTGGCCACGAGCTGGGTGCCGATGACGATGTCGGCGCCGCCCTGGGCGATGGCCTCGATCTCGGCCTTGAGCTGGCGGGCCGAGCCGAAGAGGTCCGACGACAGGACCGCGATGCGGGCCTCGGGAAAGCGCTCCGCCGCCTCCTCGGCCAGCCGCTCGACGCCGGGGCCGACCGCGGCCAGCCGGTCCTCGGCCTCGCAGGACGGGCAGGCCTCGGGCTTCGGCACGCTCTCGCCGCATTGGTGGCAGACCAGCCGCTTCATGAAGCGGTGTTCGACCAGCCGGGCGTCGCAATGCTGGCAGCCGATCTGGTGGCCGCAGGCGCGGCAGACGGTGACCGGCGCGTAGCCGCGGC
The DNA here is from genome assembly GCF_054482755.1 of Roseivivax sp. CAU 1761. Classification (NCBI taxonomy): domain Bacteria; kingdom Pseudomonadati; phylum Pseudomonadota; class Alphaproteobacteria; order Rhodobacterales; family Roseobacteraceae; genus Roseivivax; species Roseivivax sp. CAU 1761. Next base: position 14,872 of record NZ_JBTLRM010000016.1, read on the forward strand.
GGTTGAGGAACAGCAGGACCTGTTCGCCCTTCGCGATGCGGGCCTGCGCGGCGCGCTCCAGCGAGGGCGAGATCCAGCGGCTGCCGGGGAGATCCTCGGCGCGCATGTCCAGCGCCCGCATCTCGGGCAGCACCGCGGTGCCGAAGCGCGAGGCCAGCGTCAGGCGGTCATACTTGCCGGCCTCGGCATTGGCCCAGCTCTCGAGGCTCGGCGTCGCGGAAGCGAGGATCACCCGGGCGCCGGCCAGCGAGGCCCGCAGCACCGCCATGTCGCGGGCATTGTAGAGCACCCCGTCCTCCTGCTTGTAGGAGGTGTCGTGCTCCTCGTCGACGACGATCAGGCCGAGATCGCGGAACGGCAGGAACAGCGCCGAGCGGGCGCCGACGACAAGCTGCGCGCCGCCCTGCCCGACCATCTTCCAGACCCGCCGCCGCTCGGTCTGGGTGACGCCGTGATGCCATTCCGCGGGCCGCGCGCCGAAGCGCGCCTCGACCCGGGTCAGGAACTCCGCCGAAAGCGCGATCTCGGGCAGCAGCACCAGCGCCTGGCGGCCCCGAGCAAGGCATTCCGCCACCGCCTCGAGATAGACCTCGGTCTTGCCCGAGCCGGTGACCCCGCGCAGCAGCGTGGTGCCGTAGCCGCCGGCGCGGAGGCCTGCGCGCAGGCTCTCGGCCGCCGCCGCCTGGTCGCCGGTCAGCGGCTTGCCGGCGCGGTCGGGATCGAGGCGCGGATAGGGCGTGTCGCGCGGCGCCTCCTCCTCGGTCACGGCGCCGGTCTTGACCAGCCCCTTGACCACCGAGGAGGTCACCCCGGCGGCCTCGGCCAGCTCCCCGAGCGTCAGGCCGAGCCCGCCCATCTCGTCCAGCGCGGCAAGCACCCGGCGCCGCGCGTCGGTCTCGCGCGCCGGGCGGCCCTCGCCGCGGCGGTAGACCTTGCGGGTGCCCGGCCCGCTGCCCAGTCCCGGCGCTCGGGTGGCGAGCCGCAGCATCGCCGGCAGCGGCGTCAGGGTGTAGTCCGCGGCGCGGGTCAGGAAGGCGCGCATCTCGGCCCGCATCGGCGCCGCGTCGAGTACCCGGATCACCGGGCGCAGCTTCTCGAGGTCGAAATCGCCCTCGCCCGGGCCCCAGACCACGCCGGCCACCCGGCGCGGCCCCAGCGGCACCTCGACGAAGGCCCCGGCAAAGCAACCGCCCTCGGGCGCACGATAATCCAGCGGCCGTCCCACCGGCTGGCTGGTCAGCACCGCGATCCGGTCGCCTTCGTCGAAGAACCCGTCCATGCCCGTCCTTCCGTCCGCCCCTGCGCGAAGGGGTTTCCGGCCCCCGGGGGCTGGGGTATGTCAGCCGGGACACAATGCCAAGCGACCCCCGAAGGGAGCCTCCCATGAAATTCTTCGTCGACACCGCCGACATCGACGCCATCCGCGAGCTCAACGATCTGGGCATGCTGGACGGCGTCACCACGAACCCGACCCTGATCATGAAGTCGGGCCGCGACATCCACGAGGTGACGCGCGAGATCTGCGACATCGTCGCCGGGCCGGTCTCCGCCGAGGTCGTCGCGCTGACCGCCGACGAGATGATCGCCGAGGGCCGCAAGCTGGCCGAGATCGCCGAGAACATCGCCGTCAAGGTGCCGCTGACCTGGGCCGGGCTGAAGGCCTGCAAGACGCTCACCGACGAGGGCCGGATGGTCAACGTCACGCTGTGCTTCTCGGTCAACCAGGCGCTGCTCGCCGCCAAGGCCGGCGCGACCTTCATCTCGCCCTTCATCGGCCGCCTCGACGACCTGAACCTGGACGGCATGGAGCTGATCGCCGACATCCGTCAGGTCTACGACAATTACGGCTTCGACACGCAGATCCTCGCCGCCTCGATCCGCTCGGCCAACCACATGAGCGAGGCCGCCAAGATCGGCGCCGACGTCGCCACCGCGCCGCCGGCGGTGATCAAGGCGATGGCCAACCACGTGCTGACCGACAAGGGCCTCGACCAGTTCGTCAAGGACGCCAAGCAGGCCGGCATCAAGATCGTCTGACCGCGCGCTCGGCCGGGCGCGATGTTTCGTTGAAGAACCGGGCCCGGACCGCCGGCCGGCGGGCTCAGCCCCCGTGCGCCTCCCAGCGCGCGGCGGCGGCCTTGTCCTTCCGCGCGCCTGCCAGGTCGCCAAGCGCTTCGCGCGCCTGCCCGCGGTTCCAGTAATAGACCCTCAGGGCCGGCGCGACCTCCGCCGCCTTCGTGGGCGCGCCCCGGTCCGGATCGGTCCGGTCGATCAGGTAGGTGTAGTCCTGCCGCACCGTCGCGTAGTGGCCGAGCCGGAGCCCGAGATAGGCGCGGCCCTGCCGGGCTTCGGTGTGATCGGGGATCAGCGCGAGCGCCGCGGCGTAATCCCGGTAGGCCTTCCGCTCCTCGCCGATCGCCTGATGGGCCCGCGCCCGGAGGAACATCCCGCCGGCCTTGCCGGGCCGCGCCCTCACGAAGGACGTGAAATCCTCGACAGCGCCTTGCGGATCGCCGAGCGCGGTGAGGCGGATCTGGCCGCGGGCGAAGCGGGCATCGGGATTGTCGGGATCGAGCTCCAACGCGTAATCGGCAAAGCTCAGGCCCTCCTCGGCGCGTCCGTGGACATGCGCCTGATGCGCCGTGCTGCCGAGCAGCGAGGCCATGCCGGGCGCGTCGATCCAGGTCTCGGCATCGGTCGGCAGGGCCAGCGTCAGCCGCGCCAGCCGGAACGCGCTTTCGGCATCGCGCTCCGCGGACGCCGTCGCGGCGACCAGCTCGAGACCGCGATGGCACCCGTCCGACAGGCCCAGCTCGCAGGCGACGGTCTGGAAGGCGAGGGCCTCCGGACGGTTTCCTTGCGCCGCATAAGCCTTGCCCACCTGAAAGCAGGCGCTTCCGATATCCGTTCGGGCAATCTCCGGGGTCCAGGCGCTTCCGGCCGAGGCATTCAGTTCGATGCTTTGGAGGACGTCCGGCGAGGTCTGTCGCGGACAGGCCGCCTCCGCCAGGCCCATGACGGCCGAAATGTCCCCCTCCAGCGAGGCCTCGCCCACCGCCACGATGGCCCCGAGCAGCTCCATCTCGAACTTGGCGATCTCCCTTTTGCGCTCCTCCTCGCGCCGCGCCTCCTTTAGTTCGCGCACTTTGGCCTGGGCGGCGCGCTTCTGTTGCGCGATATCCCGAGCCTTCGCGTCAGTCTCGCGCAGGCTGTCCTCCAGCGCGCGCTGGTTCTCCTCCAGGCCCGCGATTTCCGCGTCCAGAGCCTGGGCCTTGAGGACATCGGCCAGGAATTCGGCGACAAACGCCTTGCGGGCCTCGGTCGGGCGCGCCTTGGCCTGCATCTCCTCGGCCATCGTGCAGGCGGTGGCATCGCCGCGGATGCACATCGCCTGCGCCGCGGCGGCCGCCAGGTCCACGGGATACAGTTCCTGCATCGCCACCTTCAGGTACAACACGCAGCCCAGGTCCTCCGCGATGCAGACCGACCAGAACTTCTGCGCCGCGCCCATCGGATCCCCGGCCTTCTGCAGCTCCAGCCCCGCCGAAATCATGGCCTTCAACGCAGCCTCCTGGGATCGGGCCGGCGCCGCGAGACTGCAGAGGATCAACAGAAAGACTGAAACGGCGCGCATCGCTGCCCCCGACAATACCTAAAAGAATGCCGCAGCGTATCACGCTGGCCCGCGGACCGGGAAGGCCAGCGGCGCCCGGGCGGTCGCAGCCCATGGCGGCCGGCCGCGCCGCCCCGCCCGTCCGACCCCTCGACCGAGGGCCGCTGGCCCGAAACGAAAAGGGCCCCGCCGATCCGGCGGGGCCCTTCCTGTGTCAGCCTGCAGGCGCTCAGTCCTTGGCGCGGCGCTTGATCGGCGCCCAGATGCGCTTGTTGGTGAGGTAGAGCAGCACCGCCAGCACGGTCAGGAAGACCACCCCGGCAAAGCCCGCCTGCTTGCGCGCCATCATCTTCGGCTCGGCGGTCCACATCAGGAAGGCGGCGACGTCCTTGGCCTCCTGTTCGAGCGTCGGATCGGGCTGGCCTTCGGAATAGGCCACGTCGTCGCCATAGAGCGGCGGCGCCATGGAGATCCAGCCGCCCGGGAAGGCGGTGTTCTCGTAGAGCGTGGTGCCGGCCTGTTCCTGGGTCTCGCCGGTATAGCCGGTGAGCAACGAGGCGATGTATTCCGCCCCGCCCATGCCCTTGACGAACTGGTTGATGCCCAGCCCGTAGGGCCCGTGGAAGCCGGCCCGGGCCTTCGCCATCAGCGACAGGTCGGGGGCGCCCGCGGCGGTGTTGGCGGGGAAGTTGTCGGTCGGCAGGGCCGGGCGGAAATCGTCGAGCTCGGCGTCGAAGACCTCGTAGGTCTGCGATGCGTAGGCGCGGACCTCGGCCTCGGTATAGCCGGGCCCGGATTCCGAGCCCAGCGTGCGCAGCGGCACGTATTGCAGGCCGTGGCAGCCCGAGCAGACCTGGGTGTAGACCTGCAGCCCGCGCTGCAGCTGCGCCTGGTCGTAGGCCCCGAACGGCCCCTCGAAGGAGAAGTCGTAATCGGTGACGTGGGTTTCCCCGCCGGCCGCCAGCGCGCCGGTCGCGGAGAGCGACAGCGCCGTCAATGCGCTGAGTGCGATGCGTTTGATCATCACTATCGGTCCTTGTCTTATTCGGCCGGCGAGACGGCGGTCTTGGTGCCGCCGGTCTTCGACGCGTGCCGGTCGAAATCGGCCTCGATGGTCTCGGGACGCGGCAGCGGCTTCTCGATCACGCCGAGCAGCGGCAGGATCACCAGGAAGTAGGCGAACCAGTAGGCCGAGGCGATCAGCGAGAAGGTGGCGTAGGGCTCCTCGGCCGGCATCGCGCCGAGCCACATCAGGACGAAGAAGTCGACCACGAGCAGCGCGAACCACCACTTGAACATCGGCCGGTAGCGGCCCGAGCGCACCTTGGAGGTGTCGAGCCAGGGCGCCAGTGCCATCACCGCGATGGCGCCGAACATCGCCAGCACGCCGAAGAACTTGGCGTCGATGATGCCGCCGGTGACGAAGGAGGCGATCTGCACCACCCAGACCTCGGAGGTGAAGGCGCGCAGGATGGCGTAGAACGGCAGGAAGTACCATTCCGGGACGATGTGCGCCGGCGTCGCCAGCGGGTTCGCCTCGATGTAGTTGTCGGGGTGGCCGAGATAGTTCGGCATGAAGCCCACGATGGCGAAGAAGATCGCCAGGATCACCGCCAGCGCGAACAGGTCCTTGATCACGTAATAGGGCCAGAACGGCACGGTGTCCTTCTCTGCCTCGGCCTTCGACGCGCGGCGCACCTCGACCCCGGTGGGGTTGTTGTTGCCGGTGGTGTGGAAGGCCCAGATATGCACGATCACCAGGCCCGCGATGATGAACGGGAACAGGTAGTGCAGCGAGAAGAAGCGGGTCAGCGTGTAGTTGTCGACCGCCGGTCCGCCGAGCAGCCAGGTCTGGATCGGCTCGCCGATGAACGGGATGGCGCCGAACAGGCCGGTGATCACGGTGGCGCCCCAGAACGACATCTGGCCCCAGGGCAGCACGTAGCCCATGAAGGCGGTGCCCATCATCAGCAGGTAGATCAGGATGCCGATGATCCAGGTGACTTCGCGCGGGGTCTTGTAGGAGCCGTAATACAGGCCGCGGAAAATGTGGGCGTAGACCGCGACGAAGAACAGCGAGGCGCCGTTCATGTGCAGGTAGCGCAGCGCCCAGCCGCCGTTGACGTCCCGCATGATGTGCTCGACGCTGGCGAAGGCGAGGTCGGCATCCGGGGTGTAATGCATCACCAGGGTGACCCCGGTGGCGATCTGCAGGACCAGCGTGAAGGTCAGCACGATGCCCCAGATCCACATCCAGTTCAGGTTCTTGGGCGTGGGGATCATGATCGTGTCGTAGAGCAGCCCGAGGATCGGCAGCCGCGTGTGCAGCCACTCCTCGCCGCCGGTCCGGGGCTCGTAATGGTCGTGGGGAATGCCCGACATCGTGTTTTCCCTTATCCGAGGACGATCGTGGTTTCGTCGACAAACTCCGCCACCGGAACGGGGAGGTTCTGGGGGGCGGGGCCGCGGCGGATGCGGCCGGACGTGTCGTAATGCGACCCGTGGCAGGGGCAGAACCAGCCGTCGTAATCGCCCGCGCCGTTGCCCAGCGGCACGCAGCCGAGATGGGTGCAGACGCCGATCATCACCAGCCAGCGGCCCTCTTCGTCGAGCGAGCGGTTCTCGTCGGCCGCGGCCGCCTCGCCGGGGATGTTGGCGTTGCGCGCCACCGGGTCGATGAGCTCGGAGACGTCGACGCCGCGGGCCTCCTCGATCTCGGCCGCGCTGCGGTTGCGGATGAAGACCGGCTTGCCCAGCCACTTGACGGTGAGCTGCGAGCCCTCGGCCACGCCCGAGACGTCGACGCGGATCGAGGACAGCGCCCGCACGTCGGCGGACGGGTTCATCTGGTTGACCAGCGGCCAGACCGCGGCACCGGCGGCGACGGTGCCGGCCCCGGCGGTCGCGTAATAGAGGAAATCCCTCCGGGTACCTGCGGTATCGTCTGCGTGGGACACGAGGCGTTCTCCCGATTGCTCGGCCCCGAGGGCCAAATTGCACGTCCAGGGCCCCGAAAAGTTCCGGGGCCGTCATGGTCGCGCCTTTTAGCGCCGAGGGTTTGGACCGTCCAGAACACTTCCGTGCACAAAAACCGAAAGCGCGCATGTGTCGCGGTTGAGGTGCGCCTGCCGGACCTATATCGTCCTTCAAAAGATCCCCGCCCAACAGATCCCCGCCGGCCGCCGCCGGACCGAACCCCGAGAAAGGCCCCCCGATGCGATCGCTCCCCCTCGCCCTGGCCATGCTGCTTGGCGTTCCCGCCGCCGCTGCGGCGCAGGATATCGAGTTCTCGCTCTATTCGGGGTGGCAGACCTCGCCGCACAGCCGGGTCTCGGGCGAGTATCCGGGCACCGGGGCGGATTACGACGCGCTGATCGGCTGGGACGGCAAGTCCTTCGAGATGCCGCCCTATTACGGCCTGCGCGGCACCTGGTGGCGCAGCGAGCAGCTGGGCTTCGGGCTGGAATTCACCCATGCCAAGGTCTACGCGCCCGACGACGAGAAGGCGGCGATCGGCTTCGACGACATGGAGTTCACCGACGGGCTGAACATCCTCACCGCCAACGCCATGTACCGCTGGCCCGGCCAGTGGGGTCCGGTCACCCCCTATGTCGGCGGCGGGCTCGGGATCTCGCTGCCGCATGTCGATGTCGACACCACCACCGGCAGCGACACGTTCGGATTGCAGATCGGCGGTCCGGCGGCGCGGCTGACCGCGGGCGCCAGCTACGACCTGTCCGACCGCGTCGCGGTGTTCGGCGAATACCAGTTCACCTATTCCTCGAACGAGGTCGAACTGGAGGATGACGGCACGCTGGAGACCGACATCAAGACCAACGCGCTGAATTTCGGCCTGACGCTGAAGTTCTGAGGCCCACGGAAGTTCTGAGGCCCGGGGCCGGGCGCGCCCCGCCGGGGCGCGCGGCGCGCGATCAGGCCGCCGGCGCGGTCTCCCGCATCGAGGCGCGCTCCGCGAAGCCCGCATGCCAGGCCGCGAGCCCCGGGCGCCCGGCCCGCCAGTCGCGGTCGCCCAGCCGGAAATCGAGATAGGCCAGCGCGCAGCCCAGCGCGATCTGCGCCATGGTCAGCCGCCCGCCGAGATGCGACAGCCAGCGTTCCTCGAGAACGTCGAGCGCGCGCGTCACCTTGCCCCACTGGCCGTCGATCCAGGGCCCGTGCACCCGGTCCGCCGGGCGGAAGCGGGATTCGTAGACGATCGACACGCCGGCCTCCATGATGCCGTCCGCGGTGGCCTCCAGCGTCAGGATCTCCCAAAGCCGGCTCTCGGGATAGAGCCCGGCCTTGGCGCGGGCGTCGAGATAGCGGCAGATCACCCGGCTGTCGTAGAGCATCGGCCCGTCCGGGCGCGCCAGGGCCGGGATCTTGCCCAGCGGATTGGCCGCGGTCAGCGTCGGGTCGGGGTCGAGCGGGTTGGCGGTTACCGCGATCATCTCGACATCGTCGATCTGCCGGGTCTCGTGCAGCAGCACCAGCACCTTGCGCACGAAGGGCGACGGCCCCGCCTTGTAGAGTTGCATCATGTCCGAAGGCCTCCTCGCGACTCGCCGGTGACGCTAGCGCCCGCCGCGCGGGAGCCAAGCCGGTGCCGGCCCGCCTCAGCCGCGGGCCTTGGGATGGGCGGCGGCGTAAACCTTCATCAGGTGCACCGAATCGACGCCGGTATAGGCCTGGGTGGTGGACAGCGAGGCATGGCCCAGCAATTCCTGGATCGCCCGCAGGTCGCCGCCGGCCGACAGCAGGTGGGTGGCGAAGCTGTGGCGCATCGCGTGCGGCGTCGCGGTGGCCGGCAGGCCGAGCTGCATGCGCGCCTTCTCGGTCACCTTCTGCACCAGCCGCGGGCTCAGCCGGCCGCCGCGGGCGCCGCGGAAGACCGGCAGGTCGGGCCCCGGCTCGAACGGGCAGAGCGCGAGGTAGCGGTCGAGCGCCGCCCGCGCCGCCGGTAGCACCGGCACGATGCGTTCCCGCCCGCCCTTGCCGGCGATGCGCAGCGTCTCGCCCAGCGGCAGGTCGCGCCAGGTCAGGCCCAGCGCCTCGGAGATCCGCAGCCCGCAGCCGTAGAGCAGCGTCACCACCGCGGCGTCGCGGGCGCCGATCCAGGCGGTCGCGGATTGCATCTCCACGGTGTCGATCATCGCCCGCGCCGCATCCTCGGCCAGCGGGCGGGGCAGTTTCTTCTGGAAGCGCGGCGGCCGCGCCGAGAGCACGGCGGTGGGCTCGAAGCCCTCGCGCCTGGCCAGCCAGCGATAGAACGACTTCACCGCCGAGAGCTTGCGCGCCATCGAGCGCGGCGCCGTTCCCTGGCCGTGCAGATGCGCCATCCAGGCGCGCATGTCGGTGACCGAGATCGCGGCGAGCGCGGCAAGCCCGCCGCCCTCGCCCTTGTGCAGGTTCATGAAGGCCACGAATTCCACCGCGTCGCCGCGATAGGCGGTGATCGTGTTCTCGGCCGCGCCGTCCAGGGCCCGCATCGCGGCGAGCCACGCCTCGAGCGCGTCGCGCGCCTGCGGGGACGGCGCCAGGCTCATTCCAGCCAGCGGCGCATGGCGCGCTCGAAGACCCCGCCGAAGAAGCCCAGCAGGTCGGTGCCGTGCTGCGGGGTGAACTGTTCCGGCGAGGTCGCGCCGAGCATCAGCAGGCCGGGCAGCCGCCCCTCGCCGAGATCGAGCCGCAGGCAGGCTTCGGAGCGCACGCGCCGGCCCTCCTCGCCATAGACCCTCGGGTCGCCGGCGCCGACCTGCTGCAGCGTCACCGGGCGCGGCCGGCCGCCGCGGATGGCGCCGAGATAGTCGTCGACGAAGCCCGGCTCGGCCAGCGCCAGAACGCCGCCGAGACGGCGGAAGGCGGGCACCTCGCCGCCCTCGTGGCTTTCGAGGATCAGCCGCACGCAATCGACGCGCAGGATGTCGGCGACCTCGCCGCGCAACTCGCGCAGGAATCCTTCGAATTCCAGCGGGTCGAGCAGGCGCAGCACCGCACGGTGAATCTGGTTGGTGCCGGCGAGGTTCTCGTAGGCCGCGGCAATCACCGAGCGGTGGGTCTCCTCCAGCCGGTCGAGACGGCGTTCCAGACGCTCCATCGCAATGCCCCGCAGATCGACGATGTTGCCGCCCATGCTGCGCTCGTTGGCGCCCACCAGCGCCCGCATCAGATCGGCATCGTCGAGCAGCAGATCGGGGGCGGCGAGCAGGGTCTCGCGCAGGGTCTCGTCGATGGCGGGGTTGGACATGCGGGGGCCTCGCGCGCTTCTGCTCCGTTCCCGGACCGCTGCATATGGATGAATTTTCGCGGCGATCCGAATATATTGTGGCTGTTTGTTAAAGTTTCGCAGAGCTGTCAACGGCGCAAGCCCCCCGGCGCGCGCCCCGGCGGGGGGCGTGACCGGACCGCCACGGGGGCCGGCTCAGCCCCGGCCGAGATAGCGCGCGAGCGCCGGCGGCGGATCGGCGAACAGCGCCTCGGTGTCGCGCGGCGGCGCGGCGTGCCCCTCGGAGACCAGCACCGTCTGGGCGGCGAAGCGGCGGGCATCGGCGGGGTCGTGGGTCACCATGAGGCAGAGCGCGTCCTGGCGCTCCGCCACCTCGGCCACGAGGTCGAGCATCTCGGCCTTGAGCGCCGGGCCCAGCGCCGCGAAGGGCTCGTCGAGCAGCAGCACGGGGCGGTCCTGCAGCACCAGCCGCGCCAGCGCCGCGCGGCTCTGCTGGCCGCCCGACAGCGCGCCCGGCCGGCGTCCGCCCAGCCCGTCGAGCCCGACGCGCGCAAGCGCCGCGGCGATCCTGGCGCGGTCCGCGTCGCCGGGCCTGCCGCCCCGGGGGCGCAGCGCCAGCATCAGGTTCTGCTCGACGCTCAGATGCGGGAACAGGTTCTGGTCCTGGAACAGCATCGCCACCGGCCGCGCGCCGGGCGCCAGATCGGTGATGTCGGCCCCCTGCCAGAGGATGCGCCCGGCCTCCGGGCTCCGGAAGCCCGCCACGGCGTCGAGCAGCGTCGACTTGCCGGCGCCCGAGGGGCCGATCACCGCCACCCGGCCACGCCCCGGCAGGGTCAGGTCGGCGGAGAGCGCGAAGCTGCCGGCGCCGACGCGCAGACCGTCAAGCACGAGCATCGATGCGCCCTCCCCGGTCGAAGCCCCAGAACAGCGCCAGGGACAGGATCAGCAGCAGCAGCGCCGCCCCGGCGGCCTGGTCCATGCGGTAGGCCGACATCAGCCGGTAGACCTGCAGCGGCAGGGTCGCGCGGTCGGGATCGGCGAAGAGCGCGATGACGCCGAGATCGCCCATCGACAGCGCCGCCGCGAGGCCCGCGGCGAAGCCCAGCGGGCGGCGCAGCCGCGGCAGGTAGACGCGGCGCAGCCAGACCGGCCCCGAGAGGCCCAGCGCGGCCGAGAGCCGGCCGTAATCGCGGCGCACCGTCTCGGCCTCGGGGCGCAGGATGCGCAGCGCGAAGGGCAGCGCCATCAGCGCGTTGACCAGGGCGGTCACCGGCAGCGCCAGGCTGAGCGGGTTGGCCACCGGGCGCAGCAGCAGGAACAGCCCGGTGCCCAGGACCAGCGGCGACAGCGCGATGCCCAGAAGGCCCAGCACCTCGCCGCGGCGGCTGGCCAGCGGCAGCGCCCAGGCGAGGCAGAGCGCCGTCGAGCCCAGCGCCACCAGCAGCGAATGGCCGGCGGCCTGCCAGACCCCGGGCCCCAGCGCGAGCAACCCCGGCGCGCCGCGCAGCGCCACCATCAGCAGCGGCAGCAGCAGGAAGCTTGCGGCCAGCGCGATCCAGAGCGTGTCGCCGGTCCGCGACAGCCGCCCGGCGCCGTCCCAGCGCGGCACCACCCGGTCGAGCCCGGCGCCGAAGCCCTGCCCGCCCGAGAGCCGCAGCGCCACCAGCCCGGCTGTCAGCGCCAGCGCCAGCTGCAGCAGCGACAGGAGCGCGGCGCGGCCGAGATCGAAGTCGAGCCGCATCGCCTGGTAGATCGCGAGCTCCACCGTGGTCGCCCGCGGCCCGCCGCCCAGCGTCAGCGCCACGGCGAAGGAGGACAGGCAGATCACGAAGATCACCGCAAAGGCCGAGGGCGCGATGCGGGCCAGCATCGGCGCCTCGATCACCCGCAGCATCTGCCAGGGCGACAGGTCGAGCGCGGCGGCGAGGCGCAGCCGCTCGGCCGGGATCGCCTGCCAGCCCTGCAGGATCATCCGGGTGGCCAGCGGCAGGTTGAAGAAGACATGCGCGATGACCACGCCGTGGCGGCCGTAGATGCTCATCTCGGGCAGGCCGAGCGCGCCCAGCGCCCCGTTGACGAGGCCGCGGCTGCCGAAGACCGCGATCAGCCCCATCACCGCGACGATCACCGGCAGGATGAAGGGCGCCCCCATCAGCGCCACCAGCGCGGCGCGGCCGGGAAAGCGCCGCCGCGCCAGCGCCCGCGCCACCGGGATCGCCAGCGCCACGCTGAAGAGCGCCGACAGCGCGGCCTGCCAGAGCGTGAAGCGCAAGGCCTGGCCGTCGCCCGGGGCCAGCCCGGAGGCCGCGCCGGCGCGCCAGATCACCGCCGCCAGCGGCGCCAGCGTCAGCAGCGCGACGGCGCTGCCGGCGGTTACTGCGAGAGCGCGGCGCGCCATGCCGCGATGGCCTCGTCCTTCAGCGCCGCGGCCTCGTCCTCGTCGTAGAACAGCGCCGTCTCGGGCAGGTCGAGCTGGCGGAAGCCCTCGGGCCAGTCCTCCTGCGGCAGCTGGGCCGGGAAGGACCAGTTGCCGGTGGCGATCATCTCCTGGAAATCGCGCGACAGGATGAAGGCCATGAAGGCGTCGGCCAGCTCGGGATTGTCGGTGCCGGCGACCTTGGCGGCCAGTTCGACCATGAAGTAATGGCCCTCGGGGAAGATCGCCGCCTTCACCGTGTCGTCCTCCTCGGCGATGATGTGGTAGGCCGGCGAGGTGGTGTAGGACAGCACCATGTCGGCCTCGCCCTCGGTGAAGAGCCCGTAGCTCTCCGACCAGCCCTTCGTCACCGTGAGGATCTTCGGCGCCAGCTTCTCCCAGGCCGCCTGCGCTTCGTCGCCGTAGACCGCCTGCACCCAGAGCACCAGCGCCAGCCCCGAGATCGAGCTGCGCGGATCCTGGATCACCAGCTTCAGGTCGTCCGGCGCCGCCAGCAGGGCGTCGAAGCTTGCGGGCGGCTCGGCCACCCGGTCGGTGTCGTAGACGAAGGCGGTGTGGCCCCAATTGTAGGGCAGGAAGATCTCGTCCTGCCACTCGATCGGCAGGGTCAGGCCCGAGACGTCCTGGCCGTGGGGCGCGAAGAGACCCGATTCGCGGGCCTTCCTGGTGACGTCGGTGTTCAGGCCGAACACCACGTCGGCCTCGGTGCGCGCGCCCTCGAGCAGCAGCCGCGGCAGCAGGTCGCCGGGCTTGAACTGCAGGTCGCAGCCGCAGCGGGCCTCGAACAGCTCCTCGATCTTCGGGCCGGGGCCCCATTCCGAGGTGACGTAATCGCCGGCATAGACGGTGAGCACGTTGTCCTGGGCCAGCGCCGCCGGGGCGAAGGCCAGGGCCGCGAGGCAGGTGAGGGACGCTTTCATGGGCCGATCCTCCATGGTTCGCGGGGGACGGTCCGGAGGGCGCTGCGGCCCGGCCTTCCCTCCGCCGGTGTTACCCGGTTCAGGTTCGACGGGTTCGCGGCCGGGGCCGCATCTCAGCCGCGCGCCTGTCGCGCGCCGGCACCCCGAGGTGGCACGAGAGCTAGGCCGCCGGCCCCGCCCCTGCAAGCGAAAAGCCTTGAGAGACCCGCACCCCTCGCCTAACAGCGGGGGCGACAGAGGAGCCTGCGGCATGAGTTTCAACACCTTCGGTCACGTCTTCCGCGTCACCACCTGGGGCGAGAGCCACGGCCCGGCGCTGGGTTGCACCGTCGACGGCTGCCCGCCGGGCGTCGAACTCGACGCGGAGATGATCCAGCACTGGCTCGACCGCCGGAAGCCCGGCCAGTCGAAATACACCACCCAGCGGCGCGAACCCGACGCCGTGCGGATCCTGTCCGGCACTTTCGAGGGCCGGACCACCGGCACGCCGATCCAGCTGATGATCGAGAACACCGACCAGCGCTCCAAGGATTACGGCGAGATCGCCCAGACCTTCCGGCCGGGTCACGCCGACATCACCTACTGGCAGAAATACGGCATCCGCGATCCCCGCGGCGGCGGCCGCTCCTCGGCCCGCGAGACCGCGGCGCGGGTCGCCGCCGGCGGCGTGGCGCGGGCGGCGCTGAAAGCGCTGCTGCCCGACCTCGCGATCACCGGCTACATGGTCCAGATGGGCCCGCACCGGCTGCGCGAGGAGGGCCGCGACCTGGCCGAGATCGAGCGCAACCCGTTCTGGGTGCCCTCGGAAGCGGCGGCGGCGGACTGGGCGGACTACCTCGACGGGCTGCGCAAGGCGGGCAATTCCTGCGGCGCGGTGATCGAGGTGGTGGCGCATGGCCTGCCGGCGGGGCTCGGCGCGCCGGTCTATGCCAAGCTCGACACCGATCTGGCCGCGGCGATGATGTCGATCAACGCCGTCAAGGGCGTGGAGATCGGCGAGGGCATGGGCGCCGCGGCGCTGACCGGCGTCGACAATGCCGACGAGATCCGGCTCGGCCCCGATGGCGGGCCGATCTACGGCTCGAACCGGGCCGGCGGCATCCTCGGCGGCATTTCCACCGGGCAGGACGTGGTGGTGCGCTTCGCGGTCAAGCCGACCTCGTCGATCCTGACGCCGCGGGCCTCGATCACCAAGTCGGGCGAGCCCACCGAGGTCGTCACCAAGGGGCGGCACGATCCCTGCGTGGGCATCCGCGCGGTGCCGGTGGGCGAGGCGATGATGGCCTGCGTGCTGCTCGACCACCTGCTGCTCGACCGGGCGCAGACCGGCGGCCGGCGGGGCGCCATCGGCACCCCCTGACATGCGGCGGCAGGGAGGGGCCCTCCCCCCCCTGGCCCGCGATCGAGGTCCCCCCGGACGGGCCGTCCACAGCGGACGGCGCCTCGGGGTCCCGGCTCCTCAGAGGTAGGAGCGGTCGTGGAAGATGCGCCGGACCATGTCGGCGCGGGTCACGCCGCGCGCGGCAAGCTCGGCCTCGCTCATCATCTGGACCGCGCGGAGCTGCTGGTAGCGCGGGTTGTTCTCCGCCAGGAAGCTCAGCGCGCGGCCAAGCGCGGAAAGGCCCCGGGTCAGAAGTCCCGCGGACGCCGGTGCGGCAGCGGGGGATGCACTCTGTGCCATTTGGATTTCGTCCATTCCATCATCAGGTCGTCCCCTCCCTGCCCGCCAGATAGGCAGTTCGCGAACCGGCGCAAACCGCCAAGGATGGATGGCCGCGATGCGCCTGCCGCATGGCTGCGGCGGGCGCGGTCAGTAGAATTTCGGCCCGCGCTTGGCCAGACGGCGCGAATTGCTCCGGGTCTTGTTGCGCAGCGGCCGGATGGCGGAGAGCATGATCTGGTCGGGCGGAGCGCCGCGCAGGCCCGCCGCCACCGCGCTCATGGCCGAATCGATCAGCGCGCCGGGCTTCTCGTTCACCATCACCGAGTTTTCTGTCCCGGTGACGTTCCACAGGCCCGCCATGCCCCAGAGGCGCATGGCCATCACGGCCTGGGTCTCGACCGCCAGCAGCCCGAGCTGCAGCGACGCGGTCCAGTAATCGACCGGGTTCACTCTGTACGCCTTCATTCGGAAATGCCTCCGTGGCTGGATGGGGGACGGCGCGCTCGCCCCCGGGGATCGGATGTTCAGGCACCGCGGGTCGCGCCGACCGACGGAGGCAGTGAATCGCCGCCCGCGCCGATGCGGCCGGGCGACGAATTGCGGTCAGGAGCGGCTCTTGTCGCCGCGGTTGCCGGCGCCCCCGGACGGGGCGTCCATGGCGGGCGGCGTCGCCGGCTGGCGCCGGGCCCGGCTGCCCGCAGCCTCGCCGCCCTCGTCGCGCGCCGCGGCGCTGCTGCCCTCGCGGATCGACTCCGCGGCCTTTGCCGCCGCGGATCCGAGGTCGGACGGGGCCGCGGCCGGCACCGTGCTGGCGTAATCGGCGGCGTAATCGACCGGCGCCTTGGTCGTGGCCTCGGCGCGCTTCGGAGCGGCGGCGCCGGCCGCCGCCTGCGCCGGGGCGGCGGACGGGGTTGCCTGCGCCGGGGCAGCCGGCTTGCTCTGGCCCGAAGGCTCCGCGGGCTTGGTCTCGGCGGCCGGGGCCGCGGGCTTGGCGGTCTTGGCGGCCTTGGCCGGTTTCGCGGCGGCGCGCTTGCCGGCGGCCTTGCGGCCCGTCGCGCGCCGGCCCGGGGCCGCCGGGCTCTCGGCCCGGCTTGGTGCGGCCTGCGGCTCGGCGGCGCGCGCCGCGGCCTCCGTCGCTTCCGGTGCGGCCTCCGGCGCCGCCTCTGCGGCGGGCTCCGCCGGAGCGGTCGCGGTCACCGCCGGCATCTCCGCCTCTTCCGGCGCGGCATCCCGGCTCTCGGCGCCGCCGGCCAGCGGCACCGTGCCGTCCTGCGGGACGATCTGGCGGGCGCGCCCGGCGAAGGGCGCGCAGATATTGCCCATCAGCGGGGCCTGCAGCTCCGAGGCCAGCCGGAATTGCTGCAGGCCGGCATCGTAGAAGGCCTGGGTCAGCTGCATCTGAGCGGTCCAGAAGCGGTTGCCGAAACCGACCATCGCGGCGGTGAAGGCGAGGGGACTGATCATGTACATCTCTCGATTCCTTTTGCTGCGGCCCGGGACGCATGTCCGACCCACCCGACTCGCGCCGCAAATGCTGCACTGCGGCATCGCCCCAAAAGCCTCATCACGAGAGGGTCGCAAATGCAACACCCGGCGTTCCGGCCGGGTTGCGCGGTCGGGAAAACTTGGCCGTGATCGGCGGCGCTTTGCCGGTGCCGCGGCCGACAAGCGGCCGGAATGACCGGATGTTCAGCGGCGATCCGCAGCCTTGGCGGGCGCCTGCGGCGTGAAGGCGCAGGCCTCCGGCTTGATGTCGAGGAGCGGCGTGCCGTCGATGCAGTCGAGCCCGCGCACCACCAGCGCACAGCCCTCGCGGCGCACCAGCCGCACGCGGGCCAGCCCGATCGGGTTCGGCCGCACCGGCGAGCGCAGCGCGAAGGTGCCGCGGGTGGACCCGTCCGAGCGCGGGCTCTGGGTCACGAGGTCGCGGCGCGCCCGGTCGAGCCAGTAGAGCACGTCGAGACGCTCGAAGGCCTCGACCCCGTCCAGCGCGGCGCCCCAGGCCGGGTCGAGTTCCAGCCGGCATTCCGGCCCGTCCTCGCGGCCCTGGCGCGGGCACTCGGCGCGGCTGGCGAAGGGCGTGCGGATGCGCCCGATGAAGCGCAGCGTCGCATCCTTGGGGTCGGGGAGCGAGATGGAGGTCTCGCCCGCGCGGATCGCGTCGCTGTCGCCGTCCATGCCCGTCCTCCGCAGCCGGCCCCGAAGACCGCCATGATCGCGCGCCCGGGCGGGAAACCGCAAGGCGAATGGCCCTTGCACCGGAGCGCCGGACGGGAAATAAACAGGATGACGGAAATTCTGCAAAATCGGGAGAAGCGTGCAGGATCTTGGCGAAAGCTTTGGGCTGGCCCTGGCGCTGGTGCTGTCCGGCGACGCCGATCTGTGGGAGATCGTCGCGCTGTCGCTCCGCGTCAGCCTGAGCGCCACGCTGATCGCCTGCCTGATCGGCCTGCCGCTCGGCGCGGCGTTGGCGATCTCGCGGTTTCCCGGGCGCCAGGCGGTGCAGATCGCGGTCAACGCCCTGATGGGCCTGCCACCGGTGGTGGTGGGGCTGGTGGTCTACCTGCACCTGTCGCGCGCCGGGCCGCTGGGCTTTCTCGGCTTGCTTTACACGCCCGCAGCGATGATCATCGCCCAGACCATCCTGATCGCCCCGATCGTGGCGGCGCTGTCGCGGCAGGTGCTGGAGGATCTGCACGGCGAATACGACGAGTTCTTCCGCTCGATGGGGCTGAGCCGGCGGGCCAAGATCGCCGCGCTGCTGCGCGACGGGCGCTACGCGCTGCTCACCGTGGCGCTGGCCGGCTTCGGCCGCGCGGTGGCCGAGGTCGGCGCGGTGATGATCGTCGGCGGCAATATCGACCACCTGACACGGGTGATGACCACCGCGATCGCGCTCGAGACCTCGCGCGGCGAACTGGCGCTGGCGCTGGCGCTCGGCATGATGCTGATGGTGCTGGCGCTGGCGGTCAACGCAGCGGTGCACGGCGTGCGGCTAACCGCGGCGCGGGCCGCCCATGCGTGACCTGATGCACCCCGTCCCCGACGCGCTCCAGAGCCCCCCGGGGCCGCGCCTGCCCGAACTCGAGCGGGTCAGCCTGATCCGCGACGGCCGGCCGCTCCTCCATGACCTGTCTCTGCGCCTCTCGGAAGGCGGAATCACCGCGATCATGGGGCCGAACGGCGCCGGCAAGAGCCTGCTGCTGCGGGTCCTGCAGGGCCTCGTCCCGCCGGATTCGGGCCGCGTCGTGTCGCCCGGCCTGTCGCCGCCCGATCAGGCGCTGGTGTTCCAGAAGCCGGTTCTGCTGCGCCGCTCCGTGGCGGCCAACCTGGACTTCGTCCTGCCGCGCGCCGGACGCCGTGCGCGGCGCGCCGAGCTTCTGGCGCGGGTCGGGCTGGCCGGGCGCGAGGCGCAGCCGGCGCGCCGGCTCTCGGGCGGCGAACAGCAGCGCCTGGCCCTGGCCCGGGCGCTGGCCACGGCGCCGCGCCTGCTGCTTCTGGACGAGCCGACCGCCAGCCTCGACCCGGCCTCGGCCCGGCTCATCGAGGCGCTTCTCGGCGATGTCGCGCGGGCCGGCACCAAGATCGTCCTGGTCACCCATGACCGGGCCCAGGCCGAGCGCCTGGCCAGCGAGATCGTGGTGCTGATGCGCGGCCGCCTCGCCGATCAGGGCCCCGCGGCGCGGGTGCTCGGCGCCCCCGCCGGCCGCGATGTCCGCGACTTCCTCGCCGGACGCCTCGTCGTCTGAACCGTTCCCCGCACCTTCACGGAGCCGCCATGCCCCTGCCCCTGCCCCGCCTCCGCGCCTCCCTCGCCGCCGGTGCCGCCACCGCCGCCCTCGCCGGGGCGGCACTCGCCGACACCGGTGAGGCGCCCGCCATCCTCGTGCAATCCACCACCTCGACCGCGAATTCCGGCCTCTACGACACGCTGCTGCCGCAGTTCGAGGAGGCGACGGGGATCGATGTCAACGTCGTCGCGGTGGGCACCGGCCAGGCCATCAAGAACGCCGAGAACTGCGACGGCGACGTGCTTCTGGTGCATGCCCGCGAGGCCGAGGAGGCCTTCGTCGCGGCCGGCCACGGGGTCGAACGCTTCGACGTGATGTACAACGACTTCGTCATCGTCGGGCCGGCCGATGACCCGGCCGGGATCGCCGGCACCGACGATGCCGCCGCGGCGCTGGCCGCGATTGCCGATGCCGGCGCCGCCTTCGCCTCGCGCGGGGACGACAGCGGCACCCACAAGGCCGAGCGCGCGCTCTGGGCGGCGGCCGGGCGCGATCCCGACGCCGGATCGGGCGCCTGGTACCGGGAGACCGGGTCGGGCATGGGCGCGACGCTCAACGTGGCGCTCGGCATGGGGGCCTACGCCCTGACCGACCGCGCCACCTGGATCAGCTTCGCCAACAAGGGCGACATGGCGATCGCGGTGGCCGGCGACGCGGCGCTGTTCAACCAGTACGGCGTGATCCTCGTCGACCCGGAGCGTTGCCCCTCGGTCAACGCCGCGGCCGGGCAGGATTTCATCGACTGGCTGCTGGCGGAGGCCGGCCAGCGCGCCATCGCCGCCTTCGAGGTCGACGGCCAGCAATTGTTCTTCCCGAACGCGGCGAAGTGACGCCCGCCCCGGGGCGGACCGGCGGGCCTGCCGGCTTGTCCCCGGGCGCCCGCCCGGCGCATACTGGCGGCGATGCAAGCCACCGTGACGAGCCCCCCGCGATGCCCGATTTCCTGACCGTCCGGGAGCTCGCGGATCTGTTGCGGATCAAGGAGCGCAAGGTCTACGACCTCGCCTCCTCCGGCGCCGTGCCCTGTTCCAAGGTCACCGGCAAATTGCTGTTTCCCGAACGCGAGATCCGCGCCTGGATCGCCCGCGGCGCGCTGAACGGCGCGGTGGCGCCGGCCGCCGACCGGCCGCCGGTCTTCCTCGGCAGCCACGACCCGCTGCTCGACTGGGCGCTGCGCCAGGCCCAGGCCGGGCTCGCCACGCTGTTCGACGGCTCGCAGGACGGGCTCACCCGCTTCGTGGCCGGCGAGGGCGTGGCCACCGGGCTGCACCTCTATGGCGGCGAGGCCGGCTGGAACGTCGCGGCGGTGGAGGCCGAGGCGGCGGGCACCGGCGCGGTGCTCCTGGGCTTTGCCCGGCGCTGGCGCGGGCTCGTGGTGCGGCCGGGATCGGGCATTGCCGGGCTCGACAACCTGCCGGGCCGGCGGATGGTGCCGCGGCAGGCCGGGTCGGGCACCGAATCGGTCTTCGACCACCTGTTGGCGGAGGCCGGGCTGCGCCGCGCCGCGCTCACCCTGACCGAGGCCGCGCGCAACGAATCCGACGCCGTGCTGGCGGTCCAGCAGGGCGCCGCCGACGCCACCTTCGGGCTGCAGGCGCTGGCCGAGGCGCACGGCCTCGATTTCCGCCCGCTGATCGAGGAGCGCTTCGACATCCTCGTCGACCGCAAGGCCTGGTTCGACCCTGCCCTGCAACGCTTCGCCGCCTTCCTGGCCAGCGCCGCCTTCCGCGACCAGGCGGCGCGGATGCCAGGCTACGACGTGGCCGAGGCCGGCCGGGTGCGCTGGAACGGCTGAGCCGCCCCGGCCGGCGAGCGCCGCGGGACCGGCGCCCGCCCCCGGTCAGACCGAGAGATAGGCGTCGCGCACCTCGGGCTGGGCCTCGAGCTCGGCCAGGGTGCCGGCGAACTTGGCCTCGCCATGCTCGATGATCACCACGCGGTCGGCCACGGCGCGGGCGAAGTGCAGGTTCTGCTCGGAGAGCAGCACCGTCAGCCCCTCGGCCTTCAGCCGCAGGATCGCCTTGGCCATCTGTTCGACGATCACCGGGGCGATGCCCTCGGAGGGCTCGTCGAGCAGCACCAGGCTGGGATTGCCCATCAGCGTCCGGGCGATGGTCAGCATCTGCTGCTCACCCCCCGACAGCGCCTTGCCGCGGTTGCCGGCGCGTTCGCGCAGGTTCGGGAAAAGCTCGAACAGCGCCTCCTCGCTCCACGCCACGGAGCCGTTGCGCGCCGGCTGGCGGCCGACCTCGAGATTCTCCATCACCGTGAGCTGGGTGAAGATGCGGCGCTCCTCGGGCACGTAGCCGAGCCCCGCCTTGGCCACCCGGTGGGACGGCCAGCCGGTGATGTCGCGGCCGTCGAAGCGCACCGTGCCGCGGCGCGGCGGCACCATCTGCATGATCGACTTCATCGTCGTGGTCTTGCCGGCGCCGTTGCGGCCCAGCAGCGCCACCACCTGGCCGCGGCCGACCTCGAAGCTGAGCCCGTTCAGCACCTGCGCCTTGCCGTAGAAGGTCTCGACGTTCCGGACCTCAAGCATGGGCCGTCTCCTGCGCCATCAGCGTGCCGCCGCCGAGATAGACCTCCTGGACCTGCGGATTGGCGCGGATCGCCGCAGCGTCGCCCTCGGCGATCAGCTGCCCGCGATTCAGCACCATGATGCGGTGCGAATGGGCGAAGACCACATCCATGTCATGCTCCGTGAACAGCACCGAGACGCCGCGCTCGGCGACGATGTCGGCGGTCAGACGCATCAGCGCCACGCGCTCGCGCGGCGCCATGCCGGCGGTGGGCTCGTCCATCAGCAGCAGCTTCGGCTCGTGCGCCAGCGCCACCGCCAGTTCCAGCCGCTTCAGGTCGCCATAGGCCAGCACCGCGCAGTGCCGCTCGGCCTGGTCGGCCATGCCGACCGTGTCGAGCAGCGCCAGCGCCTCGGCGCGGTATTGCCGCGCCGCGTGCGACAGGAACGAATAGATCCGGTGGTGATGCGACAGCAGCGCCATCTGCACGTTCTCGATCACCGTCATCGAGGCATAGGTGGCGGTGATCTGGAAGGTGCGCCCGACGCCGCGCCGCCAGACCCGGCGCGGCGCCATGCCGGTGATGTCCTCGCCGTCGAGCGTCACCTGCCCCGAGCTCGGCTTCAGCTGGCCCATCAGCATGTTGAAGCAGGTGGACTTGCCGGCGCCGTTGGGCCCGATCAGCGCCAGCAATTCGCCGCGGTGCAGCTCGAAGCTGACATCGTCCACGGCGCGGATGGCGCCGAAGTTTCGCGACAGGTGGGAGACCTGCAGGATGGCGTTCATCGCGGATCCTCCGCCGTCTTCACGATGCCCAGTTTCTCGCCCAGCTTGCGCAGGCCGCCGACGATGCCCTCGGGCGCCAGGATCACCACCAGGATGATCGTCAGGCCGAGCAGCAGGCGCCAGTATTCGAAGCGGGTCAGCACGTCCTCGAGCCCCTTGAACACCGCGCCGCCGACCCAGCCGCCCGACAGCGTCTTCACGCCGCCGAGGAACACCACGATCAGCGCGTCGAAGCTGCGGGCGATCTCCATCTCATTGGGAAAGACCGATCCCTTGGAGAACACGAAGAGCCCGCCCGCAACGCCCGCCATCATGCCGGCGAAGGCGAAGGCCACCCATTGCACGCGCTTGGTGTGGATGCCGGTGGCCTCGGCCTGCCGGGCGCTGTCGCGCGCCGCGCGCAGCGCGTAGCCGAAGGGCGAGTGGATCACCTGGCGGATCACCAGGATGCCGCCCACCGCCAGCACCAGCGCGAGGTAGAAGAACACGTCGTTGTCGTCGGCCCATTTCGACGGCCAGATGCCCACCAGCCCGTCATCGCCGCCGGTCACGCTGCCCCATTGGTAGACGAGGCTCCACAGAAGCTGCGCGAAGGCCAGGGTCAGCATGGCGAAATAGACCCCGGTGGAGCGCAGGCAGACCCAGCCGATCACCACCGCGGCGAGGCCGGCGCCCAGCGGCGCAAGGATCAGCGCCAGTTCCATCGGGGTGCCGGCATAGGTCACGAAGAGCGCCGCGGCATAGGCGCCGCCGCCGAAAAACGCGGCATGGCCGAAGGAGACCAGCCCGCCCTGCCCCAGCAGGAAGTGCAGCGAGGCCGCGAACAGGCAGAAGATCAGGATGTCGGTGACCAGCACGACCGCGAAATTGTCGCCCCAGAGCGGCACCGTGGCCAGCGCCGCGATCAGCAGCGTCACGATCAGTCGCACCGGCGTGCCGGCGGGCTTGACCGGGCGCTCGGGCTCGCCGACCTGGCCCAGCTCGCCCGCCACCTCCTCGCGGCCGAGCAGGCCGAAGGGGCGCACGATCAGCACCGCGACCATCACCACGTACATCAGCACCAGGGTGGATTGCGGCATGTAGGACACGCCGAAGACCTTGAGCACCGAGATCAGCACCGCCGCCAGCAGCGCCCCGGGCAGCGAGCCCATGCCGCCGATCACCACCACGACGAAGACCTCGGCCAGGATGGTGAAGTCCATCAGCAGATCCGCGCCGCCCTTGGGCAGCTGCAGCGCGCCGCCGAGGCCCGCCAGCGCGCAGCCGAGGAAGAAGGTGCCGGTGAAGAGCCAGGACTGGTTGACGCCGAGCGCGCCGACCATCTCGCGGTCCTGTGTGGCGGCGCGGACCAGCACGCCGACCCGGGTGCGGGCGATCAGGTACCACAGCGCCAGCGCCACGAAGGGGGTGATCGCGATCAACGCCAGATCGTAGAGCGGCACCGGCTCGTCCATGATCCGCACGATGCCCTTCAGCCCCGGCGCTCTGGGCCCCAGAAGGTCGGTCGGCCCCCAGACCATCAGCGCCAGGTCCTGCACCACGAGGATGACCCCGAAGGTCGCGACCAGCTGGAACAGTTCCGGCGCCGAATAGACCGGCCGCAGCACCACCATCTCGACGAAGGCGCCGATCAGGCCGACGGCGATGCCGGCCAGCAGGATGGCGCCCCAGAAGCCCACCGCCCCGGGCAGCACCTGCATCAGCGTGTAGCCGATATAGGCGCCCAGCATGTAGAAGGAGCCATGCGCGAAATTCACGATCCGGG
The DNA here is from genome assembly GCF_054482755.1 of Roseivivax sp. CAU 1761. NCBI lineage: Bacteria > Pseudomonadati > Pseudomonadota > Alphaproteobacteria > Rhodobacterales > Roseobacteraceae > Roseivivax > Roseivivax sp. CAU 1761. Next base: position 38,598 of record NZ_JBTLRM010000016.1, read on the forward strand.
TGACGCCGAAGATCAGCGACAGCCCGGAGGCGACCATGAACAAGGCGGCGGCGTCGGCCAGTCCGGTGAGGAGCTGGGCGAGGATGAGGCCCATGAAGGTCTCCGTCGATATGGGGAAATGAGGGGCGCGCGGTCAGGCCGGGCGGTTCCGGCGGGCCCCCTGGCGGCCGGGCCGGGGGCGCCGGCCGGGCCTGCGGGGGACGAAGGGCCCGGCCCGGCGGACGGAACGGGCCGAATCCCGCGCCGCCCGGGGCCGCGGCCCGCGGCTCATTCGGCCGGGCGCAGCTCCTTCACCTTGTCGTCGTCCGGCAGGTAATCGGCGCCGTCCTTGTATTCCCAGTCCACCATGACGCCGGCGCCGTCCTGCAGCGCGGTCTTGCCGACCCAGGCGCCGAGCGTCGACTGGTTGTCGATCTCGCGGTAGGTGATCGGCCCGGCCGGGGTCTCGACCTCGAGCCCCTCGAAGGCCTGGCGGATGGCGTCGCTCTCGGTCGAGCCGGCCTTTTCCAGCGCCGCGGCGATGGAGAGCGCGGTGGCGTAGCCCACCAGCGAGCCGATCTTCGGCGTCTCGCCCCATTTCTCCTGGTAGGCGGTCACGAACTCGGCGTTGGCGTCGCCCTCGAAATCGTACCAGGGATAGCCGGTGACGGTCCAACCCTCGGGCGCCTCCTCGCCCAGCGGCTCCATGTATTCCGGCTCGCCCGAGAGCAGGCCATAGACCTCGCGGCCCTGGAACAGGCCGCGGGTGTTGCCCTCGCGGACGAACTTGGCGAGGTCGGGGCCGAAGGTGACGTTGTAGATGGCATCGGGCTTGGCGCGCTCGATGGCCTGCACCTCGGCGCCGGCATCGATGCCGAACAGCGCCGGCCATTGCTCGGCGACGAACTCGACCTCGGGCTTGAGCTCGGTCAGCACCTCCTTGAAGGCGGCGACGGCGTCCTTGCCGTAGGCGTAGTTGGGCGCGATCGTGGCATAGGTGGTGGCATCGGTCTCGGCCGCCGCCTCGGCCAGCATCGCCGCCTGCATGTAGGTCGAGGCGCGCAGCCGGAAGGTCCAGGGGTTGCCCTGGGACCAGGTCACCGCATCGGCCAGCGGCTCGGCGGCGAGATAGACCCATTCCTTCTGGTCGGCGAGCGAGGCGATGGCCAGGCCCACATTGGACAGGATCGAGCCGGTGATCATCACCGTGCCCTCGCGGGTCATCAGCTCCTCGGCGATCTTGATCGCCTCGCCGGGTTCGCCCTGGTCGTCGCGGTAGACGAATTCCAGCGGCCGGCCCATCACCCCGCCCTCGGCGTTGATCTCCTCCAGCGCCATGTCGATGCCCTTCTTGTAGGGCTCGGCGAAGGCGGCCATGCGCTTGTAATGGTTGATCTCGCCGACCTTGATCGGCTCGCCCTCCTGCGCCAGGGCCGGCAGGCCCGCGGCGGCGGCGACACTCAACCCGGCCAGTCCGGCGAGAAACGTCTTGCGATGCATGTGGTGGTCCTCTCTGTCGGGATGCCCGATCTTCTTTGCGTATCGGGACGGTATTGTATGTTTTGCCAAGTGTCAGTCGTGATGCACGTAAACCGGCCGCTCCGGCTCGCCGAGATCCTCGGTGGCCTCGGCCTCGACCAGTTCGCGGATGCGCTTGCGGTAGACGTTGGGGCCCTTGTCGATGGCGATGCGGATCGGCTTGCGCTTCTGCGGGCGCTGCTCCTCCTCGTGGATCGCCTCCAGCACCTCCTTGTCCTCGGAGAAGGCGACGCGGAACATCGCGTCCATCTGCGCGGAGGCGGCCTCGTCGCCCTGGGCGGTGTTGCGCAGGTGCATCCAGTGGTCGATCGTGTAGCCCTCGTCGACCGGGGTGACGAAGTGCAGCGCGAAGATCCGCACGCCGCGCTGGCGCTCCTCCTCGGGCAGGGCGAGCGCGGTGTCGGCGGAGCCGAAATCGATCACCGCGGTCGAGGGCAGGTGCAGGTAGTAGTAGTGCCAGCGGTCGACATTGCCGGTGAAGCCGCCGAACTTCTTGAAGAAGCCGATCGGCTCGGAGTCGCGGATCCAGCGCCAGGCGACGATGGCCTCGCCGCTGGTCCGGACATGGACCGGCACGTTCTCGGAGGCGGCATTGCCGAGCGTCGTGGGGTGCACGAAGCTGACATGCGCCGGGTCGACGAGGTTCTCGGCCACGTTGAGGTAGTTCGCCCGGATGTGCAGCCCGTCGCCGTGATGCGCGTGCCAGTCCGGGTCGGACATCTCGGGCAGGTCGAAGATCGTGTCGGGATCGGCAAGGGCGGGGTCGCCCATCCAGATCCAGACGATGCCGTGGCGCTCCTCGACCGGATAGGCGTCGACATAGGCCGAGGCCGGCAGGTTGGCCTGGCCCGGCACGCGCACACATTTGCCGTCCGCGCCGAAGGTCATGCCGTGATAGCCGCACTGGATGGTGTCGCCGATGCGCCGCCCCTTGGACAGCGGCAGGAGCCGGTGCGGGCAGCGGTCCTCGAGCGCCGCGAGGCGGCCGTCGGAGGCGCGGAACAGCACCAGGTTCTGGGCGCAGATGCGGATCGGGGCCAGTTCGTCGGCGAAGTCGCGGGACCAGCCGGCGACGTACCAGGCATTGCGGACGAAGGGCATCGGGAACCTCCCTCTACTTCGGTCGGCGGCGCCGGGCGGGGCCCGTGGCGTGCCCCCATCAGGCCGCAGGATACTGTTAGCTGTCAAACAATTTCTTGAGCCTGTCCGGGAAACCGGCCAGGGTCCGGGCAGCTTGCCACCGGGGCGGGCAGACAGTAAGCCGGAGGCCATTGGCGCGCCCGGTCCAGGCCCGCATCCAGAACGGATTTCGCGATGCAAGACATTGAACAGGATGGCGCCGCGCCGGTCTACCGGCTGGAGCAGCAGATCGGCTTCAAGCTGCGGATCGCCAACCAGAAACACCTCGAGATCTTCTCGCGCCGGATGCCCGAGGTGACGCCGACGCAGTTCGCGGTGCTGGCCAAGCTGCGCGACGAGGGCACGATCAGCCAGAACCAGCTCGGCCGGCTGGTGGGGATGGATGCCGCCACCACCAAGGGCGTGGTGGACCGGCTCAGGGGCAAGGGCTTCGTGCAGAGCGCGCCGTCCCGGACCGACATGCGGCGGCTCGAGATCTCGCTCACCGAGGCCGGCACGGCCTTCACCGACGAGGCGGTGGAGATCGCCGAGCGAATCACCGCCGAGACGCTGTCGCGGCTGACCCGGCGCGAGGCGGAGCGCCTGGTGAAACTGCTCGACAAGCTCTGAGGCGCCCGGCCGCGCGCCGCCCCGCTCGGGGGCGCGCCGCCCTGCTCGGTCGCGCGCCGCCCCGCCCGGTCACGCGCCGTCCTGCCCGGTCACGTGCCGTCCCGCTCGGTCGCGCGCCGTCCCGCCCGGTCACGCGTCGTCACGCTCATCACGCGCCGTCCCGCTCGGGGGCATGATCCGGCGGCCCCGGTCGGGGCCGCGGACGTCTCTGGCGCCGCGATCCTTGCGGATCGGGGCGCGGCGGGCGCCGCTGGCCGGCGACGCGCTCTGCCCGGCGCCGGGGCGCGGCGCCGCGGTCAGCCCGGCGCGGGGCGGTCCGGGCCGGTCTCTGGGCCGGTCTGCGGGACAGTCTGCGGGTCGGTCTCGGGACCGGCCCCGGGACCGGGCGGCGGCACCGGGGCGAGGTCGCGGCCGCCCGGCCCGGCCGCGCTCAGCCACCAGTCGCGCGGCGGCGCCATGCGGGCGCGCAGCCGCACCAGGTGCCAGAGGCTGCGCTCCGGCCGGTGCGCCGGGTCGAGCCGCAGCCGCGTCTCGACCCCCGGCGCGCCGCCCTCCCCCGGGGTCAGGATCAGCCCCAGCGGCCGCTGTCCGGTCTCCGCCGCGCCGGCCTCGGCGGCGAGGTGCAGCCGCCGCACCGGGGTCAGGCCCGGCGGGCCGGCGAGATCGGCCACCACCACCGGCGCCGCGCCCGCGCGCAGCGCCTCCTCCATCGCCCAGAGCAGGTCCTCGCCCCGGCGGGCGGTGACGAAGAGCAGCGCGCCCGGGGGCAGCAGCGCCGCCACCCCGTCGGGGTTGAGCGGATCGGCGCCCCATTCGGGCGCGATCCAGAGCACCGGCCCGCCCGCCGCGGCGGCCCGCGCCGCCAGGTGCAGGGCCAGGGTGCGCCGGGCCGCGCCGCAGATCTCGTGCAGCCGGGCCGTGGGCAGGGCCAGGCCGGGCCAGATCTCGAGCGCCGGGAGCGGCGTGTGGGGCTTGCGGGCGAGCGGCGGGTGCAGCATGCGGCCAGAATAAATCGTTCGCATTTTGTTCTCAAGCCCTTCGCGCCGCCCGCCGCTTCCCGCCCCGGCCATGTCCCGACCCCCGACCCGGCCCGCCCCTTCCCCGGACCGGGACCGCGGGTCGCCTTGCCCCGCCCCGCCGGGCACGGCATGCTCGCCGCCGACGCCACGATCCCGGGAGCCTTCATGCGCCGCCTTGTCCGACTGCCCGTGCTGGCCGCCCTGCTGGCCGCCGCCCTGGCCGCGCCGCTGCCGGCCCTGGCCGGGCAGATCACCGTCTTCGCCGCGGCCAGCCTCGGCGACGCGCTGCGCGAGGCGGCGGAAAGCTGGCAGGCCGAGACCGGGCACCGGGCGGTGATCTCGCCGGCCGGCTCCTCGGCGCTGGCGCGCCAGATCGCCCAAGGCGCGCCGGCCGACCTGTTCCTGTCGGCCAACGCGGACTGGATGGACTGGCTGGCCGAGCGCGACCTGATCCGCCCGGAAACGCGCCGCATCCTGATGCGCAACGCCCTGGTGCTGGTGGCGCCGGCGGCGGCCGAGGCCACCGAGGCGGCGCCCGCGGAGCTCGGCCCCGGGACCGACCTGTCGGCCTGGCTGCCCGCCGACGGCCGGCTCGCCATGGCGCTCGTCGAGGCGGTGCCGGCGGGGATCTACGGCCGCCAAGCCTTGGAAGCGCTGGGGCTGTGGGACGGCGTCGCGGCCCGGGTGGCGCAGACCGACAATGTCCGCGCCGCCCTGCGCCTGGTGGCCCTGGGCGAGGCGGCGCTCGGCGTGGTCTACGCCACCGATGCCGCGGCCGAGCCGCGGGTCCGGGTGGTGGCCGGCATCCCGGCGCGGAGCCACGACCCCATCGTCTATCCCGGCGCGGTGACGCGGGACGCGGCGGCGCCGGAGCTCGCGGCGGCGTTCCTCGACTGGCTCGCCGGCGCCCCCGGCCAGGCGCTGCTCGCCCGCCACGGCTTCCGGCCGGCCGATGGCTGAGGCAGGGGCCGCACCATGATCTCCCTCGGACCGGAAGCCTGGCAGGCGGTGGCGCTGTCGCTGCGCGTCTCCACCCTGGCGACGCTGGCCAGCCTGCCCTTGGGCATCGCCGTGGCGCTGCTGCTGGCGCGCGGGCGGTTCCGCGGCCGGGCGCTGCTGAACGGGCTGGTGCACCTGCCGCTGATCCTGCCGCCGGTGGTCACCGGCTACCTGCTGCTGCTGACCTTTGGCCGGCAGGGCCCGCTGGGGGCGCTGCTCTACGACTGGTTCGGCGTCACCCTGGCCTTCCGCTGGACCGGCGCCGCGCTGGCCGCCGCGATCATGGCCTTTCCGCTGATGGTGCGCGCCATAAGGCTCGCCATCGAGGCGGTGGATCCCCGGCTCGAGGCCGCGGCGGCGACGCTCGGCGCCTCGCGGCTGCAGGTCTTCGCCACCGTCACCCTGCCGCTGGTGGCGCCCGGCATCGTCGCCGGGGCGGTGCTGGCCTTCGCCAAGGCGATGGGCGAGTTCGGCGCCACCATCACCTTCGTCTCCAACATCCCCGGCCAGACCCGCACCGTGCCCTCGGCGATCTACGCCTTTCTGCAGGTGCCCGGCGGCGAGGCCGCGGCGCTGGCGCTGGTCGGCATTTCGGTGGCGATCGCCATGACCGCGCTGGGGCTGTCGGAATGGATGGCGCGGCGGGTCGCGGCGCGGGTGCGCGGAGCATGAGCCTCGCGGTCCGGATGCGCCACCGGATGGGCGCCTTCGCGCTCGACGTGGACATCACCGCGCCGGACGGGGTGACGGTGCTGTTCGGCCGCTCGGGCTCGGGCAAGACCTCGGTGGTGAGCGCGGTGGCGGGGCTCCTGCGCCCCGAGGCCGGGCGCATCCGGCTGGGCGACCGGGTGCTCTACGACTCGGCGCGCGGGCTCGACGTGCCGGTGCATCGCCGCCGCGTCGGCTATGTGTTCCAGGAGGCGCGGCTGTTCCCGCATCTCAGCGTGCGCGACAATCTCGGCTATGCCGCCCGGGTCGCCCGGCGCCCGGCCGCCGGGCTCGGGCGGATCGCCGAGCTGCTGGGCATCGGGCCGCTGCTGGAGCGCCGCCCCGGCGCGCTCTCGGGCGGCGAGGCGCAGCGCGTGGCGATCGGCCGGGCGCTGCTGGCCGAGCCCGAGATCCTGCTGATGGACGAGCCGCTGGCCGCCCTCGACGCCGCCCGCAAGGCCGAGATCCTGCCCTATCTCGAGCGCCTGCGCGCCGAGACCGGGGTGCCGATCCTCTACGTCTCGCACAACCTCGCCGAGGTGGCGCGGCTGGCCACCCATGTGGTGGTGATGGAGGCCGGGCGGGTGCGCCGCGCCGGCCCCGCCGAGGACGTGCTGTCGGATCCGGAGCTGGTGCGCATCCTCGGCCTGCGCGAGGCCGGCGCGGTGCTGCGCGCCCGCGTCCTGCGCCACGCCCCGGACGGCGTCAGCGAGCTCGAGTTTTCCGGCGGCCGGCTTTGCCTGCCCACCGTCGACGCCGCGCCGGGCACCGAGATCCGGGTCCGCATCCTCGCCCAGGACGTGACCCTGGCGCTGGAGCGGCCGCGGGCGATCTCGGCCCTCAACGTGCTGCCGGTGGAGGTCGTGGCGCTGCGCGAGGGCGCCGGCCCCGGCGCCACGGTGCAGCTGCGCTCCGGGCAGGACGTGCTGCTGGCGCGGGTCACAAGGCGCTCGGCCGCGGCGCTCGGCCTGGCGCCGGGCACGGCCTGCTTCGCGATCCTGAAATCGGTCGCCGTGGCGCAGGCCGATATCGGCATCGGCCTGTCGGGCTGAGACGCGCGGGCCGGGGCGCAGGGCGCTGACCGGATGTGGTGCGGCGGTCGTTTGGAAGCCTGGCCAGGAGGGCCGGTCAGGAAGCCGGCGCCCGCACCGGCATCCGCGCCGGCGGCTTCGTCCGGCCTATCGGGCCTGCGCCACCCCCGTCCGCCCAAGGCGCCTCGCGCGGAATCAAGGCCGAAGGCCGCCGCGCATCGCCGGGCCGCCCCCCGGCCCGGCGATCTGGTGGGGCCGGGCGCTCAGCTTCGAGCGTCTTCGGACGTGGCCGGGATAAACCAAGGGATTCCGCAGTCGGGATCGCCGCGTCGCGGCCCGGTGCTGCGCGGCTCCGTTCTGCAACTCCCAAGGCAGGACCCGCCCGTGCGGCCGCCCTGCCTGATACGCAACGGGCGAAGCGCCCGACCCCCGGGGCGTCCACGAACGTTCAGGACACCAGCCGGCCCCAGAGGTCGTATTCGCCAGCCTCATCGACCTCCACGGTGACGATCTCGCCGGGTCTGAGCCCCTCGTGGCCTGCGTCGATGAAGAGGTTGCCGTCGATCTCCGGCGCGTCGGCGCGGGTGCGGCAGGTCGCGGCATCCGCCTCGACCTCGTCGACGATGACCTCCAGCCGCTGGCCGACCTTGGCGGCGAGCTTGGCCTCCGAGATCGCCTGCGCCTTCTCCATGAAGCGCTCCCAGCGCTCCTGCTTGACCTCTTCGGGGACGTGGTCGGGCAGCGCGTTGGAGCGCGCCCCGGCAACGTTCTCGTACTTGAAGCAGCCGACCCGGTCGAGCCGCGCCTCGTCCATCCAATCGAGCAGGGTCTGGAACTCGGCCTCGGTCTCGCCCGGGTAGCCCACGATGAAGGTCGAGCGCAGGGTGATGTCGGGCCGCACCGCGCGCCAGGCGGCGATCTCGTCCAGCGTGCGCTCGGCGGCGGCGGGCCGCGCCATGCGGCGCAGCGTGTCGGGATGGGCGTGCTGGAACGGGATGTCGAGATAGGGCAGGATGCCGGGCCCGGCCTCGGCCATCAGCGGCACCAGCTCGCGGACATGCGGATAGGGATAGATGTAATGCATCCGCACCCAGGCGCCGAGCTGACCCAGCTCGCGCGCCAGATCGAGGATCGGCGCCTTGGACGGCCGCTCGGCCCAGTCGGTGCCGTAGGCCGAGGTGTCCTGGCTGATCACCAGAAGCTCGCGCACCCCGGCCTCGACCAGCTTCTCGGCCTCGCGCAACACCGCCTTCATGGGGCGCGATTGCAGCCGGCCGCGCATGTCGGGAATGATGCAGAACTTGCACTTGTGGTTACAGCCCTCGGCGATCTTGAGGTAGCTGTAATGCCGCGGCGTCAGGCTGACGCCGGAGGCCGGCAGCAGGTCGACGAAGGGATCGGGGCTGGGCGGCACCGCGCGGTGCACCGCGTCGAGCACGCTTTCGTATTGATGCGGGCCAGTCACCGCCAGCACCGTCGGATGGGCGCCGGTGATGTAGTCGGGCTCGGCGCCGAGGCAGCCGGTGACGATCACCCGCCCGTTCTCGTTCAGCGCCTCGCCGATCGCCTCGAGGCTCTCGGCCTTGGCGCTGTCGAGAAAGCCGCAGGTGTTGACGATCACCGCATCGGCGCCGCCGTAATCGGGCGAGATGGCGTAGCCCTCGGCGCGCAGCCGGGTGAGGATGCGCTCGCTGTCGACCAGCGCCTTGGGGCAGCCGAGCGAGACCATGCCGATCTTGGGCTGGCCGGGGCGCGCCTCGTCGGTGAGGCGGGCGCGGGGCGCCAGGTCGGGGCGCAGGTCGGGGGGATTGGTGCTCATGGGCGGGATCTATCCGGTCGCGGGCAAGGGGGGAAGGATCGGGGCGCGGTCAGGCGCGGGTGTCTTACGGCGCGGTCAGGCGCGGATGTGTCAGGGCGCGGTCAGGCGCGCCATGTAGAAGCCGTCGAGGCCGCCGGCCTCGGGCCAATAATCGGGCCGGGTGCGCAGCCCGCCCTCGGGGCTCTGCCAGGCCTCCGGAACGCCCTCCGGCAGAACGGGGGTGACCGTGAGGCCGGGATGGCGCGCCAGCGCCGCGGCGATCTGCGCCTCGCCCTCCTCGGGCAGCAGCGAGCAGGTGCAATAGACCAGCGCGCCGCCGGGGACGAGCAGCCCGAGCGCCCGGTCGATCAGCGCCGCCTGCAGCTCCACCAGCCCCTTCAGCCCCGCCGCCTCCTTGACCAGCGGCAGGTCGGGATGACGGCGGATCGTGCCGGTGGCCGAGCACGGCGCGTCGAGCAGCACCGCGTCGAACGGCCCGCCCTGCCAGTGCAGCGCGTCGGCGGCCACCACCTCGGCGGCGAGCCCAGTGCGGGCGAGGTTCTCCTCCAGCCGCCGCAGGCGCGGCGCCGAGAGGTCGAGCGCGGTGACCCTTGCGCCCGCGGCGGCGAGCTGCAGCGTCTTGCCGCCCGGCGCGGCGCAGAGGTCGAGCACGCGCCGGCCGGCCACGTCGCCCAGCATCCGCGCCGGCAGCGCCGCGGCGGCGTCCTGCACCCAGAACGCGCCCTCGCCGTAGCCCGGCAGCGCCGAGACCTGCCCGGCGGCGTCGCGCCGCACCGACCCGGTCGGCAGGAGCGTGCCGCCCGTGGCCTCGGCCAGCGCCGCGGCGTCGCCCTTCGCGGAAAGGTCCAGCGGCGCGCCGGCCAGGTGCGCCGCCTCCATCGCCCGCGTCGCCGCCTCGCCCCAGGCGCCGGCGATGCGCCCGCGCAGCCAGTTCGGCAGGCGCGGCACCGGGGCGGCCGCCCAGGCGGCGGGCGCGTCCTCCGCCACCCGGCGCAGCACCGCGTTCACGAGCCCGCGGAAGGACGCGGTCTTGCGGCCCTCCGAGGCGAGGTCGACCGCCGCCTTGACCACGCCATGCGCGGCCCCGCCCTGCGCCAGCTCCACCGTGGCGAGGCGCAGCAGCCGCCGCACCGCGGCGGGGGGCGATTTCTTCAGATGCGGCGCCAGCAGCGCATCGGCGCGCTCGCCCCCCCGCAGCGTGGCGAGCGCCAGCCGCTGCGCCGCGGCGCGCGTCTCCGGCGGCAGCGCGGCGAAGGCCGGGTCGGCCAGAACCTCGCTCAGCAGCCGCTTCTCCGCCGCCACCTGCGTCAGCAGGTCGAGCGCCGCGCGCCGTGCCGTGACCGGCCGTCCCCGCATCATGGTGATCCCCGAAAAACCGCCGCGCCCTTGGTTCCGCGCGGCGGCGGGCGTATATCAGCGCGAGACCCCGGAGGAAACCCATGTCCGACGCCACGACCCGCCCCGATCTCCCCCCCGCCGCGCAGCGCGCGCTGGCCGAAGCCGAGGCACGCCGCCGCGCCGAGGAACAGGCGCTGGCCGCCGAGCCGCGCCCGGTCGAGCTGGGCGGGCGCAAGGGCCCGGAGCCGGTGCGCTACGGCGATTGGGAGAAGAAGGGCCTGGCGATCGATTTCTGAGCCCGCCCGGGCCGCGCCCTAGCGGAGCGTGAAGGCCGCCGATTCGCCGGCGCCGCGGTCCGAGATGAAGCGCAGCCGGTTGCCGTCGCGGGTCACCGCCTGGCAATTGTAGCCCAGATCGTCGCCGCCCCAGTTGAGGTCGCGGCAGAAGAAGCCGTCCTGCCAGTCCCAACGCCCGGTCACGTCCCAGCCGGCGCCGTTGCCGCGGATCGCCCCGTCGGGGGTGACGGTCAGCGCCACCAGCGGCCGCGACAGGGTGCGCCCCGAGACCAGGCCGAGAAAGGTCTCGCGGTCGGTGATGCGCTCGGCCGCCGCCGGCAGGGCGTTCAGAAGGGCCAGGCCGAGGGCCGGCGCGAAGATGGTCGGAAGGCGGAACATGCGACTCTCCGGGGTTGCGATGCTGCCTCCAGATACGTAGCGCGGCGCGTGCCCGGTTCAGCGGGTCACGCAAAGGTGAGCCGGCCCGCGCGGCGGTTCAGGTCCGAGCCGCTGCCCGGCCATCCAACGTTTGAGCGGCATATTCCCATCCCGGCCGCTGGGCAGGATGCTTTCCAGCCCGCCATCCCCCGACCCGGTCCCGACGCCGCGCGAGGGGCTGGGATCAGGCGTTATGCACGCCATACGCTGGACGGCGCCCGACCCCAGAGCCCAAGCCGCGCAGCGCCGGGCCGCGGCGCGGCGATCCACCGGGGGGCTACAGCGCTTTATCCCGGCCACATCCGGACGACCTCCGAGCGTTGCGCCCGGCCCATCCAGATCGCCGGGCCCGGGGGCGGCCCGGCGATGCGCGGCGGTCTGCGGCCTCGATTCCGCGCGGGAGCCCCGTTCGAACCCGTGCCGGGCCGGACGCCCAGCTTGGCCCGGCTTGCATGGCCCCTTGCGATTTGCGCAAGATGACACTGCGCCGGCGGGTCAATCTCCCCGCGGCGCACTATCCGAGACGCCCACCACCCGCACCAAGCGCGCAGCCGCGCAGCGTCGGGCCGCGGCGTGGCGATCCACCGGGGGGCTACAGCGCTTTATCCCGGCCTTGTCCGCACGACTTCCGAGCAAAGCACCCGGCCCACCCAGATCGCCGGGCCCGGGGGCGGCCCGGCGATGCGCGGGGGCCTTCGGCCTCTATTCCGCGCCAGGGCCACGCGCGACGGCTCCACCCGACCCGGGATCCCCATGCGTCAGTCGCGCGGCAGCCCCAGCACGTCGAGCATGTCGTATTGCCCGGGCGACCGGTCCTGGCCCCAGAGCGCCGCCTTCAGCGCGCCGCGGGCGAAGATCGCCCGGTCGGTGGCGACGTGGCGCAGCACGATGCGTTCGCCCGCCCCGGCGAAGAGCACGTCGTGCTCGCCGACGATGTCGCCGCCGCGGATCGCGGAGAAGCCGATATGGCCCCGCGCGCGCGCGCCGGTAAGGCCGTCGCGGCCGCGATCGGCATGGCCGTCCAGCGCCACGCCGCGGCCCTCGGCGGCGGCCTCGCCCAGCATCAGCGCGGTGCCCGAGGGCGCATCGACCTTGCGGTTGTGATGCGCCTCGATCACCTCGATATCCCAGTCGGCGTCGAGCGCCCGCGCCACCTGGCGGGTGATCTGGGTCAGCAGGTTGACCCCGAGGCTCATATTGCCGGCGCGGATCTGCACCGTTCCGGCGCCGGCCTCGGCCAGCCGGGCGATCTGGCCGTCGTCGAAACCGGTGGTGCCGATGACGTGCACGGCGCCGGCCCGCGCCGCCTCGGCGGCCAGCGCCAGCGTCGCCTCGGGCGCGGTGAAGTCGATCACCGCCCGGGCGTCGCCAAGCGCCGCCGCGGCATCGTCGGCCACCGTCACGCCGAGATCGGCGCCGCCGCGCAGGGCGCCCAGATCGCGGCCGATCCAGTCGTGGCCCGGCCGTTCCAGCGCCGCCGCCAGGCGCAGGCGGTCCGAGGCCAGCACCTCCTGCACCAGCATCTGTCCCATGCGGCCCGACACGCCCGCGATCGCCACGCCGATCCTGTCCTCGCCCATCTTGCGCTCCTTGTGATCCCTGCCGCCCCTTACCGCGCGTCGGAACGCTTGGCAAAGCCCCGGGGCTCGCCTAGATGGGAGCCATGGCGAAACCCCGACATACCGAAGGCCCCAGCCAGCGCCAGCTCCGCGTCGGCGAGCTGATCAGACGGACCCTGTCCGACGTGCTGATGCGCGGCGACATCCACGACCCGGACCTCAACCGGCTGTCGATCACCGTGGGCGAGGTGCGGGTCTCTCCCGACCTCAAGGTGGCGACCGCCTTCGTGCAGCCGCTGGGCGGCGAGGGCCAGGCCGACGCGATCAAGCTGCTGGCGCGCAACGCGAGCGAGATCCGCCGCGCCGTTTCCAAGGGCCTGACGCTGAAATTCGCGCCCGAGCTGCGCTTCCGGCTCGACGACACCTTCGACCGGCTGGACGAGACCCGGCGCCTGTTCAGCCAGGATGCCGTGCGCCGCGACCTGGACGATTGAGGGCGATGCGGCTTCTATCCTATGCCGCGGCGCTCACGGTGGCCGCCCTGTTCGGACCGACCCCGGCCGCCGCGGTGAGCTGCGCCCCGATGGAGCATGACGGCAGCCGCTACACGATCTGCCGGGTCGACATGGCCGAGGACGACCTGCGGCTGTTCCTGAACGATGCCGAGGGCGCGCCCTACGGACAGTTCACCACCCTCGACGCCACGCTCCGGCGCAGCGGCGAGCGGCTGGTCTTCGCGATGAATGCCGGCATGTATCACGACGACCGCGCGCCGGTCGGGCTCTACATCGAGGAGGGCGCGGAGGCGATGCGCGCCATCGCCCGCCCCGGACCGGGCAATTTCGGCCTGCTGCCGAACGGCATCTTTTGCTTCGGCGACGGCGCGGCACGGGTGATCGAGACCCGGCGCTACATCGCGGAAGCCCCGTCCTGCCGCTTCGCCACCCAGTCCGGCCCGATGCTGGTGATCGACGGCAAGCTGCATCCGCGGTTCCTCGAGGACAGCGATTCGCGCTACATCCGCAACGGCGTCGGCACCAGCGATGACGGGAGCGAGGCGGTCTTCGCGATCTCCGAAAGTCCGGTGACCTTCCACCAGTTCGGCCGGCTGTTCCGCGACGGGCTCGGCCTCGACCAGGCGCTGTTTCTCGACGGCAACATCTCCCGCCTCTACGCGCCGGGCTACGGCCGTGCCGATCTCGGCCGCCAGCTCGGCCCGATCGTCGGCGTGGTGGCGCCGGAAGGATGAGCGGCGGCGCCGCATCCCGCGCGGCCCCGCATCGGGTCGCGGTCAAGATCTGCGGCCTCACCCGGCCCGAGGACGTGGCCGCCGCAGCGGAGGCGGGGGCGGCCTATGCCGGGCTCGTCTTCTTCCCGAAATCGCCCCGCGCCCTCGACATCGAGACCGCCCGCACGCTGGCGCTCGGCGCGCCGCCGGGGCTGGCCAAGGTGGCGCTGCTGGTCGATCCCGACGACGCCCTGCTCGACGCGGTGGTGGCGCGGGTGCCGGTCGACATGCTGCAGCTGCATGGCGGCGAGAGCCCCGAACGGGTGGCGGAACTGCGTACCCGGCACGGCCTGCCGGTGATGAAGGCGGTGGGCATCCGCGAGGCCGAGGACTTGGCGGCGCTCGACGCGCATGCACGGGTGGCCGACCAGATCCTCGTCGATGCCAAGCCGCCGCGCGGCGCCGAGCTGCCGGGCGGCAACGGGCTGGCCTTCGACTGGCGGCTCCTGGCCGGGCGGCGCTGGCCGGTGCCCTGGATGCTGGCCGGCGGCCTCCATGCCGGCAACGTGGCGCGCGCCGTGGCGATGACCGGGGCGCGGCAGGTCGACGTCTCCTCGGGCGTGGAAGCGGCGCCCGGCCGCAAGGATGCCGACCGGATCCGCGCCTTCGTGGCGGCGGCGCAGGCCGCGCCCGCGCCCAAGCTCTAGGCGGCTTGTCCGGCCCGCCGGGGCGCTAGAGCCAGGCGTCGCGGCCGGTGCCGACCGCCGCGGCGACGTTCTCGAAGCCGTCGCGCTCGAGCAGCGCGTCGAGCCCCCGGGCGATCCCGGCGGCGAGTCCCAGGCCCTCGTAGACCAGCGCGGAATAGAGCTGCACCGCGCTCGCGCCGGCGCGGATCTTGGCATAGGCCTGCTCGGCGCTGCCGATGCCGCCGACCCCGATCAGCGGCACTTGGCCGTCGGTGAGCCGCGACAACTGCGCCAGCACCCGGGTCGAACGCTCGAAGAGCGGCTGTCCCGACAGCCCGCCGGCCTCGCCGGCATGGCGCGAGGTCAGGCCGTCGCGGGCCAGCGTGGTGTTGGTGGCGATGATGCCGTCGAGGCCCGCGGCCAGCGCCACCTCGGCGACATCGGCCAGGCCGTCCGCGTCGAGGTCGGGGGCGATCTTGAGGAAGACCGGCACCCGCCGCATCAGCCCGTCGCGCACCTCGAGCACGCCGCCCAGAAGCGCCGCCAGCGCGTCGCGGCCCTGCAGGTCGCGCAGCCGCTCGGTGTTGGGCGAACTCACGTTGACCGTGGCGAAATCGACATGCGGACCGCAAATCCGCAGCACCGTCGCGAAATCCGCCGCGCGGTCGGCGCTGTCCTTGTTGGCGCCGAGATTGAGCCCCACCGGCACCGCGCCGGGATTGTCGTCGAGCCGCCGGGCGATGGCCTCGGCGCCCTGGTTGTTGAAGCCGAAGCGGTTGATCACCGCCCGGTCCTCGCGCAGCCGGAACAGCCGCGGCCGGGGATTGCCGGGCTGCGGCCGGGGCGTCGCGGCGCCGACCTCGAGAAAGCCGAAACCCGCCTGGGCCAGCGGCGCCAGCGCCTCGGCGTTCTTGTCGAAGCCGGCGGCCAGCCCCACCGGGTTGGCCAGCACCATGCCGGCCAGCTCGCAGCGCAGCCGCGCCGAGGAGACCGGCCCGGGTCCCGGCACCAGCCCGGCGCGCAGCGCCCGCAGCGCCAGCCCGTGCGCCGCCTCGGGATCGATCCGGTGCAGCAGCGCCAGGCCCAGCCGTTCCAGCCTCATGCCAAGAGCCCGTCGAAATCGTGCCGCCCGTCGCGGAGCGGCAGCGCCCGGGCCCAGAGCACGTCCTCGGCGCGCAGGACGCGGTAGAGATGGGGAAACAGCGCCCCGCCCCGCGACGGTTCCCAGCGCAGCGCCGGGCCCAGCGCCTCGGCCTCGCAGGCCAGCAGCCAGAGCCCGTCGGCGCCGGCGAAGTGCTTTGCCGCGGTCTCCCGGGCCTGCTCGGCGGTGGAGAAGTGGATGTAGCCGTCGGCCAGATCGACCGGCGCCCCGGCGCTCTCGCCCGCGGCCCGGAAGGCGTCGTATTCGGCGGCCCGGAAGATCTTGTAGATGCGTGTCATGGTCCGCTCTTGCCCCCGCCCGGCGCGGCGGTCAAGCGCCTGACGCTGCGGCAGCAACCTGCGGCTTTGACAGGGTGCGGGTGCCGCGCCACCATCCGCCCTGCACGACCTATCCGACAGAGAGGGATCCGATGTCCATTCGTCTGACGACCGGCGCCGCGGCGCTGGCGCTATT
Source organism: Roseivivax sp. CAU 1761 (assembly GCF_054482755.1). Lineage (NCBI taxonomy): Bacteria > Pseudomonadati > Pseudomonadota > Alphaproteobacteria > Rhodobacterales > Roseobacteraceae > Roseivivax > Roseivivax sp. CAU 1761. The sequence goes on from NZ_JBTLRM010000016.1 coordinate 54,580, forward strand.
GGCGGGGGGTGTGCAGGCCGAATATGCGCTGACCATCCTGCACACCAACGACTTCCACGCCCGGTTCGAGCCGATCTCGAAATTCGATTCGACCTGCGCGGCGGAGGACAACGAGGCCGGCGAATGCTTCGGCGGCAGCGCCCGCCTGGTCACCGGGATCGAGGAGGCCCGCGGGCGCAACGACAACGTGCTCCTGGTCGATGGCGGCGACCAGTTCCAGGGCACGCTGTTCTACACCCATTACAAGGGCAAGCTCGCCGCCGAGATGATGAACAAGCTCGGCTACGACGCGATGACCGTGGGCAACCACGAATTCGACGACGGCCCGGAAGTGCTGCGCGCCTTCATCGACGCCGTCGACTTCCCGATCCTGATGTCGAATGCCGACATCTCGGGCGAGGAGCTGCTGAAGGACGCGATCCAGAAATCCGTGGTGATCGAGAAGGCGGGCGAGAAGATCGGCCTGATCGGCCTGACCCCGCAGGACACCGACGAGCTGGCGAGCCCGGGGCCGAACGTCGTCTTCGGCGACCCGGTGGAGGCGGTGCAGGCCGAGGTCGATCGGCTGACCGAAGAGGGCGTCAACAAGATCGTCGTGTTGTCGCATTCCGGCTACGGCGTCGACAAGCGCGTCGCCGAGGAGACCACCGGCGTCGACGTCATCGTCGGCGGCCATTCCAACACGCTCCTGGGCGACATGGAGGGCGCCGAGGGCCCCTACCCGACCATGGTGGGCGAGACCGCCATCGTGCAGGCCTATGCCTACGGAAAGTTCCTGGGCGAGCTGACCGTGACCTTCGACGATGACGGCAAGCTGGTCTCGGCCGAGGGCGCGCCGCTGATCATGGATGCCGCGGTGACCGAGGACGAGGCTACGGTGGCGCGGATCAGCGAGGCGGCGCAGCCGCTCGAGGAGATCCGCCAGAAGGTCGTCGCCGAGGCGGCCGAGAAGATCGAGGGCGACCGCTCCGTCTGCCGGGCGATGGAATGCCCGATGGGCGTGCTGGTGGCCGAGGCGATGCTCGACCGGGTCGAGGGCCAGGGCATCGACGTGGCGCTGACCAATGCCGGCGGCCTGCGCGCCTCGATCGACGCCGGCGAGATCACCATGGGCGAGGTGCTGACGGTGCTGCCGTTCCAGAACACGCTCTCGACCTTCAGGGTCTCGGGCGCGGTGCTGAAGGAGGCGCTGGAGAACGGCGTGAGCCAGGTCGAGGAGGGCGCCGGACGCTTCCCGCAGGTCGCCGGCATGGTCTTCAAGGTCGACCTGTCCCAGCCCGCGGGCAGCCGCGTCTCCGACGTCGAGATCGGATCGAGCCCGCTCGAACCCGACCAGATGTACGGCGTGGTGTCGAACAATTACGTGCGCAACGGCGGCGACGGCTATGCCATGTTCGTCGATGCCGAGGACGCCTATGATTACGGCCCCGACCTGGCCGACGTGACGGCCGAGTACCTGGCCGAGATGAGCCCCTACGCCGCCTATACCGACGGCCGCATCACCGTCGAGAACGGCGCCGAGACCCCGGCCTCCGAGGCCGAGGCCGCCGCAGGCGGCGCCACGTCAGAGGCCGCCGAAGGCGGCACCACGGCAGAGCCCGCCGAAGGCGGCGCGGAGGCCGGGGCCGGCGAGGGCGAAGCGGATCCCGAGGCCGGCGCAGGCGACGGCACGGCCGAGGGCGCCGCGGGCGAGACCAAGGCCGCGGAGTGACCGCGCGCCGCGGGGCGCGAGGGCGCCCCGCGGTTTTGCCAATCCTGCCGGCGCGTGGCAGTGTCGCGCCGGCAGGCACGGGAGCGCGGGATGGTCACGGTTCAGGAACAATACGAGGCCTTCCCCTATCCCGAACGCGACCCCGAGGACGAACGTCGGCGGCTGATCACCGGCTCGCCCTCGCACCCGGCGGAGATGGATCACGCGCTCTGGGGCGGACGGCGCGACTGGTCGCGGCCCCTGCGCGTGCTGGTGGCCGGCGGCGGCACCGGCGACGCGCTGATCCAGCTCGCCCAGGTCATGGCCTGGGCCGGCCGCCCCTGCGAGATCACCTATATCGACCTCTCGCGCGCCTCCCGCGCCATCGCCGAGACGCGCGCCGCCATCCGCGGCCTCAGCGGCATCGACTTCCGCACCGGGTCGCTGCTCGACGCCGCCGATCTGGGCCGCTTCGACTACATCGATTGCTGCGGCGTGCTGCACCACCTGCCCGACCCGGCGGCGGGCTTCGCGGCCCTGCGCGCCGCCCTCGCCCCGGGCGGCGGCATGGGCATGATGGTCTACGCGCCGCTCGGCCGGAGCGGCGTCTACCCCCTGCAGGAGGCCTTCGGCGCGCTCTTCGCCGATCTGCCCCCGGCGCGCCGGCTGGCCGCCGCGCGCAGCCTGCTCGCCGGGCTGCCCGAGGGCCACCCGTTCCGGCGCAATCCGAACCTCGTCGATCACGCGGCCTCCGATGCCGGGTTCTACGACCTGCTGCTGCACGGCCAGGACCGCGCCTTCTCGGTCGGTGAGCTCTTCGAGATCTGGCAGGCCACCGGCTGGCGGCTCGCCGCCTTCGCGACGCCGGGCCTCTACGACCTCGCGCGCTACGGCGCCGAGGGCGCGGGTCTGCCAGCCGAGCGGCGCATGGCGCTGGCCGAGCAGCTGAACGGCACGATCAAGACCCACATCGCCTATCTCGTGGCCGACGGGACCGAGCCCGCGCCGGCCACCGGGCGCGACCGGGCGCAGGTGCCGCATCTGCGCGGCGCCGATCCCAAGGCGCTGGCCCGGGCGGTGGCGGCGGGCCGCGCGCTGCCGCTGAGCGCCGGCGGGCTGCGCCGCGAGATCCGCCTGCCCCGGGCCGCGGCGCCGCTGATCGCCGGCGCCACCGGGCGCGCCAGCCTCGCCGAGATCGCCGCCGCGGCGGGCTGCGACCCGCTCGGCTTCGGAGCGCTCTGGGCGCAGGTCGAGGAGGCCTTCGCGCCCTGGGGCATGCTGGTCTATTCCGGCCTCCTGCGGGGGGCGCGCTGATGTGCGGCCGCTTCGCCGTCACGCTGCCGCCCGAGGCCATGGCGCAGCTCTTCCAGGCGGTGCCCGCCAACGACCTGCCGCCGGTGCCGAACCGCGACGTGCGCCCGACCACCCGCATCCACGCGGTGCGCCGCGACGAGGCCGGCACGCGGCGGCTCGAGGGCCTGCGCTGGGGCTTCCTGCCGCATTGGTACAAGACCCCGAAGGACGGCCCGCTGCTGATCAACGCGCGGGCCGAGACGGTGGCCGAGAAGCCGGCCTTCCGCGCCGCCGCGCGGGCGCGGCGCTGCCTGATCCCGGCCTCGGGCTTCTACGAATGGCACACCGCGCCGGACCGCAGCAAGACGCCCTGGTACATCACCCGCGCCGACGGCGAGGCGCTGGTCATGGCCGGTCTCTGGCAGGTCTGGGAGCGCGGCGAGGAGCGTCTGACGACCTGCGCCATCGTCACCTGCACCGCCGAGGGGCGGATGGCCGAGCTGCACCACCGCATGCCGGTGGTGCTCGATCCCGGCGACTGGCCGCTCTGGCTGGGCGAAAGCGGCCACGGCGCGGCGACGCTGATGCGGCCGATGCCCGAGGGCGCGCTGGCCTTCGAGCAGAGGGGCCCGCAGCCTGCCTGAGTGCGGCATCCGCACCGCTCCGCCACATGGGAAGCGCGGCGGCCTGGCACCGCAAGGCGGATCCCGGCTCCGGCGCCGGGCCGGCCCCGCTGCGCCGGCCGCCGCCGGTTCCGGCGGGGCGCGGCGCTACTGCGTGTCGAGCAGCGTCGGCGCCGGCTGGGTGTGGTCGATGACGCCGCTGGCCACCACCGAGGGCACGACGCCGCCCAGCGTCGTCAGCAGGGTCAGGTCGAGCGGCAGGATGCGGTTGTCGTAGGCCCCCGACAGGAGCGGCGTGACCGCAATTTCGGCGGCCTCGCCGGTGGCCAGCGGGCCGGTGGACCAGGTGCCGTCGATCGCGGTGGCGGCCATCGGCACCGCGTGCTTGTTGACGAAGCGCACGGTGTCGCCGGCCACCGGATAGACCGTCCCGGGAAAGTAGCCGGTGCCGAGCATCAGCACCTCGTGCACCTCTGCCAGGGCCGGGCCGGCGGTCCAGGCCGCCAGGCTCATCCCCAGAACCAGTCGCGTCGCGCGCCGCATGTCCTTGCTCCCTCGCTAAGCCTGCCACGTCCGGCCGGCCGGCCGCGTGCCGCGCGGACCAGGCCGGACCGCTCCCGGCCTAGCGCGGAAATCGGGCGGCAAGGCGGCGGCCGGGTGGCAGCTTGCGGGCGCGCGGGCGGTCGCTTGACGTCCCGCCGGGCATGGCCTATCCCCGAGGCACATGCTCCGGGCGGGCATGGTGAAATGGTATCACACGAGCCTTCCAAGCTCTTGGTGCGGGTTCGATTCCCGCTGCCCGCTCCACTTTCCCGACCGCCGCTTTTCCGACCGCCCCGACCGCCGGTCAGCCGCCCCGCAGGGCCCGGTGCGCGGCCTTTGTGATCCCCCGCGACGCGTCTCATGGGATAGAATGCCGCGGCAATGGGCCGCTTGATTCCCCGGCGCAAGCTGGCACAAGGTCGCCAGACCCCGCAGCCGCCCGAGGAGGATCGATGGCCCGCAGCTCCCCCCTTGCCGCCAAGGATGACCGCGCGAAATCCCGGCGGCTCGGCTCGCTGCGGCGGCTGTGGCCGTTCCTCGCCCCCTATCGCGGCCTTCTGGCCGCGGCGATCTGCGCGCTGGTGCTGACCGCCGGGGTGTCGCTGGTCCTGCCGCTGGCGGTGCGCCGGGTGGTGGACAATTTCGAGGGTCCCGAAGCCGCCATCCTCGACCAGTACTTCCTCGCCGCGCTCGGCATCGCGGCGCTGCTGGCCGCCGGCACGGCGCTGCGCTACGCGCTGGTGACCCGGCTCGGCGAACGCGTGGTGGCCGATATCCGCAGCGCCGTCTTCGACCGGGTCATCGGCCTGTCGCCGGCCTTCTACGAGAAGATCATGACCGGCGAGGTGCTGAGCCGGATCACCACCGACACGACGCTGATCCTGTCGGTGATCGGCTCCTCGGTCTCGATCGCGCTGCGCAACGCGCTGATCTTCGCCGGCGGGCTGGTGCTGATGCTGCTGACCTCGGCCAAGCTGACCGCGCTGGTGCTCTTGATCGTGCCGCTGGTGGTGGTGCCGATCCTGGTGCTGGGCCGCCGCCTGCGGGTGCTGTCGCGCGAGAGCCAGGACTGGATCGCCGCCTCCTCGGGCAATGCCTCCGAGGCGCTGCTCGCGGTGCAGACGGTGCAGGCCTTCACCCACGAGGCGATCTCGGGCGCGGCCTTCTCCGACGTCACCGAGAAGAGCTTCGACGCCGCGCGGCGCCGCATCCGCACCCGCGCCGCGATGACCGCCATCGTCATCTTCCTGATCTTCACGGGCATCGTCGGCGTGCTCTGGGTCGGCGCCTCGGACGTGCGCGCCGGGGTGATGAGCGTGGGCTCGCTGGTGCAGTTCCTGATCTATTCGGTGATGGTCGCGGGCGCCGTGGCGGCTTTGTCGGAGATCTGGGGCGAGCTGCAGCGCGCCGCCGGCGCCACCGAGCGGCTGGTCGAGCTGCTCGACGCCGCCGACGCGGTGCACGACCCCGAGACGCCGCGCGCCCTGCCGCAGCCGGTGCGCGGGGCGATCGGCTTTGAGGACGTGCATTTCCGCTATCCCGGCCGCCCCGACGTGGCGGCGCTGGACGGCATCAACCTCGACATCCGCCCCGGCGAGACGGTGGCGCTGGTCGGCCCCTCGGGCGCCGGCAAGACCACCATCATCCAGCTTCTGCTGCGCTTCTACGACCCCGAGACGGGCCGCGTGACGCTCGACGGCGTGCCGCTCGACGAGATGGCGCGCGCCGCCTTCCGCCGCCACATCGCGCTGGTGCCGCAGGACCCGGTGATCTTCGCCGCCTCGGCGCGCGACAACATCCGCTTCGGCCGCCCCGAGGCCAGCGAGGCCGAGGTCGAGGCGGCGGCCCGGGCGGCGGCGGCGCACGACTTCATCACCGCCCTGCCCGACGGCTATGACAGCTGGCTCGGCGAACGCGGCGTGATGCTCTCGGGCGGCCAGCGCCAGCGCATCGCCATCGCCCGGGCGATCCTGCGCGACGCGCCGGTGCTGCTGCTCGACGAGGCGACCTCGGCGCTCGACGCCGAGAGCGAGCGCGCGGTGCAGCGCGCGGTGGACGAACTGGCGCGCAGCCGCACCACGATCATCGTGGCGCACCGGCTGGCCACGGTGAAGAAGGCCGACCGCATCGTGGTGATGCAGGACGGCCGCGTCGTCGCCACCGGCCGGCACGACGCGCTGGTGGCCGAGGGCGGGCTCTATGCACGGCTGGCCCGGCTGCAATTCACCGACGGCATCGCCGCCGAGTAACCGGCCCCGTCCGGCACGGGCACGGGCACGGGCAAAGGCACGGGCCCGGGCACTGGCCCTTCCACCCGCGCCGCCGCGCCGTTCCGGCGGCGCGGCTTGCGCCGGCGTGCCCGGTCCTGTATGGGCCCGCCACCCCGGTCGCAGCCTACCCGGGTACCAAAACAAGGGCCCAACATGAACACTCTCGTCATCTGCTCGGGCGGACTCGATTCCGTGTCGCTCGCCCATATCGTCGCCGCCGAGGGGCGGCTCACCCGCCTCGTCTCCTTCGATTACGGCCAGCGCCACCGCAAGGAACTGGACTTCGCCGCCGCCGCCGCGGCGCGGCTCGGCGTGCCGCATCACCTGATCGACATGACCGGCATCGGCGCCGCGCTGACCGGCTCGGCGCTGACCGACGACATCGCCGTGCCGGACGGCCATTACGCCGAGGAGACCATGAAGATCACCGTGGTCCCCAACCGCAACGCCATCATGCTGGCGATCGGCTTCGGCGTTGCCGCCGCCAACGGCGATGCCGCCGTCGCCACCGCGGTGCATGGCGGCGACCATTTCATCTATCCCGATTGCCGCCCCGGCTTCACCCGCGCCTTCGAGGCGATGCAGCGCGCGGCGCTCGACGGCTATGCCGACGTGGTGCTCGACACGCCCTTCGTGGAGCGCAGCAAGGCCGACATCGTGGCCGCCGGCGCCGCGGCCGGCACGCCCTTCGCCGAGACTTGGTCCTGCTACAAGGGCGGCGCGCGGCATTGCGGCCGCTGCGGCACCTGCGTCGAGCGCCGCGAGGCCTTCCACCTGGCCGGGATCGCGGAGCCGACCGCCTATGCCGACCCGGATTACTGGCAGGCCGCGGTGGCGGCCAAGGCGGTGCGCTGATGTTCCGCATCCGCAAGGAATTCCACTTCTCCGCCTCGCACCGGCTCGACCACCTGCCCGAGGGCCATCAATGCGCCCGCCTGCACGGCCACAACTACGTCGTGGTGGTGGAACTGGCCGCGGCGGAGCTGAACGCCGACGGCTTCGTGCGGGACTATACCGAGCTGAAGCCGTTCAAGGCCTACCTCGACGAGTGCCTCGACCACCGGCACCTCAACGACGTGCTCGACATGCCCTCGACCGCGGAGCACATGGCGCGGCATTTCTACGAATGGTGCCGCGCGCGCTGGCCGGAAACCGCCGCGGTGATGGTCTCGGAGACGCCCAAGACCTGGGCCGAGTACCGGCCATGAGCGCGCCCGCCCCCGACGCCGCGCCGGCGGAGCCGCGGCTGCGCATCGCCGAGATCTTCGGCCCCACGATCCAGGGCGAGGGCGCGCTGATCGGCGAGCCCACGGTCTTCGTGCGCGCCGGCGGCTGCGATTACCGCTGCAGCTGGTGCGACAGCCTGCACGCGGTCGACAGCCGCTACCGTCACGACTGGGCGGCGATGGACAGCGCCGCGATCTGGGCCGAGGTGACGCGGCTCTCGGGCGGGCGGCCGCTGACCGTGTCGCTCTCGGGCGGCAATCCCGCGATCCAGGATTTCGGCCCGCTGATCGCCCTGGGCCGCGCCCGCGGCTACCGCTTCGCCTGCGAGACCCAAGGCTCGGTGGCGCGGCCCTGGTTCGGCGCGCTCGACACGCTGGTGCTGTCGCCGAAGCCCCCCTCGAGCGGCGAGCGCGTCGACTGGGAGGCCTTCGCCGCCTGCGTCGCGGCCGGCCGCGGCGCCCGCCAGACGGTGATGAAGATCGTCGTCTTCGACGCCCAGGATTACGCCTGGGCACGGGCCGCCCATGACCGTCACCCCGACCTGCCGCTCTATCTCCAGCCCGGCAATCCCGAGGTCGATCCCGCCCTGCCGGTGGATCCGCAGGCGCTGGCCGACCGGCTGCACTGGCTGGTCGAGACCACCATGGCGGACGCCTGGTTCGCCCCCCGCATCCTGCCGCAGCTGCATGTCCTGATCTGGGGCAACAAGCGCGGCGTCTGAGCCTTCGGAGCCCTTCCATGACCGACAGCATCTATTCCGGCCTCACGCAGCTTGGCGGCGAGACCCGCATCCCCGCCTCGCCCGAGGCGGCCGAGCTCGAGCGGGTGCCGAACCCGCAGGCCGACGTGGCCTACAACGTGCGCTTCACGGCGCCGGAATTCACCTCGCTCTGCCCGATGACCGGCCAGCCCGACTTCGCGCATCTGGTGATCGACTACGTGCCCGGCCCCTGGCTGGTGGAATCGAAGTCGCTGAAGCTCTATCTCACCGCGTTCCGCAACCACGGCGCCTTCCACGAGGATTGCACCATCTCGATCGCCCGGCGGCTGGCCGCGTTCCTCGCGCCGCAATGGCTGCGCATCGGCGGCTACTGGTATCCCCGCGGCGGCATCCCGATCGACGTCTTCTGGCAGACCGGGCCGCAGCCCGAGGGCGTCTGGATCCCCGACCAGGGCGTGCCGCCCTATCGCGGCCGCGGCTGAACCACCGGCGCCGGGCCGGGGCCGAAACGGGGCCGCAACGGCCCGCCGCCGGCCCCGGTGGCCTTCGGCAGCGCCATCCTCTATGGGACGGACAACCCAGGAATTCAGTCCGGACGTATCATGGCACGCCATCTCATCACCTCCGCGATCCCCTACATCAACGGCATCAAGCATCTCGGAAATCTCGTCGGCAGCCAACTGCCCGCCGATCTCTTCGCGCGCTACCAGCGCGCCCGCGGCCACGAGGTGCTGTTTCTCTGCGCCACCGACGAGCATGGCACCCCGGCGGAACTGGCCGCCGCCAAGGCCGGCCAGCCAGTGGCCGAGTATTGCGCCGAGATGCACGGCGTGCAGTCGCGCATCGCCGAGGGCTTCCGGCTCTCCTTCGACCATTTCGGCCGCTCCTCCTCGCCGCAGAACCACCGCCTGACCCAGCATTTCGCCGCCCGGCTCGACGCGGCGGGGCTGATCCGGGAGGTCTCCGAGACGCAGATGTACTCGCCCGAGGACGGCCGCTTCCTGCCCGACCGCTACATCGAGGGCACCTGCCCCAATTGCGGCTTCGACAGCGCCCGCGGCGACCAGTGCGACAATTGCACCAAGCAGCTCGACCCGGTCGACCTGATCGAGCCGCGCTCGGTGATCTCGGGCGCCCGCAATCTCGAGATGCGCGAGACCAAGCACCTGTTCCTGCGGCAATCGGCGATGAAGGACGACCTCGCCGCCTGGATCGACACCAAGACCGACTGGCCGGTGCTGACCACCTCGATCGCCCGGAAGTGGCTGAACGACGGCGACGGGCTGCAGGACCGCGGCATCACCCGCGACCTCGACTGGGGCATCCCGGTGAAGAAGGGCGACGCGGACTGGCCCGGCATGGAGGGCAAGGTCTTCTACGTCTGGTTCGACGCGCCGATCGAATACATCGCCTGCGCCCAGGAATGGGAAGAGGCCGGCAAGGGCAGCGACTGGGCGCGCTGGTGGCGCACCGACAAGGGCGCCGAGGACGTGCGCTACACCCAGTTCATGGGCAAGGACAACGTGCCGTTCCACACCCTGTCCTTCCCGGCCACCATCCTGGGCTCCGGCGAGCCCTGGAAGCTTGTCGATTACATCAAATCGTTCAACTACCTGAACTACGAGGGCGGCCAGTTCTCGACCTCGCGCGGGCGCGGCGTGTTCATGGATCAGGCGCTGGAGATCCTGCCGGCCGATTACTGGCGCTGGTGGCTGCTGAGCCACGCCCCGGAAAGCTCGGACGCGGAATTCACCTGGGAAAGCTTCCAGTCCGGGGTCAACAAGGACCTGGCCGACGTGCTGGGCAACTTTGCCAGCCGGGTGACCAAGTTCTGCCGCTCCAAGTTCGGCGAGGAAGTGCCCGCGGGCGGCGCCTGGGGGCCGCGCGAGGAGGCGCTGGTCCGCGATTTCGCGGCCCGGATCCGCGACTACGAGACGCATATGGAGGAGATCGAGGTGCGCAAGGCCGCTGCGGCGCTCCGCGGTCTCTGGGTGGCCGGCAACGAATACCTCCAGGAGGCCGCGCCCTGGACCACCTTCAAGACCGAGCCCGAGACCGCGGCGATGCAGATCCGGCTCGGGCTCAACCTGATCCGGCTCTACGCGGTGCTCTCCGCGCCGTTCATCCCGGACGCCTCGGGCCAGCTTCTCGACGCCCTCGGCGCCGAGGAGGCCGGCTGGCCGGGCGATGTCGCGGCGGCGCTCACGGCGCTGCCCGCCGGCCACGCCTTCACCGTGCCCGAGGTGACCTTCCGCAAGATCACCGATGCCGAGCGCGAGGAATGGCAGGCCCGCTTCGCCGGGCAGCGCTGAGCCGGGGCGGCGCGGACACGAAAACGGCGGGTGCCGTCCGGCCCCGCCGCGTTACGTGCCGATGGCCCGGGACGAGCCGACGGCTCCTGCTCTCGGCTCAAGCCGCCTTGATCTCGACCAGTTCGATGTCGAAGGTCAGGTCCTTGCCGGCCAGCGGGTGGTTGGCGTCGAGCGTCACCTCGGTCTCGGAAACCTCGGCCACGGTCACCGGCATGGTCTGGCCGTTCGGGGTCTGGACCTGCAGCTGGGTGCCGACCTCGAGCGGGATGTCCGCCGGGATCTGCTCGCGCGGGACCGCCTGGCGGGCTTCCGGCTGGGCGTCGCCATAGGCCTCGGCCGCCGGCACCTCGACGGATTTCGCATCGCCGACGCTCATGCCCGGCAGGGCCTTGTCGAGCCCGGGGATGATCTGGCCGGAGCCCACGGTGAATTCCAGCGGATCGCGGCCGGCGCTGGAATCGAAGGTGGTGCCGTCGTTGAGCGTGCCGGTATAGTGAATGCGGACGGTGTCACCCGTCTTGACCTGGGTCATATGCTGTCCAATCTGTTGGCTGAGTGGCTTTCGGGCGGCCGTGCGCTGGCATCGCGACACGGGTGCGGCCCGTTGGTTCCCGATAAATTTAGGAAGTTTGGCGCGATTTTGCAAACCCCGGAGCCGCCGCTGCGGCCCGAATGCCGCGTTCGCGCGCGAATTCTCCGCGACAGGACCGCGCGGGCTCGGAGTGCCGGCCCCGCGCGCTATGCTGTGCTGCCAACCCGGTGGCGGCACCGGCCCGGTCGCGCGCGGTTCCGCGCCGACCGCGAATCGCCGCCTCCGGACCAGCGACGGAGGATGACGACAGATGATTTCCCGACGGCAGATGATCGCCCTGGGCGCCGCCGGCGCCCTGATGCCCGCCACCGCCCTGGCGCAGGAGGCGGCGGCCCTCGACCCGGTGCTGCGCCCGCAGCGCGTGGCGATCCGCGGCGATCTCGCCCCGACCCAGATCGTCGTCCTGCCGCGGGCCCATTTCCTCTACTTCGTCGACCAGCCGGGCTCGGCGCTGCGCTACGGCGTGGGCGTCGGCCGGGCGGGGCTGGAATTCACCGGCACCGCAATCATCCAGGTGAAGAAGGAATGGCCGACCTGGCGGCCCACCGACGAGATGATCGAGCGCGATCCCCGCGCCTATGGCCGCTTCGACGGCAACGACTACGTGCAGCCGGGCGGCCCCGAGAACCCGCTGGGCGCGCGGGCGCTCTACCTGTTCCAGAACGGCCGCGACACCTTCTACCGCATCCACGGCACCACCGAGCCGCACACGATCGGGCGGTCGGTCTCCAACGGCTGCATCCGCATGCTGAACGCCCACGTGGTCGACCTCTACCGGCGCGTGCAGCTCGGCACCCGGGTCACGGTGCTCTGAGCCGAAGGACACTGGAAGTTTCACGGCAGCGCCTCATTCGCGCCTTCATTTTTCGTTCAGGTTGGATGATATAGAATGACACACGCATAGCGCGAATTCGCGCAAATTTTTTGAGGGCGTCGCAATGGCCATCGTGTTCTTCATCTTCGGCGGGGTGCTGGGCACCGTGGCCGCCGGCATTCACGCCCTGGCCCTTGGCCCCTCGCTGACGGGCTGCCTGACCGCCTATTTCGGCGTTGCGCTGGCCACCGCGGCGCTCGGCATCGCGGCCTCCCTGGCCGGCGAGGCGCCGCGCCGCGGCCCGGCACGCGGCACGGTCGAAACCGCCTGATCCGCCGCGCGGCGGCGGCCCCCGGGGGCCGGCGCGCCTAGCGCTCCGGCGCCGGCTGCGCCTGACGCTCCGCCACCCGCTCCAGCAGCTTCTCCACCTCCGGCCCCAGATCCGCGACGATGCGCGCCACCCCTTCGGCATTCGGGTGAATGCCGTCGGGCTGCATGAAACGCCTCGACGCGCTGGCCGCGTCGCCCTCGGCGCGCAGCTCGGCGAAGATGTCGGGATAGAGCAGCGTGTCGCGCGCCTCGGCGAGCTCGCCCCACATCGAATCGAAGGCCGTCTGATACTCCCGGCCGTAATTCCCCGGTGCGCCAATGCCGACCAGCAGCACCGGGATCTCCCGCGCCCCCGCCTTGGCGAGGATTTCGTCGATGTTGGCGCGGGTAGTCTCCGGCGCGATGCCGCGCAGCAGGTCGTTGCCGCCCAGCGCCACGATCAACGCGTCGGTCTCCTCGCTCAGCGACCACTCGACGCGGGCCAGCCCGCCGGCGCTGGTATCGCCCGAGACCCCGGCATTGACCAGCGTGACCTCGTGGCCGCGCCCGGCCAGCCAGGCCTCGAGCTGCGGCACCAGCCCGTCGCCCTGCGCCAGGCCGTAGCCCTGGGTCAGCGAATCGCCCAGCGCCACCACCTCCTGCGGTTCGGCCGCGGCGCCGCCGGCCAGCAGCCAAACCAGGCAAGCCGCCTTGAGGCCCCGGGCCGAGGCCCCATATGTCCACGAGCGCAACATGGAGCGTTCCTTTCCGATGCCCGATTCCGTTCTCAGCCTCGAAGATGTCACCCTCAGCCTGCGAGGCAATGCCGGCCCGGTGGAGATCCTGCACGGCATCTCGCTCGAAGTCGGCCGTGGCGAGACGCTGGGCCTTGTCGGGCCGTCGGGGTCGGGCAAATCGTCGCTGCTGATGATCATGGGCGGGCTGGAACGCGCCAGCGGCGGCACCGTGACCGCGCTGGGCCGCGACCTGACGGCGATGGACGAGGACGCGCTGGCGCGCTTCCGCCGCGATCACATGGGCGTGGTGTTCCAGTCCTTCCACCTGATTCCGACCATGACCGCGCTGGAGAACGTCGCGACGCCCCTCGAACTCGCCGGCGATCCCGACGCCTTCGAGAAAGCCCGCGCCGAGCTCGACACGGTGGGTCTCTCGCAGCGCGCCGACCATTACCCGGCGCAGCTTTCGGGCGGCGAGCAGCAGCGCGTGGCGCTGGCCCGCGCCGCCGCGCCGCGGCCGGCGATCCTGCTGGCCGACGAACCCACCGGCAATCTCGACGGGCGGACCGGCGAGGCCATCGTGGAGCTGCTGTTCGGCCTGCGCGACCGCCACGGCGCCACCCTGGTCCTCGTCACCCATGCCCCGCCGCTGGCCGAACGCTGCGACCGCGTTGTGGAACTGGCCGATGGCCGCGTCGCCGCCGACGGCATCCGGGCGGCCGCGGAATGAGCCTGCGCGTCGCCGCCACCTTCGCCCGTCGCGAACTGCGCGGCGGGCTCAAGGGCTTCTACATCTTCCTGGCCTGCCTCGCGCTCGGCGTCGCCGCCATCGCCGGGGTGGGATCGGTGCGCTCGGCGATCCAGGCCGGGCTGCAGGACCAGGGCGCGGTGCTGCTCGGCGGCCATGCCGAGGCGCAGTTCACCTACCGCTTCGCCACCGAGGAGGAGCGCGCCTGGCTGGACGGCATCGCCACCGAGGTCTCGGAGGTCACCGATTTCCGCTCCATGGCCGTGGTGCCGGGCGCGGAGGGCGGCCGGGCCCTGACCGAGGTGAAGTCGGTCGATTCCGCCTATCCGCTTCTGGGCGAGATGGCGCTCGACCCGGCGATGCCGCTGGAGCAGGCCCTCGCGGGGAGCGACGGGCTGCCCGGCGCGGTGATGGCGCCGCTCCTTGCCGACCGGCTCGGGCTCGCGCCCGGCGACGCCTTCCGCCTCGGCGACAAGGCGTTCCGCCTCTCCGCCACCATCCTGCGCGAACCCGACGACGCCGCCGGGGGCTTCGACCTCGGCCCCCGGACCATGGTGCGGACCGCGGATCTCGACGGCACCGGGCTGCTCGCCGCCGGCACCCTCTTCGAGACCGAATACCGCATGCTGCTGCCCGCCGGCACCGATCTCGACGCGGTCAAGGCGGAAGCGGAGCGCCGCTACCGGGAGAGCGGCATCCGCTGGCGCGACGCCCGCAACGGCGCCCCGGGGACCGAGCGCTTCGTCAGCCAGCTCGGCTCCTTCCTCGTTCTCGTCGGCCTCTCCGGTCTCGCCGTGGGCGGCGTCGGCGTCTCCGCCGCGGTGCGGGCCTACCTGGCGCGCAAGACCAGCGTGATCGCCACTTTGCGTACCCTGGGCGCCACCCGATCGACGATCTTTCTGACCTATTTCCTGCAGGTCGGCGCGCTGGCGCTGCTCGGCATTGTGCTCGGCCTGCTGTTGGGCGCGCTGGTGCCGCTGGCCTTCGCGCCGATGATCACCGCGGCGCTGCCGGTGCCGGCGCTGTTCGGCCTGCATCCCGGCCCCTTGGCCGAGGCCGCGCTCTACGGCCTGCTGACCGCGCTGCTCTTCACCCTCTGGCCGCTCGCCCGCACCGAGGAGGTGCGCGCCGCCACGCTGTTCCGCGACGCGCTGGCCTCGGCCCGGGCGCTGCCGGCCCCGCGCTTCGTCGCCGCCACCCTGCTGCTGCTGGCGCTGCTGGTGGGACTCGCCATGCTGTTCTCGGGCGATCCGCAGCTGACGCTCTGGACCGCGGGCGGCATCCTCGGCTCGCTGCTGATCCTCGTCGCCGCCTCCGTCGGGCTGCGCCTCCTGGCCCGCCGCGCGGCACCCCTGGCCCGCGGCCGCCCGGTCTGGCGCTGGGCGCTCGGCGCCATCGGCGGCCCGCGTGAGGAGGCCGGCTCGGTGGTGCTGTCGCTGGGGCTCGGCCTCGCCGTGCTGGCCGCCATCGGCCAGATCGACGGCAACCTGCGCAGCGCCATCCAGCGCGACCTGCCCGAGGTCGCGCCCTCCTACTTCTTCGTCGACATCCAGAAGGACCAGATGCCGGAGTTCCGCGCCCTGCTGGAGCGCGACGCGGCGGTCTCGCGCATCGAGGCGGCGCCGATGATGCGCGGCGTGATCAGCCGCATCAACGGCCGTCCGGCCACCGAGGTCGCGGGCGATCACTGGGTGGTGCGCGGCGACCGCGGCGTCACCTACGCCGCCGCCCGGCCGGCGGACACCCGGATCACCGCCGGCGAATGGTGGCCCGAGGACCATGCCGGGCCGGCCGAGGTCAGCTTCGCCGCCGAGGAGGCGGCCGAACTTGGGCTGAAGCTCGGCGACGAGATCACCGTCAACATCCTCGGCCGCGACATCGACGCCACCATCACCTCGTTCCGCGAGGTCGATTTCTCCTCCGCCGGGATGGGCTTCGTCATGGTGATGAACGAGGCGGCGATCTCGGCCGCGCCGCACACCTTCATCTCCACCGTCTATGCCGAACCGGCCGAGGAGGCCCGCATCCTGCGCGAGATCTCCGACGCCTTCCCGAACGTCACCGCGATCAGCGTGCGCGACGCCATCGGTCGGGTGTCGCAGCTCCTCGAGGGCGTCGCCGCGGCGGTGCGCTGGGGCGCGGCGGCGACGCTGGTCACCGGCTTCTTGGTGCTGATCGGCGCGGCGGCGGCGGGCGAGCAGGCGCGGACCTACGAGGCGGCGCTCTTGAAGACGCTGGGCGCCGGGCGGCGGCGCATCCTGACCAGCTTCGCGCTGCGCTCGGCGCTGCTCGGCCTCGGCGCCGGCGTGGTGGCGATCGTCGCCGGCATCCTCGGCGGCTGGGCGGTGGCGACCTTCCTGATGGAGACCTCCTACGCGGTGATCTGGCCCTCGGTGCTGGGCATCGTCGCGGGCGGCATCCTGGCCACCCTGGCGGCCGGGCTGGCCTTCGCCTGGCGGCCGCTGGCGGCGCGCCCCGCGCAGGTGCTGCGGGCCCGGGAATGAGCCGGCGATGCGGCTTGCACCCCGCCGCGCCCGCGCCTAACCCCGGACCCGACCGCCCGCCGCGACAGCCGCAAAGGAATGCCCGCATGGCCGACAGCCTGCCGATGAGCGTCACCGCGATCTCCCCGGCCCAGAAGATGCAGATCCTCAACCTCGTGCGGCGCGCCGCCCGGGCCGAGATCCTGCCGCGCTTCCGCGATCTGGCCCCGGCCGAGATCGACACCAAGTCCGGCCCGCTCGACGTCGTCACCGAGGCCGACCGCGCCGCCGAGGCGATGATCGGCCGCGGGCTGCTGCGGCTCTTCCCGCACGCGCTGGTGCTGGGCGAGGAGGCGGCCGCCGCCGACCCGGAGATCATCGGCCGGATCGACGACGCCGAGCTTGGCTTCACCATCGACCCCGTCGACGGCACCTGGAACTTCGCCAGCGGCGTGCCGGCCTTCGGGGTGATGGTGGCGGCGACGCGGTTCGGCCGGCCGGTCTTCGGCCTGCTCTACGACCCGGTGATGGACGACGTGATCTGGGCCGATGCCGCGGGCCCGGCGGAACTGCTGCGCCGCGGCCGCCCGCCGCGCCGGCTGGCGGCTTCGCGACCCGGGGCGCCGGAGACGCTGAACGGCTATCTGAACCTGCATTTCCTGCCCCGGGCGGGCCAGGAGGCGCTGGCCGCCACCCTGCCCGGTTTCGCCCGCACCGCCTCGCTGCGCTGCGCCTGCCACGAATTCCGCGCCTTCGCCATGGGAGCGGTGGATTTCGTCCTCGCCACCAAGGTCACGCCCTGGGACCACGCCGCCGCGGTGCTGGTGGCCCAGCGGGCCGGCGGACACGTCGCGTTCCTCGACGGCCGCGACTACAGCGCCGGGACCACGGACGGGGTGCTGCTGGCGGCGGGGGACCGGGCGACCTGGGAGGTTTTAAGGGAGCGGTGGGGGCCGCTATCGGAAAACCCAGCATAAATGTGAGTATTGCTAGCGCCCTAAAGCAAAAGAGCGAGCGCCACCTTAGAAAGGTGTATTGATAAGCTAATGGCTAAATAGAAAAATCCTAGAACTAGGAAGGCCCCCAACATTATAAATGCCGCCCCGATGAAAACGCTCAGAAAGTAAGAGGGGAAACTAATATTTCCATTGATTGTGAATCCACTGGCGTAGCTTATGTTACGCGGTCGCGCGGTGCCATCAATGAAATAGGAACTGCCACCCTCCCGAGAGCCGAGATCACCCAAACATATTATCCAATTCTCTCCTAGCTTCCAATTTCCGTAGACGACGGCTATCACAACGCTTAGCTTGAACACCGAAACGGCGCTCCAGCTAAACTCCACCACGCTAAGAAAAGTCAGAACTACCAATAAGATATGAACCCAGGTCGGCGGCTCAGATATCTCGGTATTGAGACTAATCTGAGTGCTAGAAACAGATATGGATCCTCTATACTTTTCTGCGCCCTTAGTCAAAAAACCGCCTGTCCTAACCAATTCTTCGAATAACTTTCCACGATCCTCCAAACTTAAATTGGTCCAAGCGTCTCCGCACGATAAGATTACGTGCCGAGAGACGAAAAAATGCGCCCCGGACAGGAAAAGCAACCCGTAAATCTCGCTGCCGGGCGGAAACTGAACTCCAGCGAGCGATGCACCCGTCGCACCCAAAAATTTCGAGATACACACAGCGGCCATAAATACAATTGCAAGTATTGCTAAGCGATCCAACCACTCAAAACTCTTTTTCACACCTGCCGCGACTGCATTCTTATTCGGCATATCATCCATATGCTTACTGTTCGCCACGAATTAAGCGAAGAATAAAAGGTGAGTCATTTACGCTATCCGTCAGATGGGTACCTTAAGTTGACAGCGCCGAAAACCGAAAAAATCACTAGGTTAAACGCTACAATTTAAAGCCGCACGGCCATTAATTATCTTGTACAGCCAATTTTTGGATGACCGCGCCCCCTCCCGAGGGCGTGGCCCAATCCCTTACTCCGCCGCCTCCGCATATTCCTCCATGGGAGGACAGGTGCAGACCAGGTTGCGATCGCCGTAGGCGTTGTCCACCCGGTTGACCGGCGGCCAGTACTTGTCGACGCGGAAGGCGCCGGCCGGGAAGCAGCCCTGTTCGCGGCTGTAGGGCCGCTGCCAGTCGCCGACGAGGTCCTCGACGGTGTGGGGGGCGCGCTTCAGGGGGTTGTTCTCGGCATCGGCGCGGCCCTCCTCGATGGCGCGGATCTCCTCGCGGATGCCGAGCATGGCGTCGCAGAAGCGGTCGAGTTCGGCCTTGGTTTCGGATTCGGTGGGCTCGACCATCAGCGTGCCGGCCACCGGCCAGGACATGGTGGGCGCGTGGAAGCCGCAATCGACCAGCCGCTTGGCGATGTCGTCGACGGTGACGCCGGCCGATTTCTCGAACGGGCGGACGTCGAGGATGCATTCATGCGCCACGCGCCCCTTCTCGCCGCGGTAGAGCACGTCAAAGGCGCCGTCGAGCCGCGCCGCGATGTAATTGGCGTTGAGGATCGCCACCCGTGTCGCCTGGGTGAGCCCGGCCCCGCCCATCATCTGGCAATAGGCCCAGGAGATCGGCAGGAGCGACGGCGAGCCGTAGGGCGCCGCCGAGACCGGGCCCGGCCCCTCGGCGGAGAGCGGGTGCGACGGCAGATGCTCGGCCAGATGCGCCTTGACGCCGATCGGGCCCATGCCGGGGCCGCCGCCGCCATGCGGGATGCAGAAGGTCTTGTGCAGGTTCAGGTGGCTGACATCGCCGCCCAGATCGCCCGGCCGCGAGATGCCGACCATGGCGTTGAGGTTGGCGCCGTCGATATAGACCTGCCCGCCATGGTCGTGGATGGTCTTGCAGACCTCCTTCACCGTGCCCTCGAAGACGCCGTGGGTAGAGGGATAGGTGATCATGATGGCGGCGAGGTCGGCCGAGTGCTTCTCGACCTTGGCGTGGAAGTCGTCGAGGTCGATGGAGCCCTTGGCGTCGCATTTCACCGGCACCACCTTCCAGCCGACCATCTGCGCCGAGGCCGGGTTGGTGCCATGGGCGTTGACCGGGATCAGGCAGACATTGCGGTGGCCCTGGCCGTTGGCCTGGTGGTAGGCGGCGATGGTCAGCAGGCCGGCATATTCGCCCTGGGCGCCGGAATTGGGCTGCATCGAGATGGCGTCGTAGCCGGTGATGTCGCAGAGCTTGGCATTCAGCCCCTCGATCAGCTCCTTGTAGCCCGCCGCCTGGTCCTCGGGGCAATAGGGGTGCAGGTTGGCGAACTCGTGCCACGACAGCGGCATCATCTCCGCCGCCGAGTTGAGCTTCATGGTGCAGGAGCCGAGCGGGATCATTGCCCGGTCGAGCGCCAGGTCGCGGTCGGCGAGGCGGCGCATGTAGCGCACCATCTCGGTCTCCGCCCGGTTCATGTGGAAGACCTCGTGGGTGAGGTAGTCGCTTTCGCGCAGCAGCGCCTCGGGCAGGCGGTAGAGCTGCGCCTCGGGCTCGTCGCGGCGCTCGACGCCGAAGGCGCGCCAGGCGGCCTCGATCTTGGCCGGGCGGGTGGTCTCGTCCACCGTCAGGCCGACCTTCGTGTCGCCCACCGCGCGCAGGTTGACGCCCTCGCGCACGCCGGCGGCGATGACGCCCTTCTGGAACAGCCCGACATCGACGGTGATGGTGTCGAAGAAGGCGCCCGGCTCGACCTGGAAGCCCGCCTCCTCGAGCCCGCGCGCCAGCCGCGCGGTCTTGCGGTGGATGCGCTCGGCGATGGCGCGCAGCCCCTGGGGGCCGTGGAACACGGCGTAGAAGCCCGCCATCACGGCGAGCAGCGCCTGCGCGGTGCAGACGTTCGAGGTCGCCTTCTCGCGGCGGATATGCTGTTCGCGGGTCTGCAGGGCGAGCCGGTAGGCGCGGTTGCCGCGGGCATCCCTGGAGACCCCGACGATGCGGCCCGGCAGCGAGCGCTTGAAGGCGTCGCGGCAGGCGATGTAGGCGGCGTGCGGGCCGCCATAGCCCATCGGCACGCCGAAGCGCTGGGTGGTGCCGACGGCAATGTCGGCGCCCATCGCGCCCGGCTCCTTCAGCACGCAGAGCGCCATCGGGTCGGCCGAGACCACGCCGATCGCGCCGGCCTCGTGCAGCGCCTCCATCTGCGCGGTGAAGTCGCGGACATGGCCCAGCGTGCCGGGATACTGGAACAGCGCGCCGAACACCTTGTCGGCCTCGAGCGCGTCGGGATCGCCGACGATGACCTCGATGCCGAGCGGCTTGGCCCGAGTCTTCACCACGTTGATGTTCTGCGGATGGCAGTTCTCGTCGACGAAGAAGGCCCCGGCCTTCGATTTCGCCACCCGCTGCGCCATGGTCATCGCCTCGGCGCAGGCGGTGGCCTCGTCGAGCAGCGAGGCATTGGCGATCTCGAGCCCGGTGAGGTCGGAGATCATCGTCTGGTAGTTCAGCAGCGCCTCCAGCCGGCCCTGGGAGATCTCCGGCTGGTAGGGCGTGTAGGCGGTGTACCAGGCCGGGTTCTCGAGGATGTTGCGCTGGATCGCCGGCGGCGTGATGGTGCCGTGATAGCCCTGCCCCAGCATCGAGGTCAGCACGGTGTTCTTCTTGGCGATCTGGCGCATCCACCACAGCAGCTGACGCTCCGACATCGCCGTGCCACAGTTCAGCGGCTCCGACTGAAGGATGTCTTGCGGCACCGTCTGGGCGATGAGATCGTCGATCCCGTCGACCCCCAGGGTGTCGAACATCTCCGCCATCTCCGACGGCGAGGGGCCGATATGGCGGCGGTTGGCGAAGTCGTAGGGCCGGTATTGCGACGGCTCGAACTGCATGTCTGCACCTCCGTGATGCCTGCCGGGCCCGCTTGCGGCGCCGGCCGATTGGGTTCGCGCGCAGAGCGCGCAGGAAGGGCCGGTCCGCGCCGCGGCCGCGCACCGCCCATCCGATGGCCAAGGCGGGCCTCCCCCCGAGGCGCCCCGGCATGTCGCGGGACCGGTGACCGGTCCCCGCCTGTCCCAGGGCCGCGGCGCGGCCCGTCATCTCAGCCGATGAATTCCTTGTAGGCGGCCTCGTCCATCAGCTCGTCGAGCGCCGACATGTCCTCGACCTGGATCTTGAAGAACCACGCCTCGCCCTCGGGGTCGTCGTTGACCTTCGACGGCTCGTCGACGATGGCCGCGTTGACCTCGACGATCTCGCCATCGACCGGCGCCAGGATGTCCGAGGCGGCCTTGACCGACTCGATGACCACGACCTCGTCGTCCTTCGACACGGTCTTGCCGACATCGGGCAGCTCGACAAAGACCACGTCGCCGAGCTGTTCGGCGGCATGGGCGGTGATGCCCACGGTCACGATGTTGTCGCCCTCGGGCTTCAGCCATTCGTGTTCTTCGGTATATTTCATGCAGGTTTCTCCAGGAATTGGATCAGCGTTTGAAGCGGGCCGGAACGAAGGGCAGCCGCGCCACCGAGACCGGCAGCCGCTTGCCCCGCAATTCGCCCCAGAGGCGGGTGCCCGGCGCCGTCATCGAGGCCGGCACGTAGCCCATCGCCACCGGGCCGCCGGCGCTCGGGCCGAAGCCGCCCGAGGTGATCCGCCCGACCGGCGTCTTGCCGTCCTCGGCGGCGTAGAGATCGACGCCTTCACGCATCGGTGCCCGGCCCTCCGGCTGCAGACCGACACGCATACGCCCCGGCGCCTCGGCCAGTTCCCGCAGCACCCGGTCAGCGCCCGGGAAGCCGCCGGCCCGCGCGCCGTCGGCGCGGCGCACCTTCTGGATCGCCCAGGCCAGCCCCGCCTCGACCGGCGAGGTGGTGGCGTCGATGTCATGGCCGTAGAGGCAGAGCCCGGCCTCGAGGCGCAGCGAATCGCGGGCCCCGAGTCCGATCGGTGCCACCGCCTCATGCGCCAGCAGGCGCCGCGCCAGCGCCTCGGCGGCGGCCTCGGGAACGGAAATCTCGAAGCCGTCCTCGCCGGTATAGCCCGAGCGCGAGACCCAGGCCTCGGCGCGGTCGATCTCCAGCGTGGCGACATCCATGAAGCGCATGTCGCGGACCGCCGGGGCAAGCTCGGCCAGCACCGCCTCGGCCTCGGGGCCCTGCAGCGCCAGGAGCGCCCGGCCCTCGATCTCCTTGACCACCACGTCGGGCTCGAGCCCGGCGCGCAGCAGCGCCAGATCCTCGGCCTTGCGCGCGGCATTGACCACCAGGAACAGGTGGTCGCCGCGATTGGCGATCATCAGGTCGTCCTCGATGCCGCCGGCGTCGTTGGTGAAGACGGCGTAGCGCTGGCGGCCCTGCTTCAGGCCCTGCACGTCGACCGGCACCAGCGCCTCCAGCGCCTCGGCCGGGTCGCGGCGGCGACCGCGCAGAACCACCTGCCCCATATGGCTGACATCGAAGAGACCGGCCCGCGCGCGCGTCCAGTCATGCTCCTTCTTGACCCCGGCGGCGTATTGCACCGGCATCTCGTAGCCCGCGAAGGGCACCATCCTGGCGCCGAGGTCGAGATGCAGCGCGTGGAGCGGCGTGCGCCGCAGCCCGTCGGCGCCGGCCGCATCCTCGGCCGCGGCCTCGGGGTGGTGATGGCTGTGGCCGTCGCCGAGCGGCGCACCGCAGCCGCAGACATCCTCGCGCACCTCGAAGCGCTTCAGATCCTTCTCGTCGGAACCGCCCATGTCGTCCCCCGTCCATCTTGCCCGGGGCCGGCCCCGGGGGGCCGCCTGACGGGCATTCGCGACACGGTCTCCCCGTGCCCGGAACGCCCCCTCTGTCCTTGTGCCTGAGATCGCTATCCCGTCGGCGGACGCGGCCTTGCCCGCGCCTCTCTCCAGAGTCGTCTTCCCGCGGCGGTCCGGTGGCCTGAGAGTTTCCGGGGCGGTTGCTCCTTCGGCACCGGCCGACGGCCGGTTCTCCCGCCGCGACCGATGCCGACGCTAATCCAAGCCCTATGGGGAGGCAACCCGTTCGGTGCGCAGGCCGGCGGTCTCGGAGAACAGCGCCAGAAGCGCCTCGTTGCCGTCGGTGAGCGTGTCGAGCGACAGCGAATCGAGCACCTGGAAGAACGCCTCCCCGGCCTGGGCCAGCGCCGGGCGCAGCCGGCAGGCGCCGATCAGCGGGCAGGTATTGGCGTCCGCGGCGAAGCATTCGGCGATCGGCATGTCCGATTCGAAGTCGCGGAACAGCCGGCCGATGCTGATCTCCTCGGCCGGCCGTCCGAGCGCGATGCCGCCGTAGCGGCCGCGCCAGGTCTCCAGGTAGCCGAGCTGCGCGAGCTGGTTGACGATCTGCCCCAGATGATGCTCGGAGGCGTTGCAGGCCTCGGCAATGTCTGTCTTGGTGATGCGGCTGCCGGGTCGGGCGGCGCAGTACATCAGCACACGGACGGCGATGTTCGCACGTTTGGTAATTCTCATCTAGGACGTCTCAACTCGTTACACGGACACAGGAAACGGTATACGGGGGCGGAAAAAACGTTCATCACCAGAATGGACATATCGCATAACTATCAGGACGACACTGCGTGACCAATTCTTTTTTCTTCGGATACGGATCGCTGGTGAACTGCCGGACCCACAAGCACGCCCCCGCGCACCCGGCGCGGGCCCGCGGCTGGAAGCGCGCCTGGCGCGCGGTGCCGGACCGGCCGCTGGCCTTCCTGACCGCGGTGCCCGACCCCGAGGCGGAGATCGAGGGACTGATCGCGGCGGTGCCGGATGCCGATTGGGCGGCGCTCGACCAGCGGGAGGAATTCTATGATCGGCTGGATGCCAGCGCGGTCGTCAGCCATGCCGCGGAGGGCGCGCTGCGCATCGCCATCTACTCGGTCCCGGAGACCCGTTCGGTGGCGCCGCACCGCGCGGCGCCGGTGCTGCTGAGCTATCTCGACGTGGTGCTGCAGGGCTATCTCGACGTGTTCGGCGCCGAGGGGGCGGAGCGCTTCTTCGCCACCACCGAGGGCTGGGAGGCGCCGGTCCTCGACGACCGGCGGGCGCCGCTCTACCCGCGCGCCCAGACCCTGACCGATGCCGAGCGGGCCTGGGTCGACGACGCCATGGCACGCCACCGCGTCGAGGTCTTCGACACCGTCTGACCCGGCCGCTCTGGCCCGGGCCGGACCGGACCGGGCCAGCCGCCGGCCCGGCCGTCCAGCTCAGCCCGCCAGGTCGCGGGCCGGCACCTTCTGCATCAGCGGCAGCATGTCGGCCATCTCGGGACCGCGCTCCATGCCGGTCAGCGCCCGGCGCAGCGGCATGAAGAGGCCCTTGCCCTTGCGCCCGGTGCGCTCCTTCACCGCGGCGGTGAAGTCCGCCCAGGCCTCGGGGCCGTAGGGCGGCGGCGGCAGCAGCGCCATCGCCTCGGCGACGAAGCCGCGATCCTCCTCGGCGATCACCGGCTCGGCGCCGTCCGAGAACATGCGCCACCAGCCCGCCAGGTCCTTGCGGGTGGTGATGTTCTCGCGCGTGACCTTCCAGAACAGCGGCGCCTTGTCCTCGGGCACGCCGAGGGCGCGGATGTCCTCGGCCACCGCCGCGTAGTCGAGCCCGTGCAGCTTGCGCGCGGTCAGCGGGTAGAGGTCGTTGACGTCGAATTTGGTCGGCGCCGAGCCGAACTGCGACAGCTCGAAGCCCTCGGCGATCTCGTCGAGCGAGGCGCGCAGCTCCACCGGCTGGCTGGAGCCCAGCCGCGCCATCAGCGACAACAGCGCCTCGGGCTCGATGCCGGCCTCGCGCAGATCCTTCAGCGCCAGCGAGCCCAGCCGCTTCGACAGGCCCTCGCCCTGCGGCCCGGTGAGCAGCGAATGATGCGCGAAGGCCGGGTGGTCGTGGCCCAGCGCCGCCATGATCTGGATCTGCGTCGCGGTGTTGGTGACGTGGTCGGAGCCGCGCACCACGTGGGTCACGCCCATCTCCACGTCGTCGACCACCGAGGCCAGCGTGTAGAGCACCTGCCCGTCGCCGCGGATCAGCACCGGGTCCGACACGCTGGCGGCGTCGATCGAGAGCGGGCCGAGGATGCCGTCCTGCCACTCGATGCGGCTCTGGTCGAGCTTGAAGCGCCAATGGCCGTCGCCGCGCTCGGTGCGGAGCCGCGCGCGGTCCTCCTCCGACAGCGCCAGCGCGGCGCGGTCGTAGACCGGGGGCTTGCCCATGTTGAGCTGCTTCTTGCGCTTCAGGTCGAGCTCGGTCGGAGTCTCGAAGGCCTCGTAGAAGCGCCCCATCTCGCGCAGGCGGTCGGCCGCCTCGGCGTAGCGGTCGAGCCGCTCGGACTGCCGCTCGATGCGATCCCAGCCGAGCCCCAGCCAGTCGAGGTCGCGCTTGATGCCGTCGACATATTCCTCCTTCGAGCGCTCGGGATCGGTGTCGTCGATGCGCAGGATGAAGGTGCCGCCCGCCTTCTTCGCGATCAGGTGGTTGAACAGCGCGGTGCGCAGGTTGCCGACATGGATGTGGCCGGTGGGCGACGGGGCGAAACGGGTGACGGTCACGGCAGCAGGCCTCCTCGGGGAACGGGCGCGCCCGCCTTTCCCATGCGGGACGCGCTTTGTCCATATCGCCGCCCCTTGCAGGCCCCGCCCGGGCGCGCGACATCTGGCGCAGACCTGCCCGGAGATGTCATGCGCGCCTTTCTCGCCCTGCCCCTGCCGCTGTCGGATGCCGAGGTGCTGGAAGCCATGGGCGAGCGGCTGGGCGTCGGCCGCACCGTGCCGGCGGAGAACATGCACCTGACGCTGGCCTTCCTGGGCGAGGTGCCCGCGGCGGAGCTGGCCGAGGCGGCGGCCGCGCTCGAGGATCTGGCGCCGCCGCGCTTCAGCTACCGGCTCGCCGGGGTCACCAGCTTCGGCAATGCCCAGCGCGGCCATGCCGTGGCGCTGGCCGCCGAGGGCGGCGCGCCGCTGCGCGACCTGCACGACCGGGTGCGTTCGCGGCTGGCCGGGGCCGGGCTGGCGCTGGAGCGGCGGCGTTTCCGCCCGCACGTGACCTTCGCGCGGATCGGCGGGCGACGCAGCCCGGAGGAGGAGAGCCGGCTCGAGGCCTTCCTCGGCCGCGAGGCCGACATGGCGGTGGGCCCGATCGAGGCGCGCCGCTTCGTGCTCTACGAATCGATCCTGACCAAGGCCGGCGCGGTCTACGAGGAGCTGGCCGAGTTCCCGCTGGCGGGCTAGCCGCGGCCCGGCGCCGTCATTCCGGCAGGACCGGCCAGTGCCGGGCCAGATCGGCGAGCCCGGCCCGGATCAGCCGCGGCAGCACGGCGCGGTCGATGCGGTCGAGCGCGGTGATGTAGACGCAGCCCTTGCCGGCACGGTGCGGGCCCAGCGCCGCGAGGATCTCGCCGTGATCGGCGTAGCCCGGCAGGATGTAGAGGGTCAGCGCCGCCTTGCGCGGCGCGAAACCGGTGGCGAACCACGACCCGCTCCGCCCCGAGGCGTAGCGGTAATCGTAGCGCCCGTAGCCCAGCATGCCGCCGGACCAGACCCTGGGCGCAAAGCCCGTCGCGGCGCGGAACAGCGCGTCGAGCTCCACCGCCTCGGCGCGGCGGCGCTCCGGCGTCACCGCGGCGAGGTACTCCGCCACCGGCTGGTCGGTGGCCTGCGTCTTCAGATCCGCCATCGGCCCCTCCGGGGCTCAGCCTGCCACGCCGCGGCGCTCAGCGGAAGGCCGGGCCATGCGCCCAGACGGTGAGCGAATGCCGCGCGCCGGCGGTCACCGGGGTGACCCGGTGCAGCAGGAAGGCCGGAAACAGCGTCGCGCTGCCGCGGGTCCGCGCGGCCGGCAGCGCCGCGGCACTCGGCATGATCTCGAGCACGCCGCCGGAATAGGATTCCGCGTCGCTCAGCTGCACCACCAGCGTCAGCTTGCGCCGCGCCGCCAGTCGGCCCTCGCCGATATCGGCGTGCCAGTCGAAATGGCCCTCGCGCTCGGCGCCGTAGCGCGCCACCTGCGGGCTCTCGGCGAAATCGCTGAGATCGAAGCCGAAGACGTCGCGGTTGGCCCGGCGCACCAGATCGACGAGGCGGCCCATCACCCATTCCGCCTCCGGCAGGTCGTCGAGCCAGACGAGGTCGGAGCGGCGCAGATTGTGGTCGCGGCCGCCGCGGGCGAGGCCCGCATCCTCGGCCGGCACGGCCTCGGTCAGGGCGATGACGCGGTCGCATTCGGCGGCGGTGAAGGCGTCGGGGATCGAATGGGGGCGGAACACGGAGGAGCGCGGCCTTTGCAGCAGGAGGGTCGGTCGCGTGGTCCTGCCCGGGCGCCGGACGCGGCGCGCGTCCGTTCGCGACATGACGGCGTCGCGAACGGACGCTCTGGCGCGGGCGTGATGGGCCGAAGCGCGGGAGGCTGGCTGCCCCCCGCACCCCCCGAGGATATTTCGGCTCAGAAGAAGCGGCCGTGCCGGGTCAGGCCAGGCGTTCGGTCTTGGCCACGAGGCGGCGGGCCTGGTGGGCGATGGCCTTGCGGCCGGTGTCGTCGAGCTCTCCCGCCTTGACCGAGAAGCCGTAGGGATTGCCGCCGGTCTCGAAGATCACCGGGTCGGTATAGCCCGGCGGCACGATCACCGCGCCCCAATGCATGAAGGTCGTGTAGAGGCTGGTCAGGGTGGTCTCCTGACCGCCATGGGCATTGGCCGCCGAGGTCGTCGCGGTCACCACCTTGTCGGCCAGCTTGCCCTCCTGCCAGAGCGGGCCCAGCGTGTCGATGAAGGCGCGCATCTGGCTCGTCACGGTGCCGTACCGGGTGGGCGAGGAGAAGAAATAGCCGTCGGCCCAGAGCATGTCGTCATGGCTGACCTCGGGGATGTCGGCCATCTTCTCGAGCTGCGCCGTCCAGGCCTCCTGGCCCTCGACGACCTCGCGCGGGGCGGTCTCGGCGATGCGGCGCAGGCGGACCTCGGCGCCCGCCGCCTCGGCGGCGCGGGCGGCCTCGAGGGCGACGCCGTGATTGGTGCCATAGGTGGTGTAGAAGATGACGGCGATCTTGGGCTGGGCCATGAACCTCTCCTGCGATGTGCTTGCCCGCCGGAACCCGGGTCTCGCGGAGCCTGTTCCGCGCCGTGACGCACGGGGCCTGTTCGCCGCTGCGGAGACTTTCCCCCGCGCCGCGGCTCGGGCATAGAGCGCCGATGACCCACCGCGACCCCGATCTCGACGCCATCGAGGCGATGGCGCGCCGCACCCTCGAGACGCTGCCGGCGCCGTTCCGGCCGGGCGCCGCCGGCATCGTGCTGCGGGTCGTCGACTGGCCGGAGGCCGACATGCTGGCCGAGCTCGAGATCGACGATCCGCTGGATCTGACCGGGCTCTATGACGGCGTGCCGATGACCCAGAAGAGCTTTGCCGATCCCGCCCCCTGGCCGGACACGATCTGGCTGTTCCGCGAGCCCATCCTCGCCGAATGGCGCGACCGTGGCGACGTGGAGATCGCGGATCTGGTGGCGCATGTGACGGTGCACGAGCTGGCGCATCATTTCGGCTGGTCCGACGACGACATCGCGACCATCGACCGCTGGTGGGAATGACGCGATTGGCACTGGCCCTCCGAGGCCGGAATCGACTAGGAGAGACGCCGCGACAGGCTCTGGAGGACGCGCGATGAACGATCTGGCCAACAGCTTCATGACCGGGCCCGACGAGAAGGGCCGCTTCGGCGCCTTCGGCGGCCGCTTCGTCTCGGAAACGCTGATGCCGCTGATCCTCGACCTCGAGGCCTGCTACGAGCACGCCAAGACCGATGACAGCTTCTGGGCCGAGATGAACCATCTCTGGACCCATTACGTCGGCCGGCCCTCGCCGCTCTATTTCGCCGAGCGCCTGACCGACCGCCTGGGCGGCGCCAAGATCTACATGAAGCGCGACGAGCTGAACCATACCGGCGCGCACAAGATCAACAACGTGCTGGGCCAGATCCTGCTGGCCCGCCGCATGGGCAAGACCCGCATCATCGCCGAGACCGGCGCCGGCCAGCACGGCGTCGCCACCGCCACGGTCTGCGCCAAGTTCGGGCTGAAATGCGTGGTCTACATGGGCGCCCACGATGTCGAGCGCCAGCAGCCCAACGTCTTCCGCATGCGCCTGCTCGGCGCCGAGGTGGTGCCGGTGACCTCCGGGCGCGGCACCCTGAAGGACGCCATGAACGACGCGCTGCGCGACTGGGTGACCAATGTGCGCGACACCTTCTACTGCATCGGCACGGTGGCCGGCCCGCACCCCTACCCGGCGATGGTGCGCGACTTCCAGTCGATCATCGGCAAGGAGGTGCGCGAGCAGATGATGGCCGCCGAGGGAAGGCTGCCCGACACCCTGGTCGCCGCGATCGGCGGCGGGTCGAACGCCATGGGCCTGTTCTACCCGTTCCTCGACGACCCCGAGGTGGCGATCCTCGGCGTCGAGGCCGGCGGCAAGGGCGTCACCGAGAAGATGGAGCATTGCGCCTCGCTGACCGGCGGGCGCCCCGGCGTGTTGCACGGCAACAAGACCTACCTGCTGCAGGACGCGGACGGCCAGATCCTCGAGGGTTTCTCGATCTCCGCCGGGCTCGATTATCCCGGGATCGGCCCGGAACATGCCTGGCTGCACGAGACCGGCCGCGCCAAATACGTGGCGATCACCGACGACGAGGCGCTCGCCGCCTTCCAGCTCTGCTGCGAGACCGAGGGCATCATCCCGGCGCTCGAGCCGAGCCATGCCCTGGCCCAGGTCACCAAGATCGCGCCCGAATTGCCCGCCGACCACATCATCTGCATGAACATGTGCGGCCGCGGCGACAAGGACATCTTCACCGTCGCCCGCGCCCTCGGCCACGACATGGGCTGAGCTCGCCGGAGGGGCCCGCCCCGGCGGCCCCTC
Organism: Roseivivax sp. CAU 1761; assembly: GCF_054482755.1. NCBI lineage: Bacteria > Pseudomonadati > Pseudomonadota > Alphaproteobacteria > Rhodobacterales > Roseobacteraceae > Roseivivax > Roseivivax sp. CAU 1761. Next base: position 84,802 of record NZ_JBTLRM010000016.1, read on the forward strand.
CCCCCGGCGGCGCCGGCTCACGGCTCGAGCGCGTTCTCCCGCAGGGCTTCCAGCGGCACGATCTCCAGCGCCCGGCGATGCGTCGCCTCGAGCGCCACGCGCGGGGCGCAGCCCTCGTCATGGGCCTGCAGGAAGCGCCCGGCGCAGAGACACCAGCGGTCGCCGTCCTTCAGGCCGGCAAAGCGGAATTCCGGCCGCGGCGTCGACAGGTCGTTGCCGACATATTTCGAGAAGGCGAGGAATTCCTCGGTCATCACCGCGCAGACCGTGTGCGATCCGGCATCGGCGGCGCAGGTGTTGCAATGCCCGTCGCGGAAGAACCCGGTCAGCGGGTCGCGCGAACAGGGCTCGAGCGGTCCGCCCAGGACGTTGATCTCGGCATCCTTCTGCATCGCCCCTCTCCTCGGTTCTCGGTTCTCGGTGGCCGGGCCTTGACCTATCCTGCCCGGCGCGGGCTTCAACTGCGGGTCACGACCGGAAGCGGTCGGCCAGGCGCTGCAGCGGCGAGCGGTCGTCGGGCGCCGCCGGCGCGGCGGCGGCCGGG
>NZ_JBTLRM010000017.1:0-47663 GCF_054482755.1 Roseivivax sp. CAU 1761
CCGGGCACGGCCCCGCGGCGCACACCGCCGCGCCCGAGCGGCGCCCGGCGGGCCGACCGCGCCGCCGCCCCGGCGCCGCGGCCCCGGACCCGGGACCTTGTGATGGCTTGCAGCCGCCGCAGCGCCCGGCTCTTATCGCCCGCGGCAGGCATGGGGCAGCACGGGGCAGGCGCGGGGACGGCATGGCGGTGACATTGCGGAAACGGATCTGGGGCTGGTTCTTCTTCGACTGGGCCAGCCAGCCCTACAACACCCTGCTCGTCACCTTCATCTTCGCCCCCTACGTCAAGGAGCTGATCGGCGACGGCGCCGCGGCGCAGACCGCCTGGGCCACCGGCATCGCGCTGTCCGGCCTGGCCATCGCGCTCCTCGCCCCGGTGCTGGGCGCGCTCGCCGATACCGGCGGCAACCGGCTGCGCTGGATCTGGCTGTTCTCGGCCTGCTACGTAACCGGCGCCGGCATGCTCTGGACGGCGGCGCCGGGCGATTTCGTGCTCTGGCAGGTGCTGGGCTTCTTCGCGCTCGGCCTGATCGGCATGGAATTCGCCACCATCTTCACCAACGCCATGCTGCCCGATCTCGGCCCGCGCGAGGAGATCGGCCGGATCTCCGGCGACGGCTGGGCCTTCGGCTATGTCGGCGGGCTGATCGCGCTGGTGCTGATGCTGGTCTTCCTGGCCGAAAGCGGCGCCACCGGGCGCACCGTGGCGGGGCTCGCCCCGGCCTTCGGGCTCGACCCCGAGACCCGCGAGGGCACCCGCGCCGTCGGGCCGCTCACCGCGATCTGGTACGCCGTCTTCATGCTGCCCTTCTTCCTCTGGGTGCGCGACCCGCGCGCCCATCCGGCGCCGCCGGGCGCCGTGCGCCGCGCCCTCGGCGATCTCGGCCGCACCCTGCGCGGCCTGCCCCGCCACCCCTCGCTGGCCGCCTACCTGGCCTCCTCGATGTTCTACCGCGACGCGCTGAACGGCATGTACGCCTTCGGCGGCATCTACGCCGCCGGCGTGCTCGACTGGTCGGTGACCGATACCGGCATCTTCGGCATCCTGGCGATCGTGGCCGGCGCGCTCTTCGCCTGGCTCGGCGGCAAGGCCGACCGCGCCTTCGGGCCGAAGCCGGTGATCGCCGCCGCGATCGCGGCGCTGACCCTGACCGCGCTGGTCACCGTCACGGTGAGCCGCGACACGCTGCTCGGCCTGCCGCTGGCGCCGGGCTCCCCGGCGCCCGACATCGCCTTCTACCTGATCGGCGCGGTGATCGGCGCCGCCGGCGGCGCGCTGCAATCGGCGTCGCGCACGATGATGGTGCGGCAGGCCGACCCGGCGCGGATGACCGAGGCCTTCGGCCTCTACGCGCTGGCCGGCAAGGCGACGTCGTTCCTGGCCCCGGCGCTGATCGCCTGGGCGACCTGGGCCAGCGGGTCGCAGCAATTGGGCGTGGCGCCGCTCATCGCCCTTTTCGGGATCGGCCTGGCTCTGCTAGTCTGGGTCAAACCCGACGGAGATCGAGCAGCATGATCCGACCCTTCCTGGGCGCCGCGCTGGCGCTGACCCTCGCCGCCTGCGGGGGCGACAGCCCCTCGCGCAATCTCGAAGGCGCGATGAGCGCGCCGCGGGCCGCCGCCGCCCCGGTCTCGGCGGTGATCTCCTCGAGATCCGCCAAGCAGCTCTTCGGCGCCGCCGGCAGCGCCTCGGTGCAGCGCCCGGAGCCCTTCGGCTCCTACGCCAAGGGCTGCGCCGCCGGCAACGTGCAGCTCCCCGAGACCGGGCCGACCTGGCAGGCGATGCGGCTCAGCCGCAACCGCAACTGGGGCCAGCCCACCACCATCGACTACCTCGAATCGCTGTCGCGCAAGGCGGCGCAGCTGCCGGGCTGGTCGGGGCTCTATATCGGCGACATCAGCCAGCCCCGGGGCGGGCCGATGCTGTCGGGCCACAGCAGCCACCAGATCGGCCTCGACGCCGATATCTGGCTGCTGCCGCCGACCCGGCTCAACCTGTCGCGGGCCGAACGTGAAAGCATCTCCTCGATCTCGCTGCGCCGCCAGGGCGGCGCCTTCGTCAACGAGCACTGGACCCCGGCCCATCACGCCCTCCTGAAGGAGGCCGCCAGCGATCCCCGGGTGGCGCGCATCTTCCTGTTCCCCGGCGCCAAGGTGCGGATGTGCCAGGACGAGACCGGCGACCGGTCCTGGCTGCGCAAGATTCGTCCCTGGTGGGGCCATCACTACCATTTCCACGTCCGGCTGACCTGCCCGCCGGGCGCCACCTACTGCATCAATCAGGGTCCGCCGCCGCCGGGCGACGGCTGCGCCGACGCCCAGGCCTGGGTGAACAACATCCTCAACCCGCCGCCGCCCGACCCGGACGCGCCGACGCCCGAGCCGAAGCGCGACCTGACCCTGGCCGATCTGCCTGCGCAATGCTCCGGCGTCTTGGCCGCGCGCTGAGCGCGGGCGCCGCGGCAGCGCTGGTGCTCATCGCACCGGCCTGCATGCCGGCGCCGACCCCCGATGCCGACCGCCATGTCTGGCGCGGCGGCGGCGCGGCCTTCGGCGGCTTCTCCGGGCTCGAGGTCGATGCCGACGGCGCGGGCTTCGTGGCGATCGGCGATCGCGGGCTGGTGGTCGAGGGCCGCTTCCGCCGCGCCCAGGGCCGCATCGCCGGGGTCGAGGTCGCCGCGACCGCGGGCATGCGGCGCGCCGACGGCGCCGCCCTCCCCGAGCCGCTGCGCGACGCCGAGGGGCTGGCCCGCAGCGCCAGCGGCCGGCGCTTCGTGTCCCTCGAGGGCCGCCAGCGGGTGGCCGAGCTAATGCCGGGCGGGCGCCTGCGCGACCTGCCGCGTGCCGAGGCCTTCCGCAGGCTCAGCCCCAATGGCGGGCTGGAGGCGCTGGCCGTCGACGACCGCGGGCGCCTCTACGTGGTGCCGGAGCGCCGCGTCACCCCGGCCGGCATCCCGGTCTGGCGCTATGACGGCCGCGCCTGGTCGCAGGCCGCCGACCTGCCCGCGCGCGACGGCTTCCACCCGGTCGGCGCCGATTTCGGCCCCGACGGCCGCTTCTACCTGCTCGAGCGGTCGTTCAACGGCATCGGCTTCCGCAGCCGGGTCCGCAGTTTCGCGTTCGGCCCCGACGGCGCCGCGGCGGAGCGCACGGTCTTCGCCAGCGCCACCGGCGCCTACGACAATCTCGAAGGGCTCGCGGTCTGGCGCGACCGGGCGGGGCGCATCGTGCTGACGATGCTCTCGGACGACAATTTCATGTTCTTCCAGCGCACCGAATTCGTTGAGTTCCGCCTCAACGGCTGACGCCCCGGCGGAATACCGAATCGTTGCGCGCCGGGCGGCTGCCGGCTATGCGCGGCGATGTCCCGCGGCCGGGACCAAGTCCCCGCAACCTTGGCAAAACGGGAGCAGCCATGTCGCGCGCGAATCTTCCGGGCATCCTCGCCATGGCGGCGGTCGTCGTCGCCTCCAACATCCTGGTGCAGTTCCTGTTCGGCCAGTGGCTGACCTGGGGCGCCTTCACCTACCCGGTGGCGTTCCTCGTCACCGACCTGATGAACCGCCTCTACGGGCCCGCCGCGGCCCGCAAGGTGGTGGTGGCCGGGTTCATGGTGGGCGTGGTCTGCTCCTTCATCGGCACCCAGATCGACGGCGAGTTCGGCCCGCTGGTGACGCTCCGGGTGGCGATCGGCTCCGGCGTGGCCTTCCTCACGGCGCAGCTCCTCGACGTCGCGGTCTTCGACCGGCTGCGCGCCGGGCGCTGGTGGCGGGCGCCGCTGGCCTCCACGCTGATCGGCGCCACGGTCGACACCGCGCTGTTCTTCAGCATCGCCTTTTCCGCCCAGCTCGCGGTTCTCGACCCCTTCGACGACGTCGCCTGGGCCAACGAGGCGCTGCCGCTGCTCGGCGCCGGCCCGGTGGTGCCGCTCTGGGTGTCGCTGGCGGTTGCCGATTGGGGCGTGAAGCTGGCCCTGGCGCTGCTCGCCCTGGTGCCCTTCCGGATGATTGTATCCTGGGCACAATCCCGGGCTTCCGCCGCGTAACCCTCAGAATTATTTTGACGGTAAGAAATTCCGTGCCACCATCCTCCTTACGGTTTCAGCAGCAGAAAGGAGGTGATCCAGTGTCGAGAGAAACATTGGAGAGAGGTGTCGGAACAGTGCGGAGGATCGCCGCCTAGGGCAGTCCCTGGGATGGACGATGGTCCACATTGGCGCGTGCCTAACCGGCCCCGCCTCCTAGTTCTCGAAGGGTCGTCCACGCTCCGGGCGACCCTTTTTGCATGCAGCGGCTGCGGCCCCGCGCTACACCCCCGGCAACCCGCCACCGGGCCGGACGCCGCTCCGGCCCCGCTCCGGCCCGAACCCGCCCGCAACGGAGGCAGACGTGCTCAGGATCAGCGACCGCATCGCGCTCGAGGATTGGGAGATCACCGAGCAGTTCATGCGCGCCTCGGGGCCGGGCGGCCAGAACGTCAACAAGGTCTCGAGCGCGGTCGAGCTGCGCTTCGAGGCCGAGCGCTCGCCGAACCTGCCGGGCCCGGTCAAGGCGCGGCTGAAGCGGCTGGCCGGGCGGCGCTGGACCAAGGAGGGCGCGCTGGTCCTGCAGGTCGACGAGACCCGCAGCCAGGCCCGCAACCGGGAGATCGCCCGCGACCGGCTGGCCGAGCTGGTGGCGCGCGCGCTGGAAAAGCCCAAGCGGCGCATCCCCACCCGCCCGACGCTGGGCTCCAAGAAGCGCCGGCTGAAGGAAAAGAAGGTGCGCGGCGAGGTCAAGGCGATGCGCGGCCGCGTCGACCCGGATTGACCTCGCCGCCGGTGCCCGGCAGAAAGCCCCCTTCCCGCCCGCAGACAGCCTTGAAGGACCCGCCGTGAGCGACGCCCCCGAGATCGAGATCCCCGCCTGGATCGACGGCCGCCTGCAGCCGGTCGAGAAGCTCGCCGTGCATCGCCGCGGCCTGCGCCACAAGGCGGTGTCGGTCTTCGTGCTGAAGGGCGACCTCGTGCTGCTGCAGCGCCGCGCGCTCGGCAAGTATCACACGCCGGGGCTCTGGGCGAATGCCTGCTGCACCCATCCGCACTGGAACGAGCCGCCCGAGGCGTGCGCCCGGCGCCGGCTGGCCGAGGAACTCGGCGTGGCCGGCCTGTCGCTGACCCCGCGCGACCGGGTGGAATACCGCGCCGAGGTCGGCGATGGCCTGGTCGAGCACGAGGTGGTCGATCTCTTCACCGCCGAGGCGGACGCCGATCTGGCGCTGTCGCCGGACCCCGCCGAGGTGATGGAGACGGCCTGGATGCCGCTGGCCGAACTGCGCCGCGACGCGGCGGCGCGGCCCGGGCGCTACACGCCGTGGCTGCGGATCTACCTCGCCGAGCACGCCGCGCGGATCTTCCCCGCCGCGCTCCTCGACTAGGGCTCAGGCGGCGGCGGGCAGCGCGCCGCGCCGGCGCAGGATCAAGAGCGCCACGAGGCCGATGTTCAGCGCGTTCCACAGGATGCCGTTCCAGAAGGCCGGGGCGTAGCTGCCGGTCAGGTCGTAGATCGCCCCCGACATCCAGCCGCCCAGCGCCATGCCGAGGATGGTCATCATCATCACGAAGCCGACCCGCGCCCCGGCCTCGCGCGCGGGCAGGTATTCCCGCACGATGACCGCGTAGGCCGGCACGATGCCGCCCTGCGCCAGGCCGAAGACCAGGCTCACCACGTAGAGCGAGGTCAGCCCGTCCGCCGGCAGGTAGAGCGCCAGCGCCAGCATCTGCAGGACCGAGCCCAGAAGCAGCGTCGCCACCCCGCCGATGCGGTCCGCCAGCACCCCGGAGACCAGCCGCGAGACGACCCCGCCCAGCAGCATCACCGACAGCATCTCGGCGCCCGCCGCGGGCCCGTAGCCCAGATCGACGCAGAGCGCCACGATATGGACCTGCGGCATCGACATGGCGACGCAGCAGCCGATGCCCGCAAGGCCCAGGAGCCATTGCAGCTGGCGCGGCGTGAAGCCGCTGCCGGCGGCGCGGGCGCTGGCCCGGGTCTCGGCCCGGGCGGCGGCCTCTGCGGGCAGCCGGCGGCGCAGGAGCAGCGCCAGGGCCGGCAGCGACAGGAGCGTGATCAGCGCCATGGCGGTGTAGCTCCAGCGCCAGCCCGCGCCGTCGGCGAGCGCCGCCAGCGCCACCGGCCAGACCGCGCCGGAAAGGTAATTGCCCGAGGCGGCGATCCCCACGGCGAGCCCGCGGCGGCGCAGGAACCATTGCGACACGTCGGCGATCAGCGGCCCGAAACAGACCGCGGTGCCGAAGCCCACCGCCGCCTGGGCGAGGCTCAGGAGCAGGAGCGACGGGCTCAAGGCCGCGGCCCAGTAGCCCGCCGCCAGGACCAGCGCCGCGCCGACCAGCGAGGCGGTGATGCCGAAGCGGTCGACCCAGCGGCCAATCATCAGGTTGCCGGCGGCAAAGCCCAGCATGGTGGTGGTGAAGGGCAGCGAGGCCGCGCCGCGCTCGGCGCCGAAGCCGGCCGCGACCTCGGGCATGACCGCGATGTAGGACCACATCCCGGCATTGCCCATCACCGCCACCGCCACGGTGATGGCCAGCCGGGTCCAGGCATAGGCGCCGTCGAAGAGCAGGCGCGGATCGTCGAGAGGGGCGGCGGAGGCGGTCATGGCGGCGACGCTACGCCGCTGCCCGGCCGGCGGGAAGCCCCGCGATCCGGCCGCGGCGGCAAGGACGGGTTTTCATCGCCGCCGCCCCGCCCCATAGTCCGCCGCATGACCGTGACGCTCGCCGACATTTTCGCCGCCCGGGCCGCGATCCGCGGGCGCGCCGATGCCACGCCGATGGTGCCGTCGCCGGATCTGGAGCGGCGCCACGGCCACCCTGTCTGGCTGAAGCTCGAGATCGCCCAGCCGATCGGCGCCTTCAAGCTGCGCGGCGCGCTCAACGCGGTGGCCGCCCTGCCCGGCGACGCGGCCGGCGTGACCTGCTGCTCGACCGGCAACCATGGCCGCGCGGTGGCCTGGGCGGCGCGCGAGAAGGGCCTCCGCGCGGTGATCTGCATGTCCGAACTGGTGCCGCGCGCCAAGGTCGCGGGCATCCGCGCGCTCGGCGCCGAGGCGCGCATCATCGGCCGCTCGCAGGATGCCGCGCAGGTCGAGGCGACGCGGCTCGCCGCCGAGGAGGGCCTGGCCGACATCCCGCCCTTCGACGATGCACGTGTGATCGCCGGCCAGGGCACGATCGGGCTCGAGATGCTGGAGGCCCGGCCCGAGATCGGCACGCTGCTGGTGCCGCTCTCGGGCGGCGGGCTGGCCGCCGGGGTGGCCCTGGCGGCCAAGGCGATCAAGCCCGGCATCCGCGTCATCGGCATCTCGATGGACCGCGGCGCGGCGATGGCCGAGAGCCTGAAGGCCGGCCGCCCGGTGGCGGTCGAGGAGGTGGCGAGCCTCGCCGACAGTCTCGGCGGCGGCATCGGCGCCGAGAACCGCCTGACCTTCGCCATGTGCCGCGACCTGCTCGACGCGGTGGTGACGGTGACCGAGGCCGAGATCTACCGCGCCCTGCAGCGGCTCTATTTCGAGGAGCGGCTGATCGCCGAGGGCGCCTGCGTGGTCGGTCTTGCGGCGCTCGAGGCCGGCAAGGTCGCGCTCGACGGGCCGGCGGCGACGATCCTCACCGGCCGCAACCTCGACATGGACCTGTTCACCCGCATCGTCACCGGGCAGGACGTGACGCTTGGCGATGTGACCGTTCCGGGGAGCCCCTATGCCGCATGACATCCGCATCCTGACCGAATCCGAGCTGCGCGCCGCGCTCGACCTCGATCTGGCGCTGGTCGACGTGATCGAGCGCGCCTTCGCCGCGCTCGACGCGGGCGGCGTGGTGATGCCGCCGGTCCTGTCCATGGCGCTCGAGGCGGCGCATGGCGAGGTCGACGTGAAGACCGCCTACATCCCCGGCTTCGACGGCTTCGCCATCAAGGTCTCGCCCGGCTTCTTCGACAATCCGAAGCTCGGCCTGCCCTCGCTGAACGGGCTGATGATCCTGTTCTCGGCCAAAACCGGGCTGGTCGAGGCGGTGTTTCTCGACAACGGCTATCTCACCGACCTGCGCACCGCCGCCGCCGGCGCCGTGGCGGCGCGGCACCTGGCGCCGGACCGGGTCGAGTGCGCGGGGGTCATGGGGACCGGCGTGCAGGCGCGGCTGCAGCTCCGCGCGGCGCATCTCGTCCGGCCCTTCGCCCGGGCGCTGGTCTGGGGCCGCGACGCGGACCGCGCCGCCGCCTGCGCCGCCGATCTGGAACGCGACCTCGGCGTGCCGGTCAGCGCCTGCGCCGACCCCGCGCGACTGGTGGCGGAGAGCCAGCTCGTGGTGACCACGACGCCCGCGCGGGAGCCGATCCTGCGCGCCGAGTGGCTGCATCCCGGGCTCCACATCACCGCCATGGGCTCCGACCAGGAGGGCAAGGGCGAGCTCGACCCCGCCTGCCTGACCGCCGCCGACCTCTACGTCGCCGACCGCGTCAGCCAGACCGAACGCCTGGGCGAGCTGCGCGCCGCCCGCGCCGCCGGGCTCTGGCAGGGCGGCGTTCCGGCCGAGCTCGGTGCCGTGGTGGCCGGGGCGCATCCCGGCCGGCCCTCCGAGGACGCGGTGACCATCGCCGATCTCACCGGCACCGGCGCGCAGGACACCGCCATCGCCAGCCACGTCGCCACCCTGCCGGGGCTCGGCGGCACGGTGATCCGGGCCTGACGCGATGCTGAGGCTCGACGCCCGCGACCTTGCCATCCTCAAGGTGCTGACCCGGCAGGGCCGCATCACCAAGGCCGAGCTTGCCGCGCAGGTCGGGCTGTCGGCGACCCCGGCCTGGGAGCGGCTGAGAAAGCTCGAGACCGCCGGCATCATCGAGGGCTATGGCGCGCGGATCGGGCTGAAGGCGCTGGGACCGCATGTCACGGTCTTCGTGGCGGTGGAGCTCGACCGCCACAAGGTCGGCGATTTCCAGGTCTTCGAACGCGCCGTGCAGGGCTATGACGAGATCACCTGGGTCTGGGCGCTCGGCGGCGGTTTCGACTATTTGCTGCAGGTCGTGACCCGCGACATCGACAGCTACCAGCGCCTGATCGACGCGCTGCTGGAGGCGCGGATCGGCCTGGCGCGCTATTACACCTACATCGTCACCAAGCGCGTCAAGGCAGCCGACGGCCCGCCGCTCGACCTGCTTCTGGGCCCCGGCTGACCCGCCGCGCGCCGGGTCAGCGCAGCAATTCCGCCAGCGCCCAGACCGGCAGGTGGTCCGAGGCGCGCCGCGTGGTGGCGGTCTGCACCACCCCGGTGGCGCGCAGCCGCACCGCCCGGCCATGCGCGAAGCGGTCGAGGCAGGCCACCGGGCGGGCGGCGTGGAAGCTGTCGCCGGGGGCCACCACGGTCAGCCCGTCCTGCCACGGCGCGAAGCCCCCCATGGCCGACCATTCGTTGAAGTCGCCGGCGATCACCACGCGTTCGGGCCCGGCCTCGAGATGGCGCAGGATGGCCTGCATCTGGCGCAGCCGCCAGCGCCGCAGGAGACCCAGATGGGTGCCCACCACGGTCAGCCGCCCGACGGTGACCGACACCGCGCCGCGCGGCTCGAGCCCCGGCAGTTCCAGCCGCCGCGGCATGCGCATCTCCAGCCCCTCGCGCACCAGGATGGCGTTTCCGTGCCAGCCGAGGCTGACATCGTTGTCCGCCAGGTCGCAGATCCGGTAATCGGTCATCTGCTCGATCAGGAAGCGCGGCAGCGCGGTCGGCCGTTCGCCGAGCCGGCGGTCGGCCTCCTGCAGCACCACCACGTCGGCGCCGATCTCGTTCAGGACGTGCAGGATGCGGTCGGGGCGGCGGCGGTAATCGAGCCCCACCGCCTTGCGGATGTTGTAGGAGGCGATCTTCAGCTTCATCACAGCACCGGCGACAGCAGCCGCGCCAGCGGCGCCCCGATGCGCACCGCCAGCTTCTGCTCGGACAGGCGCTTCTCGAGCCGCTCCGCCCGCGCGAAATCGGCCTCGAGCATGCGCTCCACCTCGGCCGCGAAGCCGTGATCGGCCAGCACCGCCATCAGCTCGAAGTTCAGCCGGAACGAGCGGTTGTCGAGATTGGCCGAGCCGACCGCGGCGAGATCGTCGTCGATCAGCGCGACCTTCTGATGCATGAAGCCTTCCTTGTAGCGGTGGATTTCCACCCCGGCGGCGCGCAGCAGGTCGAAATAGGAGAAGGCGGCCAGCCAGGGCAGCCAGTGATCGGCCATGTCGGGCACCAGGATGCGCACGTCGCAGCCCCGCAGCTTGGCCGCGATCAGCGCCGAGATGGTATCGATGTCGGGCACGAAATAGGGCGAGGCGATCCAGACCCGCGACCGGGCCATGGAGATCGCCGAGAAATAGAACAGCGCCCCGGTATCCAGCCGGTCGCCGGGGCCGGTGGGCACGATCAGCCCGGTCATGCCGGCGGATTCGATGCCGGTCTTCCAGACCATGCTGTCGCCCAGCTCCTCGCCGGTGGCCCAGTGCCAGTCCTCGACGAAGCCGAGCTGCAGCTGCGCCACCATCGGGCCGCGCACCTCGAGATGGGTGTCGCGCCACGGCCCGAAGGTCGGGCTCTCGCCCATATAGGCGCGGGTCACGTTGAGCCCGCCGAGAAAGCCGACCTCGCCATCGACCACCACCGACTTGCGGTGGTTGCGGAAGTTCAGCTGGAGCCGCGAGGTCGGGCCGCGGGAATCGCGCGGGTCGAGCACCGTCACCCCGGCCTCGGACAGCCGTTCGGTGTAGCGCCGCGACAGCCCGTAGCTGCCGACCCCGTCATAGAGCATCAGCACCCGCACGCCGCGCCCGGCCGCCGCCACCAGCCGGGCCGCCAGGGCCTCGCCCATGCGGTCCTCCTCGATGGTGTAGAACTGCACCAGCAAATAGGATTGCGCCCGGTCCATGGCGGCGAAGATGGCCGCGAAGGTGGCCTCCCCGTCGATCAGCAGCCGGGCATCGTTGCCGCCCACCGCGGGCAGGCGCACCAGCGTCTCGAAGGGGCGCAGCCGGTCGCGGCCGGCGGGCTCGGGCGGATGCACGCGGGCCAGCTGGGTCAGCCGCGTCACCATCTCGCGCGAGCGGCGCCGCGCCTCGGTATAGGGCCGCAGCTTGTGGTGGCCGAAGACCAGATAGGCCGGCACGCCGAACCACGGCGCCACGATCAGGAAGATCACCCACCCCACCGCGCCCTGCGGGGTGCGGGCCGAGGCGACCGCGCGCACCGCGCAATAGGCCGCCGCGATCAGCAGCGCGGCACCAAGCAGCAGGGACCAGGTGATGTTCATGCAAGGCCTCGTTCCGGGGGCGTTTCTGCCTATCTAGCGGTCCGCCTGCGGGCGACAAAGCCCGCAGGACACTTGCCGGCACGCCGTTCCTGCGGCACCCCGTTCGGCAACACCTGTGCGAGGGGAGGCGCGATGATCCGCATCTATCAAGGCCGCGACGGCACCTGCCGCATCCGCGACGGCGAGGCGGCGCTGGCCCATCTCGCCGACGCCGCCTGGATCGACCTCGCCGATCCCGACGCGGGCGAGATCCGCGCCATCGAATCGGCGCTCGAGGTGACGATCCCGACGCGCGACCAGATGGCCGAGATCGAGATTTCGAGCCGCCTCTACCACAGCGGCTCGGCCGCGGTGATGACGCTGCCGCTGCTCGTCCACAGCACCGACGACTACCCCGATTCGACCGACCTGACCTTCGTTCTGAGCGACCGCCACCTGGTGACGCTGCGCTATGCCGAACCGGCCTCGCTGACCGCCTTCGCGGCCACCGCGGCGCGCACCCCGGCGGTCTGCGAGAGCCCTCCCGACGCCCTGGCCGGCCTGCTCGACGCGGTGGTCGACCGGCTGGCCGACGTGATGGAGGCGCTGGGCCGCGAGCTCGACCTGGTCGGCCGCGAGGTCACCACCCGCGATGTCGGCAGCAGCGATCTCAGGCGCCGCATGCAGCAGCTCAGCCGCACCGCCGAGATCGCCTCGAAGACGCGCGAGAGCCTGGTGGCGCTGGGCCGGCTCGCGGCCTTCGCGCAGGGCCTCGCGGCGCTGCAGGCGGCGCCCCGCGCCGGCGAGGCGCTGACCATGGTGGCGCGCGACGTGGAGATGCTGCTCGAGCACGAGACCGCGCTCTCGGCCAAGGTGACCTTCCTGCTCGACGCGCTGCTGGGGCTCATCACCATCGAGCAGAACGACATCATCAAGACCTTCTCGGTGGTCGCGGTGATGTTCCTTCCGCCGACCCTGATCGCCAGCATCTACGGCATGAACTTCGAGCACATGCCCGAGCTCGACTGGCGCATCGCCTACCCGCTGGTGCTCGGCGCCATGGTGGGCTCGATGATCGCGCCCTACCTGTTCTTCAAGCGCAAGGGCTGGATCTGAGGCCCGCCCGCGCCGGGCGCGGGATCAGCGGATGGCGACGATCGGAACCTTGCAGCTGCGCATCATGTCGAGCGTGGTCGAGCCCACGAAGAGCGCGCGGATCCGGCTGTGCCCCGAGGCCCCCATCACCACGAGGTCGAAGCCGTCGCTCTCGACCAGCGCGCCCAGCGCTTCCTCGGGCTGGCCCGGGATCACCCGGGCGCCCGCCTCGTGGCCGGCGGCGCGCAGCATGGCGCGGGCATCCTCGTGCCATTTGGCCACCCGGTCGCTGTCCTGGCCCACGGTGACGAGGCACAATTCCAGCCCGGCATAGAGCGGCGAGCGCGCGACGTGATCGACGGCGCGCAGGCTGGAGGGGCTGCCGTCGAAGGCGATCAGCGCGCGCCGCACCGGGCGGAAGGCGCGCGAGGCCACCACCAGCGGCTTGCGCGTGCTGCGCATCACCCGGTCGAGGTTGGAGCCCAGATGTCCCTTGGCGAAGTCGGCGCCCTCGCCGCGCTTGCCGATCAGGAACATCTCGGCGCCGGCCTCCTTCTCGGCCACCGCCTCGATCAGGTCGCCGTGGCGCAGATGCGTGCGGGCCTCCGCCACGCCGGCCGCGTCCAGCACGGCGCGGGCATCGTCGAGAATGGCGCGGCCGCGATGCACCACCAGCCGGGAGCGCTGCTCGTCGAGCTCGGACAGCTCCGCCAGCAGCGCGGAGCGCGCGCCGAGCGCGATCGAGCCCGAGAGATCCTCGGCCCGCGCGGTCTCGCGCCGCCCCAGCACGTGCATCAGCTCGACCCCGAGCCCGGTGCGTCCGGCGATCCAGGCGGCGTGGTCGCAGACGCTTTTCGAATAGGCCGAGCCGTCCACCAGCGCGATCAGGGTTCCGGTCATCTGCTCATCTCCCTCAATGCGCCATCAGCTTGTCCATCGCACCCGGCTTGTCGTGTTCGCCCAGCCGGTCGACGATGGTGGCGGAGGCCTCGTTCATGCCGCGAAGCTCCACCTCGGCGCCTTCCCGGCGGAACTTGAGCACGGCCATGTCGAGCGCCGCAACCGAGGAGATGTCCCAGATATGCGCGCGGCTGACATCGATCACCACGCGCTCGGCCGCCTCGCGGAAGTCGAAGGCGCGCATGAACTGTTCGGCCGAGGCGAAGAACAGCTGCCCCTCGACATGGTAGCTGCGGGTGCGGCCGTCCTGCGACAGCTCGGAGCGGACGCGGAACAGCTGCGCGATCTTGGCGGCGAAGAAGATGCCCGAGAGCAGCACGCCGACCAGCACGCCGATGGCGAGGTTGTGGGTGAAGACCACGGTGGCCACCGTCGCCACCATCACCACCGAGGACGAGGCCGGGTGGGTCTTGAGCGTCTTGATCGAGGACCACGAGAAGGTGCCGATCGAGACCATGATCATGATCGCCACCAGCGCCGCCATCGGGATGCGCGCCACCAGGTCGCCCAGCACCACCACGAGGAACAGCAGGAAGACCCCGGCGGCGAAGCAGGAGAGCCGGCCGCGGCCGCCGGATTTCACGTTGATGATCGACTGGCCGATCATCGCGCAGCCGGCCATGCCGCCGATGAAACCGGTGGCGAAATTGGCGCAGCCCTGGCCGATGCATTCCTGGTTGCGGTCGGAGCTGGTGTCGGTGAGCTCGTCGACGATGTTGGCGGTCATCAGGCTTTCCAGAAGCCCCACCACGGCCACCGCGGCGGCATAGGGGAAGATGATCGTCAGGGTCTCGAAGGTCAGCGGGATGTCGGGGATCAGGAACATCGGCAGCGTGTCGGGCAGCTCGCCCATGTCGCCCACGGTGCGCACGTCCCAGCCCATGGTCAGCACCAGCGCGGTCAGCACGATGATGGTCACCAGCGGCGAGGGCACGGCGCGGGTCAGGTAGGGGAACAGGTAGATGATGGCGAGCCCGGCGGCGACCAGCGGGTAGGTCAGCCACGGCACGCCCACCAGTTCGGGGATCTGCGCCATGAAGATCAGGATCGCCAGCGCGTTGACGAAGCCGGTCATCACCGAGCGCGAGACGAAGCGCATCAGGTGGCCGAGCCGCGCCAGACCGCAGAGCACCTGCAGGATGCCGGCCAGCACCGTGGTGGCCAGCAGGTATTCCAGCCCGTGATCGCGCACCAGCGTGACCATCAGCACCGCGGTGGCGGCGGTGGCGGCCGAGATCATGCCGGGGCGGCCGCCGGCGATGGCGGTGACCACGGCGATCGAGAACGAGGCGTAGAGCCCGATCTTGGGATCGACCCCGGCGATGATCGAGAAGGCGATGGCCTCGGGGATCAGCGCCAGCGCCACGACCAGACCCGACAGGAGGTCGCCGCGGATATTGCCGAACCATTGCTCGCGATAGGCATGAAGTGAAAGCATGTGCGTCCCGTCCCGGCCGGCCCGGGCCGGCGTCGATTTATGTCGCGTGTTCCGGTGATCGGCGGCCCGGCAACCCGGACGGGGTCGCTCCGGCGGGCCGGTCTCGCGCCGGCGCTTAGCAATCCGGGCCGCAAAAGACAACCGCGCCGCCCCTGGGCGCGCGGGCACGGCCGCCGTGGCCTTTTCGCGCCGGGCGCCGTAAGGTGGATGAACGAACGCCCGTTAGCACGAGATCCGATGCCCCAGCGCCCTGCCCGCCCGGACACCAAGGCCGCGATCCGCGACGCCGCGCGGCGCCTGTTCACCCGGTTCGGCTATGCCGGCGTGTCGGTCCGCGACATCGCCGCCGAGGTCGGCATCCGGCCCTCGGCGATCTACAACCACTTCGCCTCCAAGCACGAGATCCTCGTCGACCTGATGGAGGGCCACATGGAGCGCATCCTGCGCGACGCGGCCGCCGCGCTCGACGGCATCGCCGATCCCGCGGCGCGGCTCGAGGCCTTCGCGCGGTTCCACGTGCTGCGCCACATGGAGGCGCCCGAGGACGTGTTCCTGGCCTACATGGAGTTGCGCAGCCTCGACGCTGAGGCGCGCGCCCGGATCGTCGCCGAGCGCGACCGCTACGAGGCGCTGCTGCACGACATCCTGCATGCCGGCGCCGCGTCGGGGCTTTTCCGCATCGGCGACGCGGCGGTGCTGGCGCGGGCGCTGCTGGCGATGCTGACCGGGGTCACGACCTGGTACCGCGACGGCGGCCGGCTCGACCGCGACGCCGTCGCCGGGACCTACGTCGCCGCGGTGCGCGGCGCCGTGGGCCTCGGCTGAGCGGCGGCGCGGCCCCCGGTCAGACCCGCGAGGCGCGGGCCGGGTCGAGCCCCGTATGCGCCGCGCCGGCCGGCTCGGCATCGCTGTGCAGCTCCGAGCGGTCGGGCCGCGGGCCCACCGTGACGTAATCGATATCCTCGGCCAAGAGCCCCTTGATGATCGCCGGGATCATCATGAAGACCAGGCAGAATATCGGCAGGCCGATCACCGTGATGACCTGCTGCAGCGCGGTCAGACCGGCCTGCCCGGCCAGCATGATCAGCAGGATCGCGATCGTGCCCTCGGCGATGCCCCAGAACAGGCGCTGCTGCACCGGGCCGGCCTGCGCCTCGCCGGTGCAGAGCATGTCGACCACCAGCGAGGCCGAGTCCGACGAGGTGGCGAAGAAGATCGCAACGATCAGCACCCCGAAACCCTGGATCAGCGTGGTGAAGGGAAAGGCCTCGAAGAAGGCGAACATCGCCAGCGGGATCGATTCCGAGACCGCCGCGCTCAGCTGTCCCGCGGTCTCGCCCATGGCGTCGCGCGCCGCGGCGCCGATGCCGTCGATCTCCATCGCCTGCCAGCCGAAGACCGCGAACCAGACCAGGGTGAAGAGCGACGGCGCGAGCAGCACGCCCATGACGAATTCGCGGATCGTCCGGCCCTTGGAGATGCGCGCCACGAAGAGCCCCATGAAGGGCGACCAGGTCACCGTCCAGGCCCAGTAGAACACCGTCCAGTCGCCCTGCCAGCCCCAATCCGTGCCGTCCGGCGAGATGTTCTCGAGCATGTCGTTCCAGAAGGCCAGCCGCGGCAGGTTGTGCAGGTAGAGACCCGCCGTCTCGACGATGCCGCGGAGCAGGAACAGGGTCGAGCCGGTCACCACCACGAAGAGCATCAGCAGCACGGCCATACCGATATTGATGTTCGACAGCAGCTTCACCCCGCTGTCGAGGCCGGCGACGATCGAGGTCACCGCCACCCCGGTGAGCACCGCAATGATCAGGATCTGCACCGTCGGCCCGTCGCCGGTGCCGAACAGTTCGTTGAGCCCGGCCGCGACCTGGCTCGAGCCGAGGCCCAGCGACACCGCCACGCCGAACAGGGTGCCGAGGATGGCGACCACGTCGATGGTCTTTCCGACCGGGCCGTAGATGCCGTCGCCGAGCAGCGGGAAGAACACCGAGGAGACCCGCACCGGCAGCCGGTAGCGGTAGATGAAATAGGCGAAGGCCAGCCCCGGCAGGGTGAAGATCGTCCAGGTGTGCAGGCCGAGATGGTAGAGCGCGATGGAGATCGCGTCCTGCGCCGCCTCGCGCGAATGCGCCTCGACCCCCGGCATCGGCGGGTTGGCGAAATGGCTCATCGGCTCGGCCACGCCCCAGAACATCAGCACCGTGCCGATGCCGCCGGCGAACAGCATGGTGAACCAGGACAGGTTGGAATATTCCGGGCGCGCGTTGCGGCCGCCCAGCCGGACATGGCCGTAGCGGCTGGTCGAGACCCAGATCAGGAAGCCCAGCCAGACATTGACGCCCAGGATGAAGAACCAGCCGAGATTGGTGACGATCCAGGCCCGCGCCGCGGCGAAGGCGTCGCCGATCGGGCCGGGAAACAGGATCAGGGCCAGTGCGAAGACCACCATGAAGGCCGCCGCGGAAAAGAAGATGACGGGATCGGTCTGAAGGCCGAGACGGCGGGCGAGACGGTCCAAGGCGCTCTCCCTCATTCTGAGCGTGGCAGGAAACGGGCTGACTGGCACAGGCACGAACAATGCGAAAACAAGGGCCGGTATCCTCCAGCCTTGCGGACACAACCGGTGGCCTGGGCGCTGGTTCCCCCGAAATGGGCAGGAAGCCGCCGAGCCCCGCCCCGCAGGGCCGCCGGCGGGAACCCGCACGCCCAAAAAACAAAGGCCGCCCGGATGGGGCGGCCTTGCAATCGCGATGCCCCGCGGGGCGGCGCCGTCACTCGTTGACGCTGTCCTTCAGGGCCTTCGCCACGGTCACCTTGACCTGCTTGTCGGCTTCCTTCTTGAACTGCTCGCCGGTGGCGGGGTTGCGCACCATGCGCTCCGGGCGCTCGCGGCAATAGATCTTGCCGATGCCCGGCAGGGTGACCGCGCCGCCCTCGGACACCTCTTTGGTGATGATGCCGGTCAGCGCATCGAGAGCGGCCCCGGCCGTCTTCTTGTCGCTGCCCATCTCCTCGGCCAGTGCAGCGACGAGCTGCGTCTTGGTCATCGGCTTCGCCATGAACTGTCTCCTTTGCAGCCCTCTCTGGGGCCAGATTGCCGCGAGTAAACCTCATATAGAGTTACAACACAAGAAACTGTGGGGTTGCACCCCGGGAAAACCACACAAAATGCGCGCCTGTCGCAGCGTCAGCCGGCCGTCACAGGAAGGCCGTCTCCTCGAAACTGCGCAGCTTCCGGCTGTGGATACGTTCCAGAGGCATCTCGCGCAACTGTTCCATGGCCCGGATGCCGATCATCAGGTGCCGCGCCACCTGGGTCTTGTAGAAGTCCGAGGCCATGCCGGGCAGCTTCAGCTCGCCATGCAGCGGCTTGTCGGAAACGCAGAGCAGCGTGCCGTAGGGCACCCGGAAGCGGAAGCCGTTGGCGGCGATGGTGGCGCTCTCCATGTCGAGCGCCACGGCGCGCGACTGGCTCAGCCGCTGCACCGGACCCGACGTGTCGCGGAGCTCCCAGTTGCGGTTGTCGACCGAGGCCACGGTGCCGGTGCGCATGATCCGCTTCAGGTCGTAACCGTCGAGCTGGGTGACCTCCTCGACGGCGCGCTCCAGCGCGATCTGGATCTCGGCCAGCGCCGGGATCGGCACCCAGACCGGCAGGTCGTCGTCGAGCACGCGGTCCTCGCGCAGATAGGCGTGGGCCAGCACGAAATCGCCCAGGCTCTGGCTGTTCCTGAGCCCGGCGCAATGCCCGACCATCATCCAGGCATGCGGGCGCAGCACCGCGATGTGGTCGGTGGCGGTCTTGGCGTTCGAGGGCCCGACGCCGATATTGACCAGCGTGATCCCCGCCCCGCCCTTGCGCTTGAGGTGGTAGGTCGGCATCTGCGGCGTCTTCAGGGTCGGCGGGATGGTGCCGTCCGGCCCGGTGATCTCCACGTTGTCGGTGGACACGAAGCTGGTGTAGCCGCTGTCGGGATCGGCCAGCATGGCGCGCGCGAAGGCCTCGAACTCGGTGACGTAGAACTGGTAGTTGGTGAACAGGACGTGGTTCTGGAAGTGCTCCGGATCGGTCGCCGTGTAATGCGCCAGGCGGGCAAGCGAATAATCGACGCGCTGCGCGGTGAACGGCGCCAGGGGCCGCGCGCCGTCGGGATCGGGCAGCGCGATGCCGTTGACGATGTCGTCGTTCGTGGAGGTCAGGTCGGGCACGTCGAAGAGGTCGCGCAGCACGAACTCCGCCGCCCCCTCCTGCGGCACCGCCCGGCCCGACCGCGCCGCCACCGCGAAATGGATCGGGATTGGCGTCGTCGACAGGCCGACCCGCACCGCCACGCCGTGGTTCTCGATCAGCAGCCGGATCTGCTGGCGCAGGTAATAGCCGAAGAGGTCGGGGCGGGTGATCGTCGCCGCATAGAGCCCGGGCGCCGGCAGGTGGCCGAAGCTGAGCCGGCTGTCGACCTTGGCGAAGGTCGCGGTGGCGACGCGGATCTCGGGGTAGAAGGCGCGGAAGCGTCCCGCCGGCCGGGCGTCGCCCGCCATCAGCTCCTCGAAGCCGCGGCACAGGAAATCGACCCCGCCGTCATAAAGCTCGCAGAGCCGCTCGACCGCCGCCCCGGCATCCTCGAACATCTCCGCCGCGGGCAGATCGGGGCTGCGCACCTCGGCGCCGATGGTCTGATCCTGCATGCCTCTCCTGCTCCCGCCCGCCGTATCGCGGCAGGGTGACAGCGAAGCCGGGCAGGATCAAGCGGCGGCGGGGAACCGCCACCGGGCGCCGGCGTTGCCCGGCAATGAGCCTCGCCGCAGACCTGATCTACTACCCCGACGACCGCCCCGGCATACGGCGCCGGCGGCGCGGCCGCGGCTGGAGCTACACCGCCCCCGACGGCACGTCGATCGACGACCGGCGCGAACGCCGGCGGCTCGACGCGCTGGCGGTGCCGCCGGCCTATCGCGACGTCTGGATGTGCCCCGAGCCGCAGGGCCACCTGCAGGCCACCGGGCGCGACGCCCGGGCGCGCAAGCAGTATCGCTACCATCCCGACTGGACCGAGTTCCGCGCCCGCGCCAAGTACGACCAGCTCGCCGCCTTCGGCGCGGCGCTGCCGGGCCTGCGCCGCCGCATCAGCCGCGACCTGCGCGAGGGCGAGGTCGGCGACCATGACTTCGCGCTCGCCGCGGTGTTGGCGCTGATCGACCGCGCCGGCCTGCGCGTCGGCAATTCCGACTATGCGCGCGAGAACCGCACCTACGGCGCCACCACCCTGCGGCGCCAGCATCTCGACCTGCGCGAGGACCGGCTGCGGCTCGCCTATCGCGGCAAGGGCGGCATTCGGGTGCGCAAGGCCCTGCGCGACCGCACGCTGCTGCGCATCCTGTCGCAGCTCGACGACCTGGCCGGGCCGACGCTGGTCTCGTGGTGCGATGCCGACGGCACCAAGCGCTGCGTCACCTCCGGCGAGGTCAACCGGCGGCTGGCCGAGATCACCGGCGGGGCGGCCTTCACCGCCAAGACCTTCCGCACCTGGACCGGCAGCGTGGCGGCGCTGGAATGCGCGCTGGCCGAGGAGAGCCCGACGGTGAAGGCGCTGTCCGAGGCGGCGGCGGAGCGGCTCTGCAACACCCCGGCGATCGCCCGCAAGAGCTACATCCACCCCGAGGTGATCGCTTTGACCGAGACCGCAGCCGAGGAGCGCGCGGCGCTGGCCCGGGCGGCGCCGGACTGGCGCGGCCTGCGGCGGGCGGAGGCCGCGCTGCTGCACCTGCTGGGCGGCTGAGACGGGAGCGGCGCCGGCGGTCGTCGCGCGGCGCCTTACGTCACGCCCGCTGACCGGCGCCCGCCCGCGCGGCGGATGGGCGGGGGCGGACGGACCGCCCGGCCCACCCGCGCCCGGACCGGGGTCGGGGCGCGGCCGGGATCAGGCCCGGACCTTCTTCTCGTAGGCTTCGGCGATCTCGCGGGCCAGCGCGCCGACCTCGAAATTGTAATCGCCGATCTGCCCCACCGGGGTGACCTCGGCGGCGGTGCCGGTCAGCCAGCACTGTTCGAACCCCTCCAGCTCCTCGGGCATGATGTGGCGCTCGTGCACCCTGATCTGGCGCTCCTCGAGCATGCCGACCACGGTCTGGCGGGTCAGGCCGTTGAGGAAGCAATCCGGCTTCGGCGTGTGCACCTCGCCGTCCTTGACGAAGAAGATGTTGGCGCCGGTCGCCTCGGCGACGTAGCCGCGATAGTCGAACATCATCGCGTCCGAGCAGCCCTTGGCCTCGGCCTGGTGCTTGGCCATGGTGCAGATCATGTAGAGCCCGGCGGCCTTGGCGTGGCTCGGCGCGGTCTCGGGCGAGGGCCGCTTCCACTTGGCGATGTCGAGCTTGGCGCCCTTCATCTTGGCGTCGCCGTAATAGCTGCCCCATTCCCAGGCCGCGATGGCCAGCCGCACCGGGTTGCGCTTGGAGGCGACGCCCATGTCTTCGCCGGCGCCGCGCCAGGCCAGGGCCCGGACATAGGCGTCGGTGAAGCCGTTGACGCGCAGCACCTCCTCCTTGGCGGCCTCGATCTCGTCGACCGAGAACGGGATCTCGAAGTCGAGGCAATTGGCCGAGTAATGCAGCCGTTCGGAATGCTGGCGGGACAGGAAGATCTTGCCGTTGTAGGCCCGCTCGCCCTCGAAGACCGAGCTGGCGTAGTGCATGGCGTGGGTCAGCACATGCACGTTGGCCGAGCGCCAGTCGAGGAGCTTTCCGTCCATCCAGATCTTGCCGTCGCGATCATCATATGCCCCGGCCATGCCGCACCCTTTCCGCTGAAGGTTTTCACATCTTGCGCAAGACGCCGGACGCGCCGACCGGATATTGCCCAAAATCCCGGCGGAACTATCAACTGCACCTTGGAATGTCAACATAGCTGACATAAACTGCACCAGGGAACGGCGGAACGGACGGCGCAGATGGATGTGGGCGACAGCGAACGGGTGCAGGCCGGCGGCGCGGAATCGCTGCTGTTCCTCACCGACGAACAGCTCCGGCAGGGCATCGAGGCGATGTTCTTCGCCTATCGCGGCTTCACCGCCGACCCCGACCGCATCCTCGTCGAACTGGCCTATGGCCGGGCCCATCACCGGGCGCTGCACTTCATCAACTGCGCCCCGGGCACCACGATCAACAACCTGCTGACGATCCTCGGGGTGACCAAGCAATCGCTGAACCGGGTGCTGCGCACGCTGGTCGCCGACGGGCTGGTGGAAAGCCGCGTCGGCCGCACCGACAAGCGCGAGCGCCACCTCTACCTGACCGAGTCGGGCCGCGACCTCGAGAGCCGGCTCTCGGACGCGCAGCGCGCCCGCATGCGTTCGGCCTACCGGCAGGCCGGGCCGGAGGCGGTGTCGGGCTTCCGGCAGGTGCTCGAGGCGATGATGGATCCCGAACAGCGCCGGCAATATCACCGCCTGAGGGAGGGCCGAGGATGAGCGATCCCGACGCCCATCTGCTGATCGTCGACGACGACGAGCGGATTCGCGGCCTGCTGCAGAAATTCCTGATGCGGCAGGGCTTCATGGTCTCCGCGGCGCGCGACGCCGCGCATGCAAGGCGGGTGCTCGCCGGGCTCGATTTCGACCTTCTCGTGCTCGACGTGATGATGCCGGGCGAGGACGGCGTCAGCCTGACGCGCTGGCTGCGCGAAAGCCGCGACACGCCGATCCTGCTGCTCACCGCGAAGGCCGAGACCGAGGACCGCATCGCCGGGCTCGAGGCCGGCGCCGACGACTACCTCGCCAAGCCCTTCGAGCCCAAGGAGCTGCTGCTGCGGATCAACGCCATCCTGCGCCGCATGCCCGAGCCGCCGGTCTCCGAGACCGGGCCGAAGCTGCTGACCCTCGGGCCGATCCGCTACGACATCGAGAAGGGCGAGATGTGGCGCGGCCCCGACCCGGTGCGGCTGACCGCCACCGAGAGCCACCTGATGCGGATCTTCGCCGCCAAGCCGGGCGAGCCGCTGTCGCGGGCCCAGCTGGTCGAGGATCTGGGCCGCGACCGCGGCCAGAGCCAGGAGCGCGCGGTCGACGTGCAGATCACCCGGCTCCGGCGCAAGATCGAGAACGACCCGAAACAGCCGCGCTACCTGCAGACGGTGCGCGGCTCGGGCTACATGCTGGCGCCGGACTGAGACCGGGCTACAGGCCCGCCGCGGCGGCGCGGCACCGCCGGTCGGCGCCCGGCGCCGGGACCGGCGGTTGCCCCGGCCGGGAAATCGCGATTACCTCGCCGCCTGATCACCGCCGATCCGTTGCGCCGGGAGCCTGCCATGCCGACCGCCCTCCTCACCCATGCCGACTGCCTCGGCCACGTCACCCCGGACGGCCATCCCGAACGGGTGGCGCGGCTGGAGCATCTGCTGCACGCGCTGGAGCCGCTCGACCTCAGCCGCGTCACGGCGCCTCTGGCCGAGGAGGCGCAGCTGCGTCTGTGCCACCCGCAGGACTACATCGACCGCATCCGCGACGCGGTGCCGGAGCGCGGCCAGACCCCGCTCGACGCCGATACCTGGCTGTCGCCGGGATCGTGGAACGCCGCGCTGCGGGGCGTCGGCGCGGCGCTCCGCGCCGTCGACATGGTGCTGGACGGCGAGGCCGGCAACGCCTTCTGCGCCACCCGTCCCCCGGGCCACCACGCCGAAACCGCAACGCCGATGGGCTTCTGCCTCTTCGGCAGCGCGGCGCTGGCGGCGCGCCACGCGCTCGAGACCCACGGCCTGGCCCGCGTCGCGGTGGTGGATTTCGACGTCCACCATGGCAACGGCACCCAGGACCTGCTCTGGAACGAGGCCCGCGCGCTCTTCGTGAGCTCGCACCAATCGCCGCTCTGGCCCGGGACCGGCGCCCCGCACGAACGCGGCGCGCATGACAACGTGGTCAACCTGCCGCTGGCGCCGGGCAGCGGCGGCGACGAGATGCGCGCGCTCTACCGCGACCGGGTCTTTCCGCGCCTGCGCGACTTCGCGCCCGAGCTGCTGATCCTGTCGGCGGGCTTCGACGCCCATGCCGACGACCCGCTGGCCAACCTGGAATGGACGGCCGAGGATTTCCGCTGGCTGAGCCGCGAACTCTGCGCGCTGGCGGCCGAGATCTGCGGCGGCCGCGTGGTCTCGACTTTGGAAGGCGGCTATGATCTGCACGCGCTCAGCGCCGCGGGCCGGGCGCTTGTCGAGGAACTGATGGAGGCGGCAGGATGAGCGACGAGACGGAGCCGACGCCGGTCGAGGAGCTGAGCTTCGAGGCGGCCATGGCAGAGCTCGAACGCGTGGTCGGGCAGCTGGAACGCGGCGACGTGCCGCTCGAGGACTCGATCCGGCTCTACGAGCGCGGCGACAAGCTGCGCAAGCGCTGCGAGGCCAAGCTGCGCGAGGCCGAGGAGAAGGTTGCCCAGATCACTCTGGACGCCGAGGGCAACGCCACCGGCAAGACCCCGGTCACGGGCCTCTGAGCGCCATGGCCCTGGCCGATGCGCGCTTCGAGGACGCCCTCGCCGAGGCCCGGGCGCGGCTCGCGGAGGGCTTTGCGCAGCGGCTGGCGGGGCTGCCCGCGGGCGATCTGGGCGACGCGATGCGCTACGCGGTGGCCGGCGGCAAGGGGCTGCGGGGCTACCTGGTGCTGGAGGGCGCGCGCCTGCATGGCGTGGGTGACGCGCTGGCCCCGGCGCTCGCCATCGAGGCGGTGCACGCCTATTCGCTGGTCCATGACGACCTGCCGGCGATGGACGACGACGATCTGCGCCGCGGCCAGCCCACGGTGCACCGCAAATGGGACGAGGCCACCGCCATCCTCGCCGGCGACGCGCTCCTGACGCTGGGCTTCGAGCTCTGCCTGGCGCCCGAATGCCACGCCGATGCGGCGGTGCGCGCCGACCTGGCGCTCAGCCTCGCGCGCGCCGCGGGCGCCCAGGGCATGGTGCTGGGCCAGGCCCGCGACATCGCCGCCGAACGCGCCGAGCGGCCGCTCGATCTCGACCAGATCACCGCGCTGCAGGCGGGCAAGACCGGGGCGCTGATGATCTGGGCCGCCGAGGCCGGGCCGCGGCTCGCCGGGGCCGATCCGGCGCCGATGCGGCGCTACGCCGAGGCGCTGGGCCTCGCCTTCCAGATCGCCGACGACCTGCTTGATGTCGAGGGCAGCGCCGCGGCGCTCGGCAAGGCGGTCGGCAAGGACGCCGCCGCCGGCAAGGCGACCTTCGTGTCGCTGCTCGGCGTCGAGGGGGCCCGCGCCCGGGCACGGGCGCTTGTGGACACCGCCTGCGATGCCCTATCTGGCTATGGCGACGGGGCGCGCGGTCTGACCGCGGCCGCCCGCTTCGTCCTGGAGCGTCGCGCCTGAGCGCAGGTTCCGCCACCCGACCGCCACGTTACGCCCCCGAAGGAGGCGCCGCCCCCGATGTCCGACCGTCCCGTGACCCCGCTTCTCGACCGGGTGACAAGCCCCGCCGATCTCAAGGCCTTCAGCGATGCCGAACTGGTGCGGCTGGCCCATGAGCTGCGCGCCGAGACCATCTCGGCGGTGTCGGAGACCGGCGGCCATCTCGGCGCCGGGCTCGGCGTGATCGAGCTTACCGTGGCGCTGCACGCGGTGTTCGACGCGCCGCGCGACAAGATCGTCTGGGATGTCAGCCACCAGACCTACCCGCACAAGATCCTCACCGGGCGCCGCGACCGCATCCGCACGCTGCGCCAGAAGGACGGCCTGTCGGGCTTCACCAAGCGGTCGGAAAGCCCCTACGACCCGTTCGGCGCGGCGCATTCCTCGACCTCGATCTCGGCGGCGCTGGGCTTTGCCGTGGCGCGCGATCTGGGCGGCGCCTGCGATACCGGGCACGGCGACGCCATCGCGGTGATCGGCGACGGCGCGATGTCGGCCGGCATGGCCTACGAGGCGATGAACAACGCCGGCGACCTGAAGAAGCGGATGATCGTCATCCTCAACGACAACGAGATGTCGATCGCGCCCCCCGTGGGCGCCATGTCGGCCTATCTCTCGCGGCTCTACACCGAGACCCCGTTCCACACCCTGAAGGACGCCGCCAAAGGCGCAGTGTCGTTCCTGCCCGAGCCGTTCCGCGAGGGCGCCAAGCGCGCCAAGGACATGCTCAAGGGCATGGCGATGGGCGGCACGCTGTTCGAGGCGCTGGGCTTTTCCTATCTCGGCCCCATCGACGGCCACGACCTCGACCAGCTCCTGCCGGTGCTGCGCACCATCAAGGCCCGCGCGCACGGGCCGATCCTGCTGCATGTCATCACCAAGAAGGGCAAGGGCTACGCCCCGGCCGAGGAGCGCGCCGACCGCGGCCATGCCACGGCCAAGTTCGACGTGGTCTCCGGCGCCCAGAAGAAGGCGCCGTCGAACGCGCCCTCCTACACCAAGGTCTTCGCCGAGGCGCTGCTGCGCGAGGCCGAGCGCGATCCGAAGATCTGCGCGGTCACCGCGGCGATGCCCGACGGCACCGGGCTCGACCTGTTCGACAAGCGGTTTCCGTCGCGCTGCTTCGACGTGGGCATCGCCGAGCAGCATGCCGTGACCTTCGCCGCCGGGCTGGCCGCCGGCGGCATGCGGCCCTTCGCGGCGATCTACTCGACCTTCCTGCAGCGCGGCTACGACCAGGTGGTGCACGACGTGGCGATCCAGCGCCTGCCGGTGCGCTTCGCCATCGACCGCGCCGGGCTGGTCGGCGCCGACGGCGCGACCCATGCCGGCAGCTACGACACCGCCTTTCTCGCCAACCTGCCGGGCTTCACCGTGATGGCCGCCGCCGACGAGGCCGAGCTGGTCCACATGGTGGCGACCGCGGCGGCGCATGACGCCGGCCCCATCGCCTTCCGCTACCCGCGGGGCGAAGGCGTGGGGGTGGAGATGCCCGAGCGCGGCGTGCCGATCCCGATCGGCCGCGGCCGGATGATCCGCGAGGGCAGCCGCGTCGCCATCCTGTCCTACGGCACCCGCCTCAAGGAGGTGCTGGAGGCCTGCGAGGCGCTGGAGGCCCGCGGCGTGCGCCCCACCGTGGCCGATGCCCGCTTCGCCAAGCCGCTCGACCGCGACCTGATCCTGCGGCTGGCCGGGCGCCACGAGGCGCTGATCACCATCGAGGAGGGCGCGGTCGGCGGCTTCGGCAGCCACGTGGCGCAGCTTCTGGCCGAGGAAGGCGTGTTCGACGAGGGGCTGAAATTCCGCGCCATGGTGCTGCCCGACATCTTCATCGACCAGGCCAGCCCGGCCGACATGTATGCCGTGGCGGGGCTCAACGCCGCCGATATCGAGGCCAAGGTGCTGGACGTCCTCGGCGTGGCCCGGATGGACCGGCGGGCCTGAGCGGGCGCTCGCGGCATTGAATGCCGGTTGCGGGGGCGGCAGCGTCCACGGCAAAGACATCATGGCGCCCTCGCAGACCTCTGCGGGGGCGCTGGGTCATGGAGACGCGGCCGCAGGGCGGGCCGTCCCCGGCGCGGAATCGAGGCCGTCAGACCGCCGCGCATCGCCGGGCCGCCGCCCGGCCCGGCGATCTGGTGGGGCTGGGTGCACAGCTTAGATGGTTTCCGGATCTGGCGGGGGTAATTCGAGGAACTCGGAGACAGGGATCCCCGCGCCGCGGCCCGTCGCTGCGCGGCTTCACGCAGCGGCTCGCACGCCTCGGCCCCGCGGCCTCACAGGATGCCGCGGGCCAGGAACACCGCCACGGCGAGGACGCCGGTGACCCAGACATAGCCGGCGATGACGTAGATGCCGTCATGCACCATCAGCCCGATCGCCAGCAGCGCCACGGCGATGGCCCCGGCCGAGGTGAAGAAGGGCAGCAGTTCCAGCACCGGCCAGGTCACCGCGGTGGCGATGATCAGCAGCAGCGCGACGGAGCTGAAGGGCCGCCGGGTGAGCACGCGCCAGCGGTTGCGGCTGTGGCGGTCGACCCAGGCCGCCGGCTTGTCGAGCCAGTCGAGCCCCTGCCGCAGCCGGTCGGCCTTGACCTTGCGCCGGGTCAGGATGCCCGGCAACCAGAGGTGGTCGCGGTGCAGCAGCGCCTGCCCCGAGATCAGGATCAGGATCGCCCCGCCCACGGTCGGGGCGCCGGGAATGCCGGAAAGCGGCGTGATCAGGATCAGCGCCACCACCAGCAGCGCCACCGGGAAGGACCGGCGTCCGACCCGGTCGAGCACCTCGGCGATGCTGACGGTGCTGTCGCCGTCGCGCGGGGCCACCCGCGACAGGATTTCGCACAGCGAGGCCGGTTCGGCCGGGCCGTCATCGTCGCGCGTCTGGTCTGTCATGGCGCTCAGGCGGGCTCCGTCTCGAGCAGGGCGGCAAGGCCGCTCTTGTAATCGGGATAGGCAAGCTCGACGCCGAGCTCGGTCTTCATCCGATCGTTGGCGACGCGCTTGTTGTCGCCGTAGAAACTGCGCGCCATGGGCGAGAGTTCCGCCGCCTCGAAGGGCACTTCCGGCGGCGCCGGAATGCCCAGAAGTTCGGCCGCATAGGCCAGCACGTCCTGCGGCGGCGCCGGGTCGTCGTCGCAAACATTGTAGACCGCGCCGGGATTCGGCCGCAGGATCGAGGCCTCCAGCACCGTGGCG
This sequence comes from Roseivivax sp. CAU 1761, assembly GCF_054482755.1. Classification (NCBI taxonomy): domain Bacteria; kingdom Pseudomonadati; phylum Pseudomonadota; class Alphaproteobacteria; order Rhodobacterales; family Roseobacteraceae; genus Roseivivax; species Roseivivax sp. CAU 1761. Next base: position 28,416 of record NZ_JBTLRM010000017.1, read on the forward strand.
ATGTCCTCGACATGGATGCGGCTGAAGACCTGGCCCGGCTTGACCACGCGCTGCGCCATGCCGCGTCGCAGCTTCTCGAACGGGCCGCGGCCGGGCCCGTAGATGCCGGCCAGCCGGAAGACGTGCAGCGGCAGATGCGCGATGGCCCCCCATTCCGCCTCGGCCAGCACCCGGGCCTGGCCGCGCGGGCCGGTCGGGTGCAGCGGCGTGGTCTCGTCCACCCAGGCGCCGTGATGGTCGCCGTAGACCCCGGTGGTGGACAAATAGCCCACCCAGTAGAGATCGCGCGCCCGGTCCGCGATCGCCTCGCCCAGCACCGCCAGGGCCGGGTCGCCGTGATCGTCCGGCGCCGCCGACATCAGCAGATGGGTGGCCCGGCCCAGCGCCGCGTGCAGCGCCTCGGGCTCCCAGAGCACCGGCTCGACCCCGGTCTCGCGCAGGGCGGGCATCTTGGCCGGATCGCGGGTGGTGCCGAGCACCTGCCAGCCATCGGCGAGCAGGCGCGGCGCGAGGGCGCGGGCGGAATAGCCGTGGCCGAGCGACAGAAGCGTGAGCGGATCCCGGGACATGGCACACAAGATGATCCTGACGCACGCCTTTGGCAATGCCGATCCGGTGCGCGGAGCTTCGCCGATCCCGGTCGGGCGGCGAAAAATGCCGCTCGCGGAGGGGCGCGGATCGGCTATCCCCGTGGGCAACGACAATGATCGAGGGACCGAACCGGTGACCGTCATCCGCCTGATTGCCGTGCTGGGGCTGAGCCTCGCGCTCGCCGCCTGCGGCGGCGCCCGCCCGGAAAACGAGGTGTCGCGCTTTGCCGCGGTCGAGACGCCGAAGCTGCCGCTGCATGCCAACGAGACGCCGGAACTGCGGCGGCTGATCAACAAGTATGCCGATCACTACGGCGTGCCGCGGCCGCTGGTGCACCGGGTGATCATCCGCGAGAGCCGGCACCGCCCCGGCGCCCGCAACGGCCCGTATTACGGGCTGATGCAGATCCTGCCCGCCACCGCCCGCACCATGGGCTTCCGCGGCGAGCCCTCCGAGCTGCTCGATCCCGAGACCAACCTGCGCTACGCCGTGAAGTATTTGCGCGGCGCCTGGATGGTGGCCGATGGCAGCTTCGACCGCGCGGTGTCCTGGTATGCCCGCGGCTACTACTACGAGGCCAAGCGCCGCGGCCTGCTGGTCGAGACCGGGCTGCGCTCGGGCTGAGCCGGAGCTAGCGCGCCGGGTCCTCGGGCCGCGTGTCGGGCAGCGTCATGCCCTCGAAGCTCGGCGCATGCGCCACCGCGATGCCGAGCGCCTCGAGCCCGCGGATGTCGGCCAGGTCGCGGGGATCGGCGCCCTTCCCCGGCTCGCGCAGCAGGACCTTGACGATGCGGCCGGGATGGCGCTGCGCCGCCGCGAGATAGACGCCGGGATCGTGCTGGCCGGTATCGCCCATCATCACGAAGGGCAGATCGGGATGCGCCGCCAGCAGCGCGTCGATCGCCGCGCCCTTGTGGTCGCCATGCGTGCCCGAGATGAACTGGGTGCGCGAGATGCCGAGATCGCGCAGGAAGATCGGGCCGCGCGGCAGGCCGTGCCGGGCGAAGATCCGGGTCAGGAAATGGTGCAGGTTCCAGGGCGAGGAGCTGACATAGTAGATCGGCGCCCGGCGCGCCGCCGCCGCCTTCATCAGTTCCACCGCGTCGGGGAAGATGTGCCGCGTCAGCGCGTTGCCGGTGAGCGAGGTGACGAGGTTGCGGGCCAGCGAATAGGCGCCGGTCTCCATCACCGTGTCGTCGATGTCCGAGATCACCCCGAAGGGCGCGGCCGGATCGGCGATCAGCGCCTCGAGTTCGGTCTCCACCCCGCCCTCGGCCTGCGCGGTGTAGCTGCGCCAGCCGGGCGTGCCGCCGTCGCGCGGCAGCAGCAGGGTGAAATAGCCCTCCTCGTCGCTCTGCGCGCTGACCCCGCCAACCCGCACGGTGACGTCGTGCACCTCGCGGGTCAGGAACAGGCCCGCCATCTGCTTGAGATTGACCCAGCGGCTGGCCTCGGGGTCGGGATCGGTGCGCCGCAGCGCCGACAGGACGCGCCCGCGCAGCACGATATTTTCGGGGCCCGCATAACCCAGATAGGGGTCGATCGCCACGCGCTCGGGGCGCGACCGGAACAGAACCCGGTCGACGGCTTCCTCGACCGGGTGCGCGACCCGGGCCAGCACGCGCTTGAGCATGCCGGCGCCGCCCTCAGCCCGGGCTCATGCCGCGCAGCCGCTCGGAGCGCCGGCGCAGCATCTCGACGGTGGCGAGCAGGCAGATCGAGATCGCCACGAGGATCGTCGCCACGGCGAGGATGGTGGGCGAGATCTGTTCGCGCAGGCCGGTGAACATCTGCCAGGGCAGCGTCTGCTGGTTGGCCGAGCCCACGAACAGCACCACCACCACCTCGTCGAAGGAGGTGATGAAGGCGAAAAGCCCGCCGGAGATCACCCCGGGCAGGATCAGCGGCATCTGCACCTTGAAGAAGGTCCGCACCGGGTCGGCGCCGAGATTGGCCGAGGCCCGGGTCAGAGAGCGGTCGAAGCCCACCAGCGTCGCGGTCACCGTGATGATGACGAAGGGAATGCCCAGCGCGGCATGCGCCAGCACCACGCCGAGATAGGTGCCCTGCAGGCCGATGCGGGAATAGAAGAAGTACATCCCCGCCGCCGAGATGATCAGCGGCACGATCATCGGCGAGATCAGGATCGCCATGATGGCGCGGCGGAACGGCACGTGCGGCTGGCTCAGGCCGATCGCCGCCAGGGTGCCGAAGCTGACCGCCAGGAAGGTCGCCACCGGAGCGATCAGCAGGGAATTGCGGAGCGCCTGCTGCCATTCCGAGGAATTGAAGAAGTTGCGGTAATGGCGCAGCGAATAGCCCTCGGGATCGAAGGAGAGCATTTCCGGCGTGAAGGTGAAGAAGTTCTCGGCGTTGAACGACAGCGGCATGACCACCAGGATCGGCGTGATCAGGAAGACGAAGATGGCGCCGCAGATCACCCGGAAGGCGTAGTGCCAGAGCACCTGCCCGGCGGTCAGGTAGGGCGGCAGGTGCATGCGGTAGCGGCCGCGGCCGATCCAGTAGACGAACCAGCCGAGAAACCAGCCGAAGAAGCCGCCGAGGATCAGCCCCGGCACGCCGCCGAGCAGGAACCCCGCAACCGCGAAGAGCGCCACCAGCGCCCAGCGGAACGGCTTTTCCCGGTCGAGGCCGGCCACCGCCATGCCGAGCCAGGCGAGCCCGGCGCCGAGCGCCGCGCCGCCCAGGATGCCGACGAGCCCCGAGCCCTGCGCGGTGCCCACGAAGAGGCCGAAGAAGGCGGCGGCGGCGGCCACCACGGCGGCGGTGAAGCCCAGCGGCTTCGTGCGGGTCTCGGTCAGGACCACGTCGCTCATGGCTCAGCCCCCCAGCTTCACGTTGTCGATGCCGACGATGCGGTCGTAGGCCCAGTAGAGGATCAGCACCACCGCCAGCAGGATGGTGCCCAGCGCCGCGGCGAGGCCCCAGTTCAGCGAGGACGAGATGTGATAGGCGATCCGGTTCGAGATGAAGGTGCCGGTGGTGCCGCCGACGATCTCGGGCGTGATGTAGTAGCCGATGGCGAGGATGAAGACGAGGATCGAGCCGGCGCCGATGCCGGGCACCGATTGCGGGAAGTAGACCCGCCAGAACGCCGTCCAGTTGGTGGCGCCGAGCGACTTGGCGGCGCGCACGTAATAGGGCGGGATCGTCGACATCACCGAATACATCGGCAGGATCATGAACGGCAGCAGGATGTGCGTCATCGCCACGATGGTGCCGAACTGGTTGTTGATCATCACCAGCCGCGAGCCGTCCCCGACCAGGCCCAGCCAGACCAGCACGTCGTTGATCACGCCCTGCTGCTGCAGCATCACCTTCCAGGCCGAGGTGCGCACCAGCAGCGAGGTCCAGAACGGCAGCAGCACCAGGATCATCAGCAGGTTGGCCGACCGCATCGGTAGGGTCGAGAGCAGGTAGGCCACCGGGTAGCCCAGCGCGATGCAGGAGAAGGTGATGACCAGCGACATGAACATGGTGCGCTTGAACAGCAGGCCGTAGATGCGCTCGTCCTCGTTGCGCAGCGACACGCCGTCGGCGGTCTGCTGCATGTCCACCGCGTTCAGGAAGTAGCCCGGGGTGTATTCCGGCGCGAAGGCCTGCAGCGTGCCCCAGACCCGCGGGCTGCCCCAATCGTCGTCGATGTCGAGGAAGGCCTGCTTGACGTTCTTGCTCTCGAAGCCCGCGACGGCGGCGTCGGCCTCCTGCAGCAGGTCGGCATGCGGGCCGGCATAGCCCGCGACATCCTTCTCCGCGAGATCGGCGTAGAGCGCGGCGTAGACCCGGCTCCAGGGCTCCTCGTCGAGCGGGCTCTCGTTGTCCTCGGCGCGGATGAAGCGCACGAAGTCGAGGAAGGTGCGGGTGGTCTCGGGCAGCCGCGTGGCCATGCCCTCGCGGAGCTGGAAGTCGGGCATGTCCTCGCCCGAGTCCGCGCTCCAGGCCTCCTGCGCGGCGAGCCAGTCGTCCGAGCCCATCAGCTCGGCCCAGATGCGCTCCTCGCCCCAGGCGTCGTTCAGATCCTCGAACTGGTCCTGGTAGAGCTCGCCGATATCGTCGACGCCGCGGCCGGATTGCCGGAACAGCGACGAGATGCCGGTCAGCTCGTAGTTCAGCCGGGTGCCGAGCCGGGTGTGCTGCTTGCGCTCGGCGGCCAGGAAGAGGTCGTCGTAGAGCGCCTGGTAGACCGGCTCGTCGGGCGCCTCGCCGGAGGCGTAATCCCACTCCTCCAGCGCCTCGACGGTGCGCGGCAGGGTGTCGGCGACGATCTCGTTCTCGACCGAGCGGAACAGCATGTCGGCGATCGGCGCGATGAAGGTGACCAGCACGAAGACCAGCAGCGGCGCGATCAGCATCAATGCGCGGAACTTCTGGATCCGCAGCGAGCGCGCCAGCGACTTCTTCAGCGGCGTGCCGTCGGCGGCGAGCACCGGTCCGGCGGCCGCGCCCTTGGCCTGCGCGTCGGCCTGGCGCAGGGCGTCGTCGGGCGTCGGCCCGTCCAGCTGGTGGGAGCTTGCGTCGCTCATGTCGTCCCCGTCGGTCTTTTGCTTTGGTCTTGTTCGGAAAAGTGACGAACGAATGATCCGAAGGCGGCAGGGCGGGAAGCGGTCCCGCCCTGCCCCGGTCTCGTTACTGCGCCAGCCAGGCCTGGAACTTCGCGTCGATGTCGTCGCGATAATCGGCCCAGAACTCGTAGTTGTAGAGGAAGGTGTTGGCCGCGTTCGCCGGGTCGGTCGGCATGTGCTGCTTCATTTCCTCGGGCACCAGCGGCGCCGAGCTGTCGCGGGCCGGGCCGTAGGAGATGTACTTCGCCTGGTCGGCCAGCCGCTGCGTGTCGGTGGCGAACTTCACGAAGTCCTTGACGCGGGCCAGACGGTCCTCGGGCAGGCCCTCGGGGATGATCCAGCCGTCGAGGTCGAAGACCTGCGCGTCCCACATCATCGCCACCGGCTGGTCCTGCTCCTCGATCACCGAGTAGAGGCGGCCGTTATAGGTCGAGCCCATGAACACCTCGCCGTCGGCGAGGAGCTGCGGCGTGTCGGCGCCGGCCGACCACCAGACCACCTGGTCCTTGATCTCGTCGAGCTTGGCGAGCGCCTGGTCCTGGCCTTCGTCGGTGGCCAGCACGTCGTAGATCTCTTCCTTGCCGACGCCGTCGCAGAGCAGCGCCCATTCCATGTTGTTGATCGGCCGCTTCTCCAGCGCGCGCTTGCCCGGATAGGTCTCGAGATCGAAGACGTCGCAGATCTCCGACGGCGGCTCGGCGCCATCCGGCACCATGTCGGTGCGGTAGCCGAAGGTCGTCGAGTAGACGATCTGCGGGATGTAGCAGTCGGACACGATCAGGTCGCCAAAATCGTCCTCGGCGGAGGTGCCGTCGGGCGCCGCGGCGAGCAGCTCGTCATGGTCGATCTCCATCGCCAGGCCCTCGTCGCAGAGCCGGATGGCGTCGGAGGCCACCACGTCGACGAGATCCCAGGTGATGTTGCCGGCTTCGTTCATCGCGCGCAGCTTGGCGACCGCCTCGGCCGAGCTTTCGTCCCAGGTCGCGGAGACCTCGGGGTTCATCTCCAGATAGGGCTCGACATAAGCCTTCTGCTGGCTGTTCTGGTAGGCGCCGCCCCAGCTGACCAGGGTCATGCTGTCGGCCATCTCCTGGTCCTGAGCGAAGCCGGCGCCGGCCGCCGCCACCGTCAGGGCCGTGGTGGCCAGGAGGGTCTTTGAAAACTTCATACGCGTCTCCCTAGAATTCCCGTTGGATGTCGCGGGGGGCCGTGTCACGGGTCGAACGATCGCCCCCCTTGAGCACGCTCCCGGCCCGCCGGCGGCAGGCCGGGAAACGGCTGAACCTCATGTCGCGTCGAGCGCCCGGCAATCCTCCGGCAGCCAGCCGATCTTGACCGTCTCGCCGGGGCGCAGGCGCACCTGATCGGCGCGGTTGCGGGTCTTGACCACGAAATCGTCGTTGCCGGCGACGCTGAGCCGGGTGCGGAACACGTCGCCCATATAGATGAATTCCTGCACCCTGGCGTCGAGCGTGTGGGCGTCGGGGCCGAGATCGGGGTTGAACTCCACCCGCTCGGGGCGGATCGAGACCCGGGTGCGTTCGCCCTGCCGGCTCACGTTGACCGGCATGGCGTCGATCATGTCGCCGCTGTCGAGCCGCACCGTGCAGCGCTCGCCGGCGATCTGCTCGACCGTGCCCTCGAGCGTGTTGTTCTCGCCGATGAACTGCGCCACGAAGCTGTTCTTCGGACGTTCGTAGAGCTCGTCGGGCGGCGCCAGCTGCTGGATGCGGCCGTCGTCGAAGACCGCGACGCGGTCCGACATGGTCAGCGCCTCGGTCTGGTCGTGGGTCACGTAGACCACGGTGATGCCAAGCTCGTGGGCGAGGTTGGTGATCTCGAATTGCAGGGTCTCGCGCAGCTGCTTGTCGAGCGCGCCCAGGGGTTCGTCCATCAGCACCAGCTCGGGCTCGAAGACCAGCGCGCGGGCCAGCGCGATGCGCTGCTGCTGGCCGCCCGAGAGCTGCGCCGGGCGGCGGCCGCCGAAGGCGCCCATCTGCACCATGTCGAGGGCGCGGGTGATCTTGGTCTCGCGCTCGGATTTCGACATCTTGCGCACTTCCAGCGGGAAGGCGAGGTTCTCGGCCACCGTCATGTGCGGGAACAGCGCGTAGTTCTGGAAGACCATGCCGATGCCGCGCTTGTGCGGCGGGATGTTGTTGATCGACACCCCGTCGAGCTTGATCTCGCCATGGGTCGCGGTCTCGAACCCGGCCAGCATCATCAGACAGGTGGTCTTGCCCGACCCCGAGGGTCCCAGCATGGTCAGAAACTCTCCCTTCGGCATGGAGAGGTTCAGATCCTTCACGACGAGCGTTTCACCGTCATAGCTTTTCTGCACACGTTCGAAAGCGACGAAAGCCGCATTGTCCGCCGTATCCGCCAAAGCGCTGGCTCCCTGTTTCATTCATGCGCGGCTGTCTCGCCGCTTCAAATTCGACTAAACCGGCTGGACGGCCATGTTGCAACCATATTGGCCCCGTCCGCGAATTTGGCAGGCAAAACCGGGAAAGCCGGGCAGAAAAACGACCGTTTTCAGCCAAATCGACCGCGCTAGGCCGGAATCTTCCCGCTTTGCCCAGCCGTCGTGCCCGAAATCCGGGCAGGCTCGAATCGATTTGCGCAACGGCGCCTTTACCGCCCGGGATGTACACAACTGGCAACAGTCTTGAGCAGGATCGGCCTCATTCCGCCGAAAAAATCCTCAAATGATCGGGATGCGGCACGGGATGTCGTTTTCCGACGTTCTACGATGTACACAAGTTGCCAGATGGGGCGACGATCCGGACCATGGAGGCGCGCCGATGTCATATCATCGTTTTTCCAAGGACCTGCCGTTTTCCGAAGCGGAGTATACCCGACGCCTCGACAAGGTCCGAACCGCGATGGACCGGGCCGGGCTCGAACTGCTGTTCGTCACCGACCCGTCCAACATGGCCTGGATCACCGGCTATGACGGCTGGTCCTTCTACGTCCACCAGGGGGTGATCGTGCTGCCCGATGCCGACCCGATCTGGTGGGGCCGCAATCAGGATTCGAACGGCGCCGTGCGCACCGTCTGGATGGGCGACGACCGGGTGATCGGCTATGCCGACAATTACGTGCAATCCACCGACCGCCACCCGATGGAGGATCTGGCGCAGCGCCTGATCGGCATGGGGCTCGACCGCGCGCGGATCGGCGTCGAGCTCGACAATTACTACTTCTCGGCCAAGGCGTTCATGACGCTGCAGCGCGAATTGCCCGAGGCCACGCTGATCGACGCCACGGCGCTGACCAACTGGCAGCGCGCGATCAAGTCCGAGGAGGAGCTGGTCTTCATGCGCCGCGCCGCCAAGATCTCGGAGAAGATCATCGACGGGCTGATGGAGCGGGTGGAGCCCGGCGTGCCGAAGAACGAGGTGGTGGCCGAGGTCTACCGCGACGCGCTTCTTGGGGTGGACGGGCATTGGGGCGATTACGCCGCCATCGTGCCGCTGCTGCCCTCGGGCTCGGACGCCGCGGCGCCGCACCTGACCTGGGACGGCGACCCGTTCCGCGAGGGCGAAGCCACGTTTTTCGAGATCTCGGGCTGCTACCGGCGCTACCACGCGCCGTTCTGCCGGACGATCTTCCTCGGCGAGCCCTCGGACATCTTCAAGCGCGCCGAGGCGGCGCTGGTCGAGGGGCTGGAGGCCGGGCTCGAGGTCGCCCGCGCCGGCAACCGCGCCTGCGACATCGCCAACGCCCTGGCGGCGCCGCTGGAAAGCGCCGGCATCGAACGCGGCGCGCGCTGCGGCTACCCGATCGGGCTTTCCTACCCGCCGGATTGGGGCGAGCGCACGATCTCGCTGCGTTCGGAGGACGAGACGGTGCTGGAGCCCGGCATGACCTTCCACTTCATGCCCGGGCTGTGGATGTCCGACTGGGGGCTCGAGATCACCGAATCCATCCTGATCAAGGAGGACGGGCCGGCCGAGACCTTCTGCAACCGTCCCCGCAAGATGTACGTTAAATCATGACCCTGCTCGGCCGCACCGAGGCGATCCTCGCCGAGCTGATCGCCTATCCGACGATCTCCTCCGAGCCCAACCTGGCGATGATCGAGCACATGGCCGGGCGGCTCGAACATGCCGGCGCGCGGGTCGAGATCCACCGCGACGCCAGCGGCGCCAAGGCCAATCTCTGGGCCACGATCGGGCCCGAGATCGGCGGCGGCGTGCTGCTCTCGGGGCATTCCGACGTGGTGCCGGTGAAGGACCAGGACTGGTCCACCGACCCGTTCCGCCTGACCGAGCGCGGCGAGCTGCTGATGGGTCGCGGCACCTGCGACATGAAGGGCTTCATCGCCGCGAGCCTCGCCATGGCGGACGAGTTCGCCGCCACCGAGCTGCGCCGGCCGGTGCATTTCTGCTTCACCCATGACGAGGAGACCGGCTGCCTCGGCGCGCAGTCGCTGGTGGCGCATCTGCGCGACCGGGCGCATCTTCCGGCGGTGGCCATCGTCGGCGAGCCCACCGAGATGCGCATCATCGAGGGCCACAAGGGCTGCTGCGAATACACCGCCCGCTTCACCGGGCTCGAGGGCCACGGCTCCTACCCCGAGCGCGGCGTCAACGCGGTGGCCTACGCCGTGCGCTACGTGGCGCGGCTGATGGAGCTGGCCGAGGAGCTGAAGCTGCGGGCGCCGCGCGAAAGCCGCTTCGAGCCGCCCTGGACCACGGTCAATATCGGCCGGCTCGCGGGCGGCGTGGCGCACAACGTGATCCCGGGCCGGGCCGAGGTCGACTGGGAGATGCGCCCGGTGCAGTACGGCGACGCCGAATTCGTCAAGGAGCAGCTCACCGCCTTCGTCGAGGACGAGCTGCTGCCGGCGATGCGCGCGGTCACGCCCTGGGCCGACATCTCGGTCGAGACGGTGGGCGAGGTGGTCGGGCTGGAGCCGATGACCGAGAATGCCGCCCGCGCGCTGGTGGCGCAGTTGACCGGCGCCAATGCCTGCGACGTGGTGCCCTTCAACACCGAGGCCGGGCTGTTCCAGGGCCTCGGCATGTCGGTGGTGGTCTGCGGCCCGGGCTCCATCGCCCAGGCCCACAAGCCCGACGAATACGTCGCCCGCGACCAGCTGGCGGAATGCCTGCTGATGCTGGAGGGGCTGGGCCGCAGCCTCGCGGCATGAGCGCCGAGGCGCGGCACCAGCGGCTCTACGAGGAGCTGCGCTCGCGCATCTGCCTGCTCGACTACCCGCCCGGCACCAAGCTCGGCGAGGAGGCGCTGGCGGCCGAGTTCGGCGTCTCGCGCACGCCGCTGCGCCGGGTGCTCGCGCGGCTCGCCGATGAGGGGCTGCTGGAAAGCCGCCACGGTGTCGGCACCCGGGTCACCGATGTCGATGCCCGCGAACTGGCCGAGGTCTACGCGCTGCGCACCGAGCTGGCGCAGCTCGCCGGAATCCTCTCGCCGCGCCCGGTGACGCCCGAGATCCTCGCCGAGGCGCGGCGCTTCGTGGCCCGCGGCGAGGCGCTGGCGGCCGCCCCGGACCCGCGCGACTTCGCCCGGCTGAACATGGAGTTCTTCGCCTTCGGGCTCGGGCTCTGCGGCAATGCCGCGCTGGTCGAGATGGCCGAGCGGCTGTATTTCCGCACCACCCGGATCTGGCTCCAGGCGGTGCCGGCGCTCGAAGCCGCGGCCGAGGCGGCGGTGTTCCTGTCGGAGATGCGCGAGACCCTGGCCGCGCTCGAGGCCGGCGACGTGGCCGCCGCCGGGCTGATCCGGCGGGCCCATATCTCGATGAGCTACCGGCGCCTGGCGGCGGTCTGAGCCGGCTCCACGGCCAGGTCCGGCAGGTCGATGCCGCGCTTCTCGGCGCTTTCGCGGACCGCCGCGCGCAGCGCCTTGGAGCGCCGCAGCAGACGGCGGAAGCGGCGCTCGTCGAGCGCCAGCAGCGTCGAGGGCGCGATGGCCCGGACCTCGGAGCGCCGCGCCGACCGGGTCAGCATGGCGAGCTGGCCGAACAGCTCGCCCCGGCCCAGCCGGAAGCTCTGCCCGGCGGTGCGCAGCTCGACCGCGCCCGAGGCGATGAAATAGACGGTGTCGGGCACCCGGTCGCGGCTCAGGATCAGGTCGCCCTCGTCGGCGTAGCGGGTGACCAGCGCCGAGGAGAGCCGTTTCAGCGTCGCGGCGTCGAGCTCGGAAAACAGCGGGAACTGGCGGGCGATCTCGCTCTTTTGCAGCGCGATGTCGAGCGCCGGGCGGATGTTCTCCCGGGCGAAGCGCCGGTCGAGCTTCTGCATCAGGTCGGTGTGCAGCTCGACGCCGATCAGCCCCTCCTCGTAGAGCTGGTCGTATTCGCGCTTCTCCAGCCGCAGCGCGGTGCGGCGGATGAAGCGCCGTTCGAGCTCCTCGGCATAGCCCGGATATTGCAGCCGCAGCCCGTCCAGCGCCTGGTCCACCATCTCGGCGCGGCGGGTCAGCAGCTCGTGCAGCAGCTCGGCCACGCGGCGGCCGTGGATGCGGCGGATGCGGGTGTCGATGAAGGCGTCGAGATCGCGCAGCACCAGCCGCTGCAGCAGCAGGATCTCGAAGCGGTCGGCGGTCAGATGCGCCAGCGGGCGCGAGATGCCCAGCCAGTTGTAGCCGCGCACCGCCAGCCGGAACGAGGCGTCGAGCCCGATCGAGCGGCGCGCCGCGGCGCGATAGCCGGTGCGCCCGGATTGCCGCGCGGCTTCGATCAGGCGGTCGGTGTCGGACAGGATGCGGTCGGTCAGGCGCGGCGACACGGCGCGTTCGCGGAACCGGTCGAGCACCATGTCGCGCTCCGCCCCGGCTAGCGCGATCAGGCCCAGCGTGATGCGGTCGCGGTCGGCGATCTCGGCGCTCTGCTCCGCCGCCTTGACCGCGCCTTCCAGCCGTTCGCCGAAATCCTTGGCCTCGGAGCGCACGATGTCGCGCGACAGGCCGTAATTCTCCGTGGTCTCGGCGACATCCTCGCGCACGGTTTGCAGCGCCACCGCGATGACCTGCTTCGACAGCGCCGAATCGAGCGCCGAGAGCCGGTCGAGCCCGAGCCGCGAGATCACCCAGCGCAGCGAGGAGCCCTGCACCACGAGGGTGAAGAGCGTGTAGCCGGTGGCCAGCATGCCGATCATCTGCCGGGTTTCGGCCGGCACGCGGAAGCTCTCGGTCACCGCCAGCGCCAGCGCCAGCGTGACCGCGCCGCGCAGCCCGCCCCAGAGGATGGCGACGCGGTAGGGCGGCTCGACCCGCGGCGACAGGCGGATCAGCGCGAGCCCCGGCAGCAGCCCGAAGAGGATCACCGCGCGCGCCGCCAGCGCCGCCAGCACCACCACCACCATCAGCCCGATATCGCCCCAGCTGATATCCTCGAGCAGGCGCGGGATCAGCAATGCGGCGAGCACGAAGATCAGCGCCCCGGCCCAGTGCGCGAGCAGGCCCCAGGTCTCGCGCAGGTTGGTCCAGGTGCCCGGCGACAGGGTGCCCGGCGCGCTCACGTTCATGGTGATGCCGGCCGCCACCACGGCGATCACGCCGGAGGCGCCGAGCCCCTGTTCGGCGGCGATGTAGGACAGGTACGGCACCGCCACCGAGATCGAGAGCTGCGCCGGCTCGTAGCGGTCGATCATCCCCATCAGCATCACCGAGAGCTGGCCCACCAGCACGCCGGCGCCGATGCCGCCCAGGATCAGCAGCGGGAATTGCCGCAGCGTGCCGCCGAGCGACGGGTCCGGCACGCCGCGCATCACGAAGCCCATCAGCAGGCCGAAGAGCGCGATCGCCGCGGCGTCGTTCATCAGGCTCTCGCCCTCGACGATCCGGGCCAGCCGGCGCGGCGCCGCCAGCGAGCGGAAGATCGACACCACCGCCGAGGGATCGGTGGTCGAGACGATGGCGCCGAGCAGCAGGCAGGCGGCGAGGTCGAAGCCCGAGACCCAGGACAGCGCGTAGCCCACCACCAGGGTGGAGAACACCACCGCGACCACCGCCAGCGTCAGGATCGGCACCCAGTCGTCGACCATGCGGCGCAGGTTCATGCCGAGCGTCGCCTGGAACAGCAGCGTCGGCAGGAAGACGTAGAGGAAGACGTTGGAGCGGATCGGGAAGTTGAGGATCGCCTCGGCGAGCGGATTGAGCGCGTCGGTCAGCTCGGTGCGCAGCAGGAAGCCGGCGCCGAGGCCGATGACGATGCCGAGCCCGGCGAGGATCACCGAATAGGGCAGCCGCAACCGTCCGGCCAGCGGTTCGGCCAGCCCGATGACGAGAAACAGGGCGGCCACGACCGCGACGACGACGACGACATCCATGGTCCCAGACCTAAGCCAGACGCGGCGGAACCGGAATAGTCTACGGCGCCGCGCCGCGGCACCGGGGCGCGGGGCCGCTTGACTTGCCTTATCGTTCACTCAGGAATGGCGGCGGACAAGCCGGGAGAGGCGCGAATGGGACGGTTGGAGCGGCGCGTCGTGCCGGCGGCGGCGCGGAGGGTGGCGGATTTGGGCGGTCCGGAACGGCGCCTCCTCGACATGCTGCGGCGCTGGCCCGACGATCCCCAGGGGGTCTGGGACGACCTCGCCGCGGCGCTCGGCCCGGCGCGCGCCCGAGCCTGCCTCCGGGCCTTCGAGGACGTCCGGGCGCTGCTGCGCCATTCCGCCTGGCAACTGGCCGAGCCGGCGCCGCCGGGCAGCCCTGACCTGACCCCGGACGAGGCCGATCTCTGCGCCCTCGTTATGGCCGCGGCGCAGGGCCGCCGCGACGAGGCGCTGAGCCGCGGGCTCTTCATGGTACGCGAGGCAGCGCTCCTGCCGCTGGTCCACGCCGCCTCCCGGCTCGGCCTGCCACTGCTGTGCGGCGAATGCCGGGCGCGACTGCACCAGGCGCTGCGGCGGCATTGAGCGCAAAGGCGGCCATGGGCGGTCCGCACCCCGCGAGAGGCGCCCGCCCGGCGCGGTGCCGCCCTCCTGGACCGACCAGCCCCCGCGCGGAACCAAGGCCGCAGGCCGCCGCGCAGTGCCGGGCCGCCCTCTGGCCCGGCGATCGGGTGGGCTCGGGCGCATCGGTCCGAAATCCTGCGGATTCGGCCGGGACACAGCGCCAGGTGCACAAGTCGGATCGCCGCGCCACGGCCCGCCGTTGCAAGTCGTGAGTGTGCATTCCTGCGGGCCCGGGCTGCCACCGACGGGAGCGCCGGGACCCCGCCCTGCGCGGGCGCCCCGTCCCGGCGCGGGACCAAGGCCGCAGGCCACCGCGCCGCGCCGGGCCTCCCCGGCCCGGCGATCGGGTGGGGCCGTGCGCTCGGCCCCGATCTTCCGAGGACCCGGCAGGGATAACCCGGGGATTTCCGCGGCCGGGACCGCCGCGCCGCAGCCCTTCGGAGCGCGGCTGGGGCGTGCGGTTGCTTGTCGCCGCATGGGCCGGACCCGGGACCGCGGGCGCCCCTCCGCCGCCAAAACACGCCGACGCCCCCGCAGCGGGCTGCGGGGGCGGGGCAGGCGCGGGCGGCGCGGTCAGGCGGCGATCGGCTCGGCCGGGGCGTCCTTGGCGCCGGTCATGAAGGCGACCGCGTCGTTCATCGTGTAGTCCTGCGGCCGGATCACGCAGAGCCGCTTGCCCAGCCGGTGGACGTGGATGCGGTCGGCCAGCTCGAAGACATGCGGCATGTTGTGGCTGATCAGCACGATCGGGATGCCGCGCGCCTTCACGTCGAGGATCAGCTCCAGCACCTTGCGGCTTTCCTTCACGCCGAGCGCCGCGGTGGGCTCGTCGAGGATGATCACCTTGGAGCCGAAGGCCGCGGCGCGCGCCACCGCCACGCCCTGGCGCTGGCCGCCCGAGAGCGTCTCCACCGCCTGGTTGATGTTCTGGATCGTCATCAGCCCGAGATCGTTGAGCTTCGCGCGGGCGAACTTCTCCATCGCCGGGCGGTCGAGCTGGCGCAGCCAGGTGCCGCGGAAGCCCGGCTTGCGCAGTTCGCGGCCCATGAACATGTTGTCGGTGATCGACAGGGCCGGCGACATGGCGAGCTGCTGGTAGACCGTCTCGATGCCGTGTTCGCGGGCCTCGAGCGGCGAGGAGAAGGCCACCTTCCGGCCCTCCAGCCAGACCTCGCCGGCATCGGGCTGCACGGCGCCCGACACCGCCTTGATCAGGGTCGACTTGCCGGCGCCGTTGTCGCCGATCACCGCCAGGATCTCGCCCGGGTAGAGTTCGAAATCGCAGTGATCGAGGGCCACCACGCGGCCGTAGCGCTTCACCAGGTTCTTGCCTTGCAGGATGGGTTGCATCAGACCGACACCTTTCTGATCCACTGGTCGACGGCGACCGCGCCGATGATGAGCACGCCGATGAGCAGGTAGGTCCACTGGGCATCCGCCCCGAGCAGCCTGAGGCCCAGCGTGAAGACCCCGACGATCAGCGCCCCGAAGAGCGAGCCCAGGATCGAGCCGCGGCCGCCGAAGAGCGAGATTCCCCCGATCACCACGGCGGTGATCGATTCGATGTTGCCGAGCTGGCCCGAGGTCGGCGAGACCGAGCCGATGCGCCCGATCAGGGCCCAGCCGGCGAAGGCGCAGATCAGCCCCGACAGCATGTAGACCGAGATCAGCACGCGGTCGGTCTGCACGCCCGAGAGCTCGGCCGCCTCCTTGTCGTCGCCGATGGCGTAGACGTGGCGGCCCCAGGCGGTCTGGCGCAGCGCGTAGGCGAGGATCAGGATCAGCGCCACCATGAAGACCACGCCGACGGTGAAGACCGCGCCGCCGATGGTGAACTTGGCCCCGAAGAGCTGCAGCAGCGGCGCCGCGGCCTCGATGTCCTGGGCGCGGATGGTCTCGTTGGCGGAATAGAGGAAGTTGGTGGCCAGCACGATCTGCCACATGCCGAGCGTCACGATGAAGGGCGGCAGCTTGATCTTGGCCACCAGCCAGCCGTTGATGAAGCCGCAGAGCGTGCCGACGGCGAGACCCGCGACGATGGCCAGCGGCGCCGGGATGCCGTAGCGGAAGGTCACCTGCCCCATCACCACCGAGGACAGCACCATGATGGCGCCGACCGACAGGTCGATGCCGGCGGTCAGGATGACGAGGCTCTGGGCGGCGGCGAGGATGCCGACGATCTGCACCTGCTGCAGGATCAGCGTCAGCGCGAAGGGCGAGAAGAACTTGGACCCCAGCAGCGCGCCGAAGATGGCGATCGAGAGCAGCAGCACGATCAGCGGCACCAGCGACGGCGTGACGTGCAGGGCGTGCTGGATGCGGTGCACGAAGCCGCGCCGGTGATCCTCGAACTGGGCAACGTCCTGGCTCGCGCCGGACAGCGAGGATTCGTAATCCTGCCCCCGAGTGGCGGTCTCAGACATGGGGTCTCCTCCCCTGGAATGGATGCGGGTGTCCCGGACGTCCCGCGGCGATCCTAGCACGGATGGGCCGTGGCCGCGCGCCCGGGCGACGGGCCCGGAGGTCGGGAGGGCGGCGCGCCGACCTCCCCTGTCGGACCCGTATTGCAGGCGGTCAGCCCCAGCAGAGATCCTGGCCTTCGGCGACCGAGATCGACTCGACGCCCTCGGCGGCCTCGTCGGTGACCAGCGCCACGCCGGTGTCGAGGAAGTCCTTGCCCTCGGTGGGCTCCGGCTTGGAGCCGTCCTTGGCGTAGGCGGCGATCGCCTCGATGCCCATCGACGCCATCTTCAGCGGGTATTGCTGCGAGGTCGCGCCGATCACCCCGTCGGCGATGTTCTGCACGCCCGGGCAGCCGCCGTCGACCGACACGATCAGCACGTCGTTCTCGCGGCCGATCGCCTTCAGCGCCTCGTAGGCGCCGGCGGCGGCGGGCTCGTTGATGGTGTAGACCACGTTGACCATCGGATCCTGCGCCAGCAGGTTCTCCATCGCCTTGCGGCCGCCCTCCTCGTTGCCGGCGGTGACGTCGTTGCCGACGATGCGCTCGTCCTCCTCGTCGCCGATCACGTTCGGGTCGCCCAGATCGATGCCGAAGCCGTCGAGGAAGCCCTGGTTGCGCATCACGTCGACGGTGGGCTGGCTGACCGCGAGGTCGAGCATGCCGATCTTGGCGTTGGCGGCCTCGTCGCCGAGCTTGGCATTGGCCCATTGCCCGATCAGGCGGCCGGCCTCGTAATTGTCGGTGGCAAAGGTCGCATCGGCGGCGTCGGCCGGGTCGAGCGGCGTGTCGAGGGCGATGACCAGCAGCCCGGCCTCCTGAGCCTGCTTGACCGAGGAGACGATGGAGGAGGTGTCGGAGGGCGTCAGCAGGATGCCCGAGGCGCCGTCGGCGATGCAGGTCTCGATGGCCTGGACCTGGGTCTCGTGGTCGCCGTCGATCTTGCCCGCGAAGGTCTTGAGCTCGATGCCGAGCTCGTCGGCCTTCTGCTGCGCGCCTTCCTTCATCTTCACGAAGAACGGGTTGGTGTCCGTCTTGGTGATCAGGCAGGCGGTGATCTGGTCCTGCGCCAGCGCCGGCGCGGCGAGGCTCAGCCCCAGCGCGGCGGTCGCAAGAAATGCGGCTTTGCGGTTCGGCGTCATGCGGTATCCTCCCAGTGACATGGCGGACGGCCCGGACGGGGCCATCGGTGCAGCGCGCCGGCTTTCCCCTCCCGCGCCGTCTGCAAAATCCACGATGCCGCGATGCGCGAATCGAGTCAAGAATAAATAAATCAGTTTGATTTATTATTGACGCGCATGCCGATTTCCCAGACAGTCGTGGGGATCGCGACCGGGGAGGAGCGCATGGACAGCACGATGAAGGCGGGGCCGGAGGCTGGGCCGTTCACCCGCGGCAGCAACCAGTCGGGTATGCGCGCCTACAACGAACGGCTGGTCCTGTCGCTGGTGCGTCGGCACGGGGCGCTTGCCAAGGCCGAGATCGCGCGGCTCACCGGCCTGTCGGCGCAGACCGTGTCGGTGATCATGCGGGCGCTCGAGGCCGACGGGCTGCTGGTCAAGGGCGACCCGGTGCGCGGTCGCGTGGGGCAACCCTCGATCCCGATGCGCCTGGCGCCGGAGGGTGCGTTCTTCTTCGGGTTGAAGCTCGGGCGGCGCAGTTCCGAGGTGATCCTCACCAATTTCCTGGGCCGGGAGGTCGGGCGGCGGCGCCACACCTACCGCTACCCGACCCCCGACAGCATCCGCGACTTCACCCTCGAGGCGGTGGCCGAGCTCGGCGCCGGGCTGGGCCGCGACGGGCGGGCGCGGATCGCCGGGCTGGGCATCGCCATGCCGTTCATGATCTGGGACTGGGCGCAGGCCATCGGCCTCGCTCCCGGCGCCATGGACGCCTGGCGCGAGACGGACATCCGCGCCGAGCTGGCCGACGCGCTCGACCTGCCGGTGTTCCTGCAGAACGACGCCACCTCGGCCTGCGGCGCCGAGCTGGTCTTCGGCGAAAGCGGCCTGACCGGCGATTTCCTGTATTTCTACGTCGGCTACTTCATCGGCGGCGGCATCGCCCTGAACGGCGCGCTGCTGGTCGGGCGCACCGGCAATGCCGGCGCGCTGGGTTCGCTGCCGGTTCCGGGCCCGGACGGCATGCGGCAGCTCATCGACGTCGCCTCGCTGCAGCAGATCGAGGCCCGCACCGAGGCGCTGGGCGCCCGCGCCGACACGATGTGGCGCAGCCCCGAGGGCTGGGACCTGCCCCGGGGCGTGCTGGCGGACTGGGTGGCGGGGGCCGCCAACGGGCTGGCCTACGCGGTCGCCGCCGCCTCCGCGGTGATCGATTTCGAGACCGCGATGATCGACGGCTGGATGCCCGCGGCGCTGCGCGCCGACTTGGTGGCGCAGACCCGGTCCGCGCTGGCCGGGGTCAACCTCGCGGGCCTCTCGGCGCCGCGCATCATCGAGGGCACGGTGGGGCCCGACGCGCGCAGCCTCGGCGCCGCGAGCCTGCCCCTGTCGGAACGCTTCCTGCTCGACGCCACCGCCTTCATGAAACAGAACTGAGCGGCCGCCCGCCCGGCCCGGGGGGGGGGGGGGGGGGGGGGGGGGGGGGGGGGGGGGGGGGGGGGGGGGGGGGGGGGGGGGGGGGGGGGGGGGGGGGGGGGGGGGAGGGGGGGAGGGGGGTGGGTGGCGGG
>NZ_JBTLRM010000017.1:47673-82287 GCF_054482755.1 Roseivivax sp. CAU 1761
CAGAACTGAGCGGCCGCCCGCCCGGCCCGCGCAGCGGCCGCGGCGCTGCTGACGGAATGTGATCGTGCAGCGGGTAGCGAGCCCCGGACTGACCGGCTAGGGTGCGCGAAAGACCGCGCCGCGACGCGCGGGGAGGGCAGTCGAGGGGGCATCGTTTCAAGGTGAACAGCAACCGTCCGGGTCTCGTGATGGCGGCGCTTGCCGCCTGGTTCGGGAGCGCCGCTCCCTCCGTGGCGCTGGAGGCGCTGACCTATTCGATCACGGCGCCCGATGCCGAACAGCGCGCCGAGATGACCGACGTCCTGCGCGAGGTGTCGCTGCTCTACGCGGCGCGCGTCGAGGGCCGGACCGAGCCCGAGGACCTGGTCGCCACGGCGCTCGCCGAATATGCCGAGATCCTCGAGATGCTCTATGCCCGCGGCTATTACGGCGGCGTCATCTCGGTGCGGATCGACGGCCGCGAGGCCTCGGAGATCGCCCTGCTCGACCTGCCCGACCGCACCGGCCGCATCCATGTCGCGGTGGAGACCGGGCCGCGCTTCCGGTTCAGCCGGGCCGAGATCGCGCCGGTGCCGCGGCGCACCGAATTGCCGGCGGGCTTCGCCCGGGGCCGGGTTGCCGAGGCGACGGCGATCCGCGGCGCCGTCGACGCCACGGTGGACGGCTGGCGCGAGCGCGGCCACGCCAAGGCCCGGGTCGCCGAGGAGAGGATCGTCGCCGAGCACCTGAGCGACACGCTGTCGGCCGAGATCGGCGTCGCCCCCGGCCCGCGGGTGCGCTTCGGCGACCTGATCCTGACCACCGACAGCGCGGTGCGCGCCAGCGCCATCCGCCGCATCGCCGGCTTCCCGTCCGGCGAACGCTTCGACCCCGAGGAGGTCGAGACGGTCCTGCAGCGGCTGCGCCGCACCCGCGCCTTCACCGCGGTCACCCTGACCGAGGCCGAGACCGTTTCCCCGGACGGCAGCATGGACATGCTGCTGGCGGTGACCGACCAGAAGCCGCGCCGGGTCGGCTTCGGGGCCGAGATCTCGACCCTCGAGGGCGCCGCGCTCTCGGCCTTCTGGCTGCACCGCAACATCTTCGGCGGCGCCGAACGGCTGCGCTTCGATTTCGAGGTCAGCAATATCGGCGCCGCGGCCTCGGGGATGGATTACCTGGCCTCCGGGCGGCTGGAGATCCCGGCGATCTACGGCGCCGATACCGACGGCTACCTGCAGGCCCGGCTGGTCCACGAGGACGAGCCGACCTACACCGACACCCGCGCCGAGATCGGCGCCGGCGCCACCCGCCGGCTGAGCGACGAGCTGACGCTCGAACAGGGCGTCGCGCTGGTCTATTCCGACACCTCGGACGCCGTCGGCAACCGGCAGTTCTTCCTGCTGACCTTCCCCGGCAAGGTCACCCTCGACCAGCGCAGCGACGAGCTGAACCCGCGCCAGGGCTATTACCTGCAGGCCGCCGCCACGCCCTATCTCGGGCTCAACGACAGCCAGTCCGGCGCGCAGCTGCGGGCCGATCTGCGCGGCTATCTGGGCTGGGGCGACGGCGATCCCAACGTGCTGGCCGGCCGGCTGCAGCTCGGCTCGGTGGTGGGCTCCGACCTGACCGAGACCGCGCCCAATTACCTGTTCTATTCCGGCGGCGGCGGCACCGTGCGCGGCCAGCCCTACCGCTCGCTCGACGTCACCCTGCCGAACGGCGACGAGGTCGGCGGCCGCAGCTTCGTCGGGATGTCGGCCGAATACCGGCGCGACGTCACCGATTCGCTGGGCGTCGTGGCCTTTGCCGATGCCGGCTATATCGGCGCCGAAAGCGTCTATGACGGCACCGGGGAGTGGCATTCCGGGGCCGGGATCGGCCTGCGCTACCAGACCGGCATCGGCCCCATCCGCTTTGACGTCGCCGGCCCCACCGGGGGCGATACCGGCGACGGCGTGCAATTCTACATCGGCATCGGACAAGCATTTTGAAACGCATCCTCCGCACCGCCACCGTCGCCGCCGCGCTGGCCGCCCCGCTGCCCCTGAACGCCCAGGACGACGACCGCGGCTATCTCGAACGGCTGATCGAGGACAATCTCAGCTCCGAGGGCGCGCAGGTCGATATTTCGGGCTTCCGCGGCGCCCTGAGCTCGGAGGCGACGCTCGAGAACCTGACCATCTCGGATGCCGACGGGGTCTGGCTCGAGGTCACCAACGCGGTGCTCGACTGGAACCGCACGGCGCTGCTGCGCGGCCGGGTCTCGGTCGACGAGCTGAGCGCCGAGAAGATCGTGCTGGCCCGCCTGCCCGGCAGCGCCGCGGAGGAGGAGGTCACGGTGCCCGAGGCGGCGGCCGAACCCTTCACCCTGCCCGAACTGCCGGTCTCGGTGCGCATCGGCCGCATCGCCGCGGAGCGCGTCGAGCTCGGCGAGACGGTGATCGGCCAGGAGGCGGTGCTGTCGCTCGAAGGCTCGGCCAGCCTCGAGGGCGGCGCCGCCGATGTCGACATCGCGGTGCGGCGGCTCGACGCCGCCGAGGGCCAGATCGACATCGAGGCGCGCTATTCCAACGAGGACCGGGTGCTGGCGCTGAACCTGCTGCTCGACGAGGCGCCGGGCGGGCTCGCCGCGGCGCTGATCGGACTGCCGGGAGATCCGTCCGTGCGGCTCGCCGTGCAGGGCGAGGGCCCGCTGGCGGATTTCACCGCCGACCTGCAGCTCGCCACCGATGGCGAGGACCGGCTGACCGGCGCGGTGCGGATCGCCGATTTCTCCGATGAAGGCGGCACCGGCACCGCCTTCGGCGCCGAGATCGAGGGCGACGTTCGGCCGCTCCTGACGCCCGAGAACCGCGAATTCTTCGGCCCCTCGCTGTCGCTCGACCTGGCGGGGCGGCGCTATGCCTCCGGCGCGCTGGAACTCGAGACGCTGGACATCCAGTCCGAGGCGATCGCGCTGACCGGCGCGCTGGAACTCGGCCCCGACCAGTGGCCGGTGCGGGTGGCGCTCGAGGGCCGCATCGCCGCCGAGGGCGGCGGCCCGGTGGCGCTGCCCCTGCCCGGCCAGCAGACCCTGCTCGACCGCGCGGTGCTCGACATCGGCTACGACGCCGAGGAGGGCGACAGCTGGCGCGCCGAGATCGCCATCGACGGCCTCGAACGCCCCGATCTCAGCGCCGACACGCTGCGGCTCGACGGATCGGGCAGCCTGACCCGCGGCGGCGGCAGCGCCGTGGGCGGCGCCACGGGCGGCGTCGAGCTGGCCGCCGAAGGGCTGGCCTTTGCCGATCCCCGCCTCGCCGATGCCGTGGGCCAGACGCTGGCCGCGGCGTTCGATTTCGGCTGGACCGAGGGCGAACCGCTGGCGATCACCGCGCTCGACCTCGACGGCGCCGGCGTCACCGCCGACGGTGCCGTCACCGTCTCGGGGATCGCCAACGACCTGAACCTGGTCATCGCCCCCGACCTCGCCGTCACCGCCGAGGACATCGCGCGCTTCTCGGCGCTGGCCGGCCGCGATCTCGCCGGGCGCATCGACATCGACCTCGACGGCAGCCTGGAGCCGCTCTCCGGCGCCTTCGACCTGCAGGTGGCGGGCAACGGCCGCGGGCTGCAGACCGGCATCGCGGAACTGGACGGCCTGCTCGCCGGCGCGGTCGATGTGGCGATCGACGCGGTGCGCAACGAGGCCGGGCTGATGCTGCGCAACCTCGACCTCTCCTCCCCCACCCTCGAGGCCCGCGCCGAGGCGCGGATCGGGCAGACCGACAGCGACGGCCGGTTCGACATCGCGCTCGAGGACATCCGCCCGGTCCTGCCGGAGCTGTCGGGCCGGGTGGCGCTGCAGGGCACCCTGACCGGGCAGCGCGGCGAGGACGGCGACGAATACACCATCGACACCACCGGCCAGGGCCCCGGCGGCGCCCGCATCGACGCCGAGATCACCGCGCGACTGGTGGAGAACGCGCTGCGCGTGCTGCGCGGCGAGGGCCGCGTCGCGGTGGACACGCTGGCGACCTATGCCCCGCTGGCCGGCCGCGACCTGGCCGGCGCGGTCGATCTGGAGGGCTCCGGCAGCTACAACTTCGAGACCGGCGACATCGTCGCCGACGTCACCGGCAGCAGCACCGACCTCGCCGTCGGGATCGACGAGGTCGACGCCCTGCTCGAGGGCCAGGCCCGGCTGCGCATCGATGGCGAGAAGCGCGAGGGCGGCGTCACCCTGCGCCAGTTCTCGCTGCAGGCGCCGCGCGCCTCGATCACCGCCGACGGCCAACTCCTCGAGGAGGGCAGCGACGCCCGCTTCGACGTGCAGCTGCGCGATCTCGCCGATGTCGTGCCCACCATGTCGGGCACCGCGGCCCTGCGCGGCAGCGCCAGCCAGGACGGCACCGACTGGCGCTTCGACGTCATCGGCGACGCGCCCGGCGGCACCGAGATCGCGCTCGAGGGCGTGGCCGAGATCGTCGACTGGGCCTTCAAGGGCGCCCAGGCCAAGGGCCGCGTCGCGGTCGAGACGCTGGAGCCCTTTGCCGGGCTCGTGGACCGCCCGCTGGCCGGCAGCCTGACGCTCGATGGCTCCGGCAGCTTCGACGCCGAGACGCTGCATTTCTCCGCCGACGTCACCGGCGAAAGCCGCGACATCGTCACCGGCATCGACGCCGCGGATGCCCTGCTCGACGGCGCGGCGAGCTACCGGCTCGACGCCCGGCGCGACGCGGAGGGCCTCGTGGTCGACGCGCTGCGCATCGACGCGCCGAAGCTTCAGGTCACCGGCGACGGCGCCTATCGGGACGAGAACGGCAGCGCCCGCTTCGATGCCACCATCACCGATCTCGAAACCATCGTGCCCACCATGTCGGGCAGCGCCAGCCTGCGCGGCCGCGCCGAGCAGGACGGCGAGACCTGGGACATCGACGTCACCGGCTCGGGCCCGGGCGGCGCCGAGATCGCCGCCGACGTCGCCGCACAGGTCGTCGATCTGGCCCCGCAATCGGTGTCGGGCACGGCCCGCCTCGCGGTGGAGAGCCTCGCGCCCTATGCCGGGCTGGCCGGCCGTCCGCTCGCCGGGTCGGTCGCGCTCGAGGCCGAGGGGCGCTACACCTTCGAGACGCAGTTCTTCGACGTTGAGCTCGACGGCACCAGCCGCGACGTCGAGACCGGCATCGACGCCGTCGACGCGCTGCTCGAAGGCGCCGCGCGCTACCGCGTCGAGGCGCTGCGCGACGCCGACGGGATCACCCTGCGCGAGCTCGACCTGGCGACGCCGCGCGCCGAGATCACCGCCGAGGGCGCGCTCCGCGACTCCGACAGCTTTGCCGAGTTCGACGCCCGGCTCACCGATCTCGAGGCGGTGGTGCCGACGATGACCGGCAGCGCCCGGCTCACCGGCACCGCGCGCCAGGACGGCGAGGACTGGGCGCTCGCCGTGACCGGCTCCGGCCCCGGCGGCGCCGAGATCGCCGCCGACGTGACCGCCCGGGTGGTGGAGTTCGCCCCCAAGGCGGTCGAGGGCACGGCGCGGGTCGCGGTGGACAGCCTCGCGCCCTATGCCGGGCTGGTGGACCGGCCGCTGGGCGGCGCGCTGGCGCTCGATGCGACCGGGCGGGTGGATCTCGAGACGCTGCATTTCTCGGTGGTGGCCGACGGGTCGAGCCAGGACCTCAGGACCGGCATCGAGGCCGCCGACGCGCTGCTCGCCGGAGCCGGCCGCTACGCCGTCGATGCCAGCCGCGACGGCGAGGGCATCGTTATCCGCACCCTCGACGTGGAAACCGCCCGCGCCTCGGTCGAGGCCGAGGGCGTGGTGCGCGAGGCCGACAGCGCCGCGCGCTTCGACATCGCGCTCTCCGATCTCGGCGCCGTGGTGCCCGGCATGTCCGGCACCGCCCGCGCCACCGGCCGGGCCGAGCAGAGCGGCGACAGCTGGGCCATCGACGTCAGCGCCTCGGGCCCCGGCTCGGCGAGCGCCGAGATCGATGCCCGGGCCGAGGTCGCCGGCACCGAATTCCGCGCCATCCGCGGCTCGGGCCAGGTCTCGGTGGGATCGCTGGCGCCCTATTCCGGGCTCGCCGGCATGCCGCTGCGCGGCGCGGTCAGCCTCGACGGCTCGGGCGCGTACGCGCTGGCTGGCAAGGCCTTCGAGGCCGACCTGCAGGGCCGCGCCACCGGGCTCGGCACCGGCATCGACGCCGTCGACCGGCTGCTGCGCGGCACCGCCACCTTCGCGGTCGATGCCGCGGGCCGCGACGGCGCCATCCGCATCGAGAGCGCGCGCCTCGATGCGCCGGAGATCTCCGGCGAGGCCTCGGGCCAGCTGAGCGGCGGGTCGGGCGAGCTGAGTTACGACCTGCGGCTCCGCGATGTCGGCCTGTTCACCCCCGACCTGAGCGGTCCGGCCAGCGCCCGCGGCACCGCCGCGCTGAGCCCCGAGCGGATCGCCGTCGACGCCGCGGTGACCGCCCCCGGCGGCGCCCGCGCCGATGTCTCCGGCAGCATCGCCCGCAGCTTCGCCACCGCCAACCTGCGCGCCGCGGGGGCCGCGCCGCTGGGCCTCGCCAACGGCTTCATCGAGCCCAACATCCTGACCGGCGAGGCGCGCTTCGACCTCGCGCTGAACGGCCCGCTGGCGCTGACCTCGCTGTCGGGCAACGTGGTGACCCGGGGCGCCGAGCTGATCGTGCCGGCGCAGGGCCTGGCGCTCGAGGACATCGCCGCCGAGATCGCCCTCGGCGGCAGCCGCGCCCAGATCGCCCTGACCGGCAATGTCGGCAGCGGCGGGCAGGTCGCGCTGCGCGGCCCGGTCGCCCTCGCCGCGCCCTTCGAGGGCGACCTGGCGATCGATCTGCGGCAGGTCATTGTCGCCAAGCCCGGGCTCTACGAGACCATCGCCAATGGCGAGCTCCGCCTGACCGGGCCGCTGGCCTCGACGGCGCTGCTGGCCGGACGCATCACCCTCGACGAGACCGAGATCCGGGTGCCGTCGGCGGGCCCGGCCAATACCCGCCTTACCTTCGACGTGACGCATGTGAACGTGCCGCCCGACGTCGCCGCGACGCGCCGCCGCGCCGGGTTCGAGAATCCCGAGCCCGGCCCCGAAGCCGCCCCCGGCGAATCCGGCGGGCTGAACTGGCGGCTCAATGTCGACATCTCGTCGCCGGCCCAGATCTTCGTGCGCGGCCGCGGGCTCGACGCCGAGCTGGGCGGCGATCTGGGGCTGCGCGGCACCCTGCAGGACGTCGTGCCGGTGGGCCGCTTCGACCTGATCCGCGGCCGGCTCGACATCCTCGGCCAGCGGCTCGAACTGAGCGAGGCCTATATCCAGCTGCAGGGCGATTTCGACCCGTTCATCCGGGTCCGCGCCGACACCCAACGCGGCGACACCACGGTCACCATCATCATCGAGGGTCCGGTCTCCGAACCCGAGGTGACCTTTGCCTCGAACCCGGCGCGCTCCGAGGAGGAGGTGCTGTCGCTGCTGCTCTTCGGCCGCGACCTGAGCGAGATCTCGGGGCTGCAGGCCCTGCGCATCGCCGCGGCGCTCAACACGCTGGCCGGGCGCGGCGGTGTCGGGGTGCTGGAACGGCTGCGGATGAGCACCGGGCTGGACGATTTCGACGTGCAGACCGCCGAGGACGGCACCACCGAGCTGCGCCTCGGCAAGTATATCAGCGAACGCGCCTATACCGACGTCACGGTGAACGGCGAGGGCGAGACCGAGATCAACCTGAACCTGACCGTCACCCCCAGCGTCACCGCGCGCGGCACGGTGGGGACCGACGGCAATACCGGCGTCGGCATCTTCTTCGAACGGGATTACTGACCCGCGCCGCCACGGCACGCGGCCGCCGGATCGCGGCGGCCGCCCGGCGGAGCCGGGCCCGAGGATGCGGGCCCGCCCGGCCTGCCGGTCAGCGTTCGGTGCCGTTGCGGTGCTGCGGGATCCGGGTGATGTCGCCCATCGCCAGAACCGGCGCGGCATCGACATCGGCGCCGCCGTCGAGCATGCCCGCCACCCGCTCCAGCACCGCCACGATCATCGACTGTTCCCAGGCCGGCAGGGTCTCGAACTGCTTCACGTAGCGCTGCTGCAGCGCGTCGGGCGCCACCTCGACCCGGCGGCGGCCCTCCTCGGTGATGGTCAGGTCGACCTGGCGGCCGTCGAGCGGCGATTGCCGCCGCTCGATCAGGCCGTAGGAGGTCAACTTCTTGATCAGGACCGAGATCGTGGCCTGGCTGACGCCCATCTGCCCGGCCACGTCGGACGGGTGGCAGCGGCCGCGCTCGGCCACGATCTGCAGCACCCGCAGCTGCACCGCGGTGAGCCCGGCATCGCGCGCCAGGTCACGCCCGTACAATTCGGTGGCGCGCAGAATGCGGCGCAGGGCGATCAGACTCTCGTCGGTGCGGTCCATCGGGTCACTCGTCTCAACATCACTGCGGGCGTCCTTTGCCGTATGCGGCGCGACAGCGCAACGCCCGGCCAGGCTTTGGGTACGATTCTGGTCCAGCATGATTGATAGTTAGTCAAACTATGTGACGGATCAATCGAATTCGCGAATCCGCTGCGGGTTCCCGCCAAACAAAAATTTTACCCGCGAAGGAGTTTCGCGCCCAGACGCCGGACGAAGCCGATGAAAACTCTGAGGTTTTCTGACAACCTTTTTCTCCGGGAGACTCCGGAACCAAAAGTCCTTCGTATGTTGAAATACCCGCCCCAGGGCCTATACTTAGCCATACGAACGAAAAAACGAAGGTTCAGACCCGTGCAGACACTGCAAAGCGTGAAATCCGATGGAGCCGTCACCTTCCGCAAACCCGTGCGGGAGGATGGCGCCGAGATCTGGGAACTCATCCGCAGCTGCAAGCCGCTGGACGAGAACTCGATGTATTGCAACCTGCTGCAGTCCGACCACTTCCGCGATACCTGCGTGGTGGCCGATATCGACGGCAAGATTATGGGATGGGTGTCCGCCTACATCACCCCCCACGATCCCGAGACGCTGTTCGTGTGGCAGGTTGCGGTGTCCTCCGATGCCCGCGGCATGGGCCTCGGCACCCGCATGCTCGCCGCCGCGATGGCGCGCGAGGAATGCGCCGAGGTCAAGCGCATGCAGACCACGATCACGCTCGACAACGATGCGTCCTGGGCGCTCTTCCGCCGCTTTGCCGAGAAGAACAACGGTGACCTGACCTCGGAGGCGCATTTCACCCGCGACACGCATTTCGCCGGTGAGCATGCGACCGAACACATGGTGACGATCACCTTCCGAGATGCGGTGATGAGCGCGGCCTGACCGGCCGCCGCTCCCGCGTCCCTCCCCCCTTCCAGTCCCGAAAGGACCTCCCGATGTCGACCGACAAACACATCTTTGCGCGCCGTGAATCCGAGGCCCGCTCCTATTGCCGCAACTTCGACACCGTCTTCGCCCGCGCGCAGGGCAGCGAGATGGTGGATGAGGCCGGCCGCACCTATATCGACTTCCTGGCCGGCTGCTCGTCGCTGAATTACGGGCACAACGACCCGGACATGAAGCAGGCGCTGATCGACCACATCGCGGCCGACGGCATCGCCCACGGCCTCGACATGTACACCAGCGAGAAGGCCAAGTGGCTGCAGGCCTACGAGGATCACATCCTCAAGCCGCGCGGCATGGACGATTACAAGATCATGATGACAGGCCCGACCGGCACCAACGCGGTCGAGGCGGCGATCAAGCTGGCCCGCAAGGTGACCGGCCGGCGCAACGTCATTGCCTTCACCAACGCCTTCCACGGCATGACCATGGGCGCGCTGGCGCTGACCGGCAATGCCGGCAAGCGCGGCGGCGCCGGCGGCGGGTCGCTGGCCGACGTCACCCACCTGCCCTATGACGGCGCCTTCGGCGACGAGATCGACACGCTCGAGCAGATCGAGATGATGCTGGAGAACTCCTCCTCGGGTCTCGACGAGCCGGCGGCCTTCATCTTCGAGCCGATCCAGGGCGAGGGCGGCCTGAACGCCGCCTCCAAGGAATGGATGCAGGGCATCGCGCGGCTGGCCGAAAAGCACGGCGCCAAGCTGATCGTCGACGACATCCAGTCCGGCTGCGGCCGCTCCGGCACCTACTTCGCCTTCGAGGAGGCCGGCCTGAAGCCCGACATGATCACCCAGGCGAAGTCGCTCTCGGGCTTCGGCCTGCCCTTCGCGGCGCTGCTGATCAAGTCCGAGCTCGACGTCTGGAAGCCGGCCGAGCACAACGGCACCTTCCGCGGCAACACCCATGCCTTCGTGACCGGCCGGGTGGCGCTCGAGAAGTTCTGGAAGGACGACAGCTTCCAGAAGGAGATCCAGGAGAAGGCCGTGCAGCTGACCGCCGGTCTGCAGGCGGTGGCCGAGGTGCTGCCCGACACCCGCCTGAAGGGCCGCGGCATGATGCAGGGCGTCGATGTCGGCAACGGCGAGCTGGCCTCCGACATCTGTGCCCGGGCCTTCGAGAAGGGCCTGATCATCGAGACCTCCGGCGCCGATGACGAGGTCGTCAAGGTGCTGGTGGCGCTCACCGTCTCCACCGACACCCTGCGCAAGGGTCTCGACATCCTGCTCGAAGCGGCTCGCGAAGCCGCCGGCGACAACAAGATTGCAGCGGAGTAACAGAATATGATCGTGCGTGACGTCAACGAATTGAAGAACACCGATCGCGCCGTCTCGGATGCGCGCTGGACCTCGGTCCGGATGCTCCTGGCCGACGACAAGATGGGGTTCTCGTTCCACATCACCTATCTCGAAGCGGGGTCGGAACACACGTTCCACTACAAGAACCACTTCGAGAGCGTCTACTGTATCAGCGGCAAGGGCTCGATCACCGATCTCGGCACCGGGGAGACCCACGAGATCAAGCCCGGCGTGATGTATGGGCTGAACCTGCATGACAAGCACACGCTCCGCGCCGAGGAAGAGCTGGTCATGGCCTGCTGCTTCAACCCGCCGGTCACCGGCAACGAAGTGCACCAGGCCGACGGCTCCTACGCGGCGCCGGACGAGGTGGCCTGAGGCCACGGAAAGGACCGAAGCCATGGCTCTCGATTTCAAGAACCACACGGTCGAGAAGATCGGCGGCACCTCGATGTCGCGCCTGAACGAACTGCTGGAGCCGCTGTTCCGGGTCGGCAAGCCCGATTACAACCGGATCTTCGTGGTCTCGGCCTTCGGCGGCATCACCGACCTGCTGCTCGAGCACAAGAAGAGCGGCGAGCCGGGGGTCTATGCCCATTTCGCCGACGAGACCGGCGAACATGAATGGATGGCCGCGCTGAGCCGCGTCGATCGCGCGATGCGCGAGGCCCACGAGGCGCTGCTCGAGCATTCGGCCGACCTGCAGGATGCGAACGACTTCGTCCGCGACCGGATCGACGGCGCGCGGAACTGCCTGATCGACCTGCACCGGCTGTGTTCCTACGGGCATTTCCGGCTGTCGCAGCACATGTCGGTGACCCGGGAACTGCTCTCCGGGCTCGGCGAGGCGCATTCCGCCTACGTCACCACGCTGCTGCTGCGCCGTCACGGCGTCGACGCGCGTTTCGTCGATCTGTCGGGCTGGCGCGACGACCGCGAGATGAGCCTCGAGGAGCGTATCGCCGACGGGCTGAGCGGGGTCGACCTCGACTCCGAGATGCCGATCGTGACCGGCTACGCGCAGTGCCGCGAGGGGCTGATGAACAAGTTCGACCGCGGCTATTCCGAGGTCACGTTCAGCCAGATCGCCGCCCAGACCAAGGCGCGCGAGGCGATCATCCACAAGGAGTTCCACCTGTCCTCGGCCGACCCGAAGCTGGTGGGCGCGGAGAACGTGCGCAAGATCGGCCACACCAACTACGACGTGGCCGACCAGCTGTCGAACATGGGCATGGAGGCGATCCACCCGACCGCCGCCAAGGCGCTGCGCCAAGCGGAGGTGCCGCTGCGCGTCACCAACGCCTTCGAGCCCGAGGATCCGGGCACCGTCATCGACGATGCCAAAGCGGACGAGAACAACGCCGAGATCGTCTGCGGCGTCGACGTCTACGCGCTGGAACTCTTCGAGCAGGACATGGTCGGGGTGAAGGGCTACGACGCCAAGACGCTGGAAGTGCTGACCAAGCACAAGCTGCGCATCGTGTCCAAGACCTCGAACGCCAACACCATCACGCATTACGTCGACGCGCCGCTCTCGGCGCTGCGGCGGGTGGAAACCGATCTCGCCGAGCATTTCCCCAATGCCGAGATCAATGTCCGCTCCTCGGCCATCGTGTCGGTGATCGGGCGCGACCTGCGCGGCCTGCACGTGCTCGAACGCGGGCTCGGTTCGCTGCGCGATGCCGGCGTCGACGTGGTCAGCGCGCACCAGACCACGCGCACCGTGGATGCTCAATTCGTGGTGCAGCGGGACGATCGGGACCGCTGCATCAAGGCTCTCCATGACACGTTCATGGGAACAGGCGGCGCGTCGCAATCCATCGCGGCGTGACGCACAAGTCTGAACCAACTGGGCCCGCCGCGCGCGGGCCCTTTTTTATGCGCGCCCCGTATTGCCGCTTGGCGCGGGCGCCCCGCTGCCGCTAGCCTTCTGGCATTGCCAACAGGGAGGCCACGCAGATGGCGCGCTTCAAGACATCACATATTTTCGGGCTGGCCGGTATTTTCTGTGCCGGGACCGCCGCCGCCCATCCGCTCGACGGGCTGAGCGCCGAGGAGATCGGCGCGGTGACGCGCATCCTAGGCGCGGCCGGCCATGTCGGGCCGGAGGCGCGCTGGCCGCTGATCGAGCTCTACGAGCCCGAGAAGTCCGAAGTCCTGGCCTGGTCGGAGGGCGACCCGGAACGCCGGCAGGCGGTGGTCAACGTCACCACCCCCGAGGGCGTGTTCCGCGGCATCGTCGACATTTCCGGCGGCACCGTGGTCGAATGGGCCGAGGCCGAGGGCGAACCGATGCTGCTGGTCGAGGAGTTCATCGGCGCCATGGAGCTGGCCCTGTCGCATCCCGATTTCGTGGCCGGGCTGGAGGCGCGCGGCGTGACGCCCGACGACGTGTTCTGCCTGCCCCTGACCGCCGGCGCCTTCGGCGATCCCGACGAGGCCGGGCGGCGCCTGATGAAGGTCCCCTGCTACCTGCTGCCCGAGGGCTCGAACTGGTACGCCAAACCGATCGAGGGCTTGTTCGCCACCGTCGACCTGAAGGGCGGCGAGGTGGTCGAGGTGACCGATACCGGCGTGGTCCCCCTGCCCGAGGACAGCTGGGGCTACACCGCCGAGGAGATCGCCGCCCGCGACGACATGGAGCTGCGCGAGGCCACGGCGCGGGCCGGCGTTGCCCAGGAGGGCGCCGGCAACGTCACGGTCGAAGGCAGCCTGGTGGAATGGGACATGTGGTCCTTCCGCTGGCGCATCGACAAGCGCCCCGGCGTGGTGCTGTCCGACATCCGCGCCGAGGGCCGCGAGGTGCTCTACCAGGCACACCTGTCGGAGGTCTTCGTGCCCTACATGGACCCCGACGAGGGCTGGTACTGGCGCACCTACATGGACAGCGGCGAATACGGCTTCGGCATCTTCCTGTCGCCGCTCCGGAAGGGCGTCGACTGTCCCGCCTACGCCACCTTCCTGCCGGCGCTGGTCCATGCCGATGACGGCACGCCGCTGGAGATCCCCGACGCGGTCTGCATCTTCGAGCGGCAGGTCGGCGACCCGGCCTGGCGGCATTTCGAGGTCTTCGCCCAGGGCCCCGACCAGTTCACCCCGACCGAGGGGCGCCCGGCGACCGAGCTGGTGGTGCGCTCGGCCTCCGAGGTCGGCAATTACGACTACCTGATCGATTACCGCTTCGACCAGTCGGGGCGCATGCAGGTCATGGTGGGCTCGACCGGGCTCGACGCCGTGAAGGGCGTGGCCGCGACCTCGATGAGCGATCCGAGCGCCGCGGCGGACACCGCCCACGGCACCCTGATCGCGCCCAACCTGGTGGCGCCGAACCACGACCACTTCTTCAACTTCCGGCTCGATTTCGACATCGACGGGCAGGCCAACAGCTTCATGCGCACCGCGCTGGTGGCCGGCGAGGCGCCCTCCGACCTGCCGCGGCGGTCGTTCTGGGTGACCGAGCAGCAGATGCCCGAAACCGAGGCCGAGGCGCGCTACAAGGTGAACCCGGACAGCCCGGCCATGTACCATGTCGGCAACATGAACGAGACCTCGAAGCTCGGCCATCACCCGGCCTACATGATCCATCCGGGCAATTCGGTGGCCTATTCGCCGCTCGACGTGGCGGGCGACCCGCCGGCGATGCGCAACCCCTATATCGAGCACACGCTCTACGTCACGCCCTATGACCGGGCGCAGCGCTATGCCGGCGGCGAATACGCCTTCCAGAGCGACGGCTCGGACAGCCTCGCGGCCTGGATGCAGGCCGACCGGCCGATCGCCGACACCGACATCGTCACCTGGTACACGATGGGCTTCCACCACGTGCCGCGGATGGAGGACTGGCCGGTGATGCCGCTGATGTGGAAGGGGATCACGCTGGCGCCGTTCAACTTCTTCGACCACAACCCGGCGATCACCATCCCGATGCCGGCCGGGGAGTGAGGCCGCGGCCGGCGGCGGGGGTCACTCCGCCGCCGGCACCCGGCGCGCCAGCCGCGCCTTCGACAGCTGCACCGCGAGGATGCCCGCTGCGGTGATCACCACGCCCAGCGCGTCGAGCGGGCGCAGCGCCTCGCCCAGCAGCGCCGCGGCGATGGCCACGCCGAAGATCGGGTTGAGGAAGTGGAAGGTCGCGGCCCGGGTGGCGCCGATCCGGTCGACCAGCAGGAACCAGACCAGGGTGGCGATCACGCCGGGGACCAGCGTGGTATAGGCAAAGGCCCAGAACAGCGTCCAGGACGGGTCGATCACCGGCGTCTCGAACGCCGCCGCCGGCAGCACCAGCGCCGCGGCGCCGACCAGCATCTGGTAGCCCACCACCATCAGCACGTTGCCGCCCGAGGAGGCATGGCGCAGCGCCAGCGTCGCCCCGGCCAGCGCCGCGGCGCCGAGGATGCAGAGCCCGACGCCCCAGAGATCGGTGCCGCCCGAGAGCCGCGTGCCCATGATCAGCACCACCCCCGCCACACCGGCGGCGAGTCCGGCAATGCCCAGCGCCGGCAGCCGCTCGCCCAGGAGCATCCACGAGGCGAAGGCCACGATCAGCGGCATGGTGGAGGCGATGATGGCGGCGAGCGAGGCCTCGACGCTCTGCATGGCGACGAAGTTCAGCCCGAGATAGAGCGCGTTCTGGCACAGCCCGAACACCACCGTGGCGCGCCATTGTGACCGCGTCAGCCCCCAGGCCTGGCCCATGGCGCGGGCGATGGCGATGGCGATCAGCCCGGAGATCAGGAAGCGCAGCGACAGCGCGGTGAGCGGCGGCGCCGCGGCGACGATGATCCGCGCCGAGGAAAACGCCGAAGACCACATGAAGGCAAAGGCCAGCCCCATTCCGATCGCGCGCAGGTCCATGCCGTCTCCCCCCGAACTTCGCGCCGCACCTGAGCGCGAAGCCGGCCCGGGTGCAACCGCCTGCGCGCCGCGGGCCCTGCAACCCCGCCATGACGCTGCCGGGACCGGCCGTCGGCCCGCGCCCAAACGAAAAGCCCCCGCCTGCGGCACAGGCGGGGTCAGTGGCGCCCGGAGGATGGATCCGGGCGCTGGCGGTAACTGGGGGGAGGTGGCGCCGGGGTCAGGCCGGGCGGTCGGCCATCTCGACGCGGATCTGCTGGCGCAGCACGTCGATCGGAACCAGCTTGCCGTCCTTCTTGAAATGCCAGTAGGTCCAGCCGTTGCAGGACGGCGCGCCCTCGAGCGCGGCGCCGACCTGGTGGATCGAGCCGCGCACGTCGAGCCCGATCAGGGTGCCGTCGGCGCGGATGCGCGCGCTCTTGCCCGAGGCCGAGACCAGCGTCTCGCCGGGGTGCAGCATGCCGCGCTCGACCAGCCAGCCGAAGGGCACGCGGGGCTCGGCGCGCTTTGGCCGCGTCACCTCGAGCGCCGCCTTGTCGAACTTCTTGACCTCGGCGATGCGCTTCTCGGCCACCTGGCGGTAGGCCGCCTCGCGCTCGATGCCGATCCAGTCGCGGCCCAGCGCCTTGGCCACCGCGCCGGTCGTGCCGGTGCCGAAGAACGGGTCGAGCACCACCGCGCCCGGCTTGGTGCAGCCCACCAGCACGCGGTGCAACAGGCTCGCCGGCTTCTGCGTCGGATGCGCCTTGGCGCCGCTCTCGTCCTTCAGCCGCTCGGCGCCGGTGCAGATCGGCAGCACCCAGTCCGAGCGCATCTGGATGCCCTCGTTCAGCGCCTTCAGCGCCTCGTAGTTGAAGGTGTACTTGGCGCCTTCCGTCTTCGACGCCCAGATCATCGTCTCATGGGCATTGGTGAACCGCTTGCCGCGGAAGTTCGGCATCGGGTTGGCCTTGCGCCAGACCACGTCGTTGAGGATCCAGTAGCCCTGATCCTGCAGCGCCGCGCCAACGCGGAAGATGTTGTGGTAGGAGCCGATCACCCAGATCGCGCCGTCGGGCTTCAGCACCCGGCGCGCCGCGGCCAGCCAGTCGCGGGTGAAGGCGTCGTAGGCGGCGAAGCTCTGGAAGCGGTCCCACTCGTCGTCGACGGCATCGACCTTGGAATTGTCGGGACGGTGCAGCGCGCCCTTGAGCTGCAGGTTGTAGGGCGGATCGGCAAAGATCAGGTCGACCGATGCGTCCGGCAAGGACTGCATGACGTCGATGCAGTCGCCCTCCAGAATCGTGTTGAGAGGGAGCGCCTGCGCGCTCTTGAACTGGGTCATCTTGGTCATGTCTTTGCCTCAATGCGGGCGCGTCTTTGGTGCACGCTCCGGTTGGGCCAAAGAATGAGTCAAAGCCGATTCGCGGTCAATTCCATTTTTGAATCAAGCACTTGCCGTTTCGTCTTGATACAAGATATTGTGCACGGGGCGGAAACTGCGCCTATGGTGTGGGGTCACGCCGAGATTTCGCAGCGCCTCCCTGTGGCTTGGGGACCCGTATCCCTGATTGGTTTCCCAGCCGTAGCCCGGATAGTGTTGCGCCAAATCCCGCATGATGGCGTCGCGGGTCACCTTGGCGATCACCGAGGCCGCCGCCACCGTCACCGAGAGCGCGTCGCCCTTGATCAGCGCGGTGCAGGGCCAGGCGGCCTCGCGCGGGATCATGTTGCCGTCGATCAGCACATGCGCCGGCACCACCGGCAGCGCCCGGACGGCGCGGCACATGGCGACGTGGCTGGCGCGCAGGATGTTCAGGCTGTCGATCTCCGCGACCGAGGCGATGCCGATGCCGACCTGCGCGGTGGCGATCAGGCAGGCATGGAGCTCGGCCCGGCGCGCCGCGGACAAGACCTTGGAATCGTTCAGGCCTTCGGGCAGGCAGGCGGCGTCGAACACGACCGCCGCGGCCACCACCGGGCCGGCCAGCGGGCCGCGCCCGGCCTCGTCGACGCCGGCCACCGGGCCGCCGCAGGCGGCCTCCAGCGCGCGTTCGCGGCTGGCATCGGGACCGGGACGGGCGGCGGGCGGGTCGGCATCGGGGCGGCTCATGGCCCCCTGGATAGCCCGGCCGCGGGCCGCCCGCCAGCCCGCGCGGCACCCGGCCTCAATCGCCCAGGCGATAGCCCGCCTGACGCAGGCAGGCGGCGTGGTAGCCGGCCCGGCGCGGCCCGTTCGCGGCATACATGACGAGGCAGTGCCGCGGCAGCGCCGCCGCGCGCCGGTACCGCGTCTCGAGGCAGCGCGCGCCGAAGACCGGCGCCACGCCCTCGCCGCGGATCCGGCCATGGGTCAGGCAGGCCACCGGCAGCAAGCGGCGGTCGTCCCGGTAGTCGCGGTGCTTGCGCTGCGACCAGCGCGGGCGGTCGTCGTCGCGCCACGGCCGGTGGCCCCAGGCACGGCGGTCGCGGTCGCGGGCATGGGCCTCGCGGCGGGCGCGTTCGGCCTCGGCCTCGGCCGCGGCGCGGGCCTCGGCGGCGCGGCGCGCCTTCTTCTCCTTCTTTTCCTTCTCCTCGCGGTCGCGGGCATTCTCGATGGCACGCCCCACCGCGTAGAGCGCGGCGATGCCGCCCAGGGCCTGCAGGATCTCGCGGCCCTGATCGGCGGCGGCGGGGGTGGCGGGGGCGGTCAGGGCGGTGGCGAGGGCCAGGGTGATTGCGGTCAATCTGCGGGGCATGGCGGGTCTCCTCCTGAACGTGTCGCAAGCGCCGCGACGGGATGGTCCAAGCCTCCGCCCGACCCCGCCGGACAGGCAATGCCGGGCCGGTGTTATGCGATGACAGCGCCCCGCGGGCCCGTCGTCATTGCGTTTCGCCCCGTCCGACCGCATCTTCGCGGCATGACACGCATCGCCCTCGCCCTCCCCGTCCTGCTGCTCGCCGCGGCGCCGGTGCAGGCCGCCTGCTACGCCGATTACAAGGCCAAGCAGGAGGACCCGCTGCGCCTGCATTACGGCGTCGCCCAGGTGTCCGCCTGCGACCGCAAGGCCGCGCGCGACGAACTCGCCCCGCGCCTCTCGGCGCAGGGCTGGACCCTGCTCAACGTGGTATCGGTCTTCGACGAAACCGGATTGGAGGCGCGGCGGGACAGTGCCGGACCGAACTATCTCCGCTACTGAAGCGCGCCGCACCGGCACCCGGATCGTCGCCGGGGGCATCGCCGCCATCGTGGGATTGCTGCTGGCCGCCGGGATCTGGCTGCTGCTGGCCCTGCCCGATGCCGATGCCTTCAACGACCGGGTGGAACGCATCTTCGTCGAGAACGACGACCTGACGGCCCAGGCCGAGGTCAAGCTGCTGGAGATCCTCGCCCAGTCCGGCACCGCCTTCGCCGAGACCCTGGCCGGCTACCGGATGGCGATCTTCGTGCTGCTGATTTTCGCCACCGCGCTGATGATCGCGGCGCTGGTCTTTTTGGTCATGCTGCTGACGCTGAACCGCCGCATGGCCGAGATCGAGCGTTCCGGCATCGAGGTCAATTCGCTGGTGGTCAGCCGGGCCGACAACACCGTCTATCTCAACACCATGGGCTTCAAGCTCACCGAGGCGATGATCGAGACGCTGGCGGTGCTGGCCGAGGCGCGGATGGACGACGAGATCCTGTCCGGCGCCGAGATCGAGGCGATGATCTCCGGGCGCCGGGCCGAGGATTGTGACGAGGCCTCGGGCGCCACCCGGGTCAAGCGGCTGCGCGACGGGCTGGGCAACCAGATCGTCTCGGAGCTGCTGGTCAAGACGGTGGCCCGGCGCGGCTACATGCTGAGCATCGACAAGCGCGTCATCGCGGTGACCTGAACCTGGCCCGGCGGGCTCAGCCGGTCTCCTCGTTCTCGCCCTTGCGCTTCTTCAGGGTGGCCAGCCGGCGCGTGATCGAACCGCGCCGGCGGCTCTGATAGGCGCGGATCAGCGGCACCGAGAGGTAATAGCTGATCAGCGCCGCCACGATCCCCGGCACGATGCCGCCGACGAGGTAGGGATAGAAGACGTCGTGGTAGAACAGCGACAGCCCGTCCCAGCGCGCCTCGGCCGGGGTGAAGATGGCCAGGAAATTGTCCCACAGATCGTCGCCGGCGCGCATGAACTTGGCCGCCAGCGTCACGTGATGCGCCGGGTCGCGGTCGATGCCGAGCATCCAGTGCCCCGTGGTCATCGCGATCACCCCGATCGGCACGTAGGTCAGCGGGTTGCCGAAGAAGGTCCCGAGCAGCGCCGCCACGACATTGCCGCGCAGCATCAGGGCCAGCAGCGCCGCGACGAAGAAGTGCAGCCCGTAGAACGGCGTGAAGGTGGTGAAGACCCCGGCAAAGATGCCGCGGGCGATGCGTTCCGGCGGGTCGGGCAGCCGGTTCAGCCGGTGGGAGACGTAGCGCGCCGCGCGCCCCCAGCCGCCCCGGGGCCAGAGCGCATGGGCGGCGACCTTCCAGACGGGTCGGCGCTCGCGGCGCTTGAAGACCAAGCCGTGCTCCTCTCCTTCAGGCCGCCGGCTGCGGCCGGCGCACCAGTTCGGGATCGCGACGCCGGTCCAGCGTGGCCACATCGCTCTCGGCCTCGAGCGCCGAGATCACCGAATGCAAGTGCTCGGCGTCGCGCAGTTCCATGTCAATCCAGATCCGGAAGAAGTCGGGCTTCCGGTCCTTGAAGTGCATGTCGGAGATATTGGCGCCGCGCTCTCCGATCAATGTGCAGATCCGCCCGAGCACCCCGGCATCGTTGCCGATCGTCAGGTCGAGCGTCACCGTGTAGACCGGCGGATGGGTGCCCGAGGCCCAGTGCAGGTCGAGCCAGCGGCCCGGCTGCTCCTCGTATTCGGCCAGCGATTCGCAGTCGATGGCGTGCACGGTGACGCCGCGGCCGCGGCTCGAGATGCCGACGATGCGCTCGCCGGGCAGCGGCTGGCAGCACGGCGCCCGGGTGAAGCCCTGGCCGTGGGCGAGGCCGATCACCGCGCGCTTGGCCTCGACCTCGGGGGCGGGCTCCTGCTTGAGGTCGGGATAGACCACGCCGACCACCTCACGGGCCGAGAGCTCGGCCGAGCCGAGCCGCGCCAGGAGCGTCGCCCGGTCGCGCAGGCGCAGCGTCTGCACCGCCTTGTCGAGCGCCTTGTCCGAGGCCTTCTTGCCGACATTCTCGAAGGCCGAGCGCGCCAGTTCGCGGCCCAGCCGGATATAGCGCTCTCGGTTGGCCTCGCGCAGGGCGCGGCGGATCGCGGTCTTGGCCTTGCCGGTGATCGCGATGTCGAGCCAGGTCGCCTGCGGCGTCTGCCCGGCGGCGGTGATGATCTCCACCGACTGGCCGTTCTTCAGCCGCGTCCAGAGCGGCACCCGGATGCCGTCGACCTTGGCGCCGACGCAGGCGGCGCCGATCCGGGTGTGGATGGCATAGCCGAAATCCAGCGGCGTGGCGCCCTTGGGCAGCTTCACCACCTCGCCCTTGGGGGTGAAGCAGAAGACCTGGTCGGAATACATCTCGAGCTTCACCGCCTCGAGGAACTCGTCGTGGTCGTCCTCGGCGTTGAACTGCTCGGAGAGCTGCGCGATCCATTTCGCCGGATCGACGGCGAAGGGGTTCTGCGCCCGCACGCCGTCGCGGTAGGACCAGTGCGCGGCGACCCCGGTCTCGGCCACCTCGTGCATCTGCCGGGTGCGGATCTGCACCTCCACCCGCTTGCCGTCGCGGCCCGACACGGTGGTGTGGATGCTGCGGTAGCCATTCGACTTGGGCTGGCTGATATAGTCCTTGAAGCGCCCCGGCACCGCGCGCCAGCGCTGATGGATGGCGCCCAGCGCGCCGTAGCAATCGGCCTCCGAACGGGTGATGACGCGGAAGCCGTAGATGTCGGAGAGCCGCGAGAAGCCGAGCTCCTTCTCCTGCATCTTGCGCCAGATCGAATAGGGCTTCTTGGCGCGGCCGAAGACCTCGGCGTCGATCCCCACCTTGTCGAGCTCGTGCCGCATGTCCGAGGTGATGCGGTGGATGACGTCGCCGGTCTCCTTCTGGAGATTGATGAAACGGCGGATGATCGAGGCGCGGGCCTCGGGGTTGAGCACCCGGAAGGCCAGGTCCTCGAGCTCGTCGCGCATCCACTGCATGCCCATCCGGCCGGCCAGCGGCGCGTAGATGTCCATCGTCTCGCGCGCCTTCTGCACCTGCTTCTCGGGCTTCATGGCGCGGATCGTGCGCATGTTGTGCAGACGGTCCGCGAGCTTCACCAGGATCACCCGCAGGTCCCGCGACATCGCCATGAACAGCTTGCGGAAGTTCTCCGCCTGCTTGGTCTCGGACGAGCTGAGCTGCAGGTTGGTGAGCTTGGTGACGCCGTCGACCAGCGACGCCACTTCCGGGCCGAAGCGGGCGGCGATCTCGGAATAGGTGGACTTGGTGTCCTCGATCGTGTCGTGCAGCAGCGCGGTGACGATGGTGGCATCGTCGAGCTGCTGCTCGGTTAGGATCGCCGCCACCGCGACCGGGTGGGTGAAATAGGGCTCGCCGGAGCGGCGCACCTGCCCCTCGTGCATCCGGGAGCCGTAATCGTAGGCGTCCCGGATCAGCCGCTCGTTGGTGCGCGGATTGTAATTGTGGACGAGGGCGATCAGGTCTTCTGCGGCGATCATGCCCGGCCCACCTCCTTCCGCGGAATGCGGCGCCGCGTCACCCCTGACGCTGCGCCTCCATCAGCGCCCGCAGCAGCTTCTCTTCGGACATGTCGTCCTCTTGCGGCTTGTCGGGCTCGGCCCCCATCAGCAGGGCCATGGCGTCGTCCTCGGGCTCGTCGACCTCGATCTGGTGCTGATTCGATTCGATCAGCCGCTCGCGCAGCGAATCGGCCGATTGCGTCTCCTCGGCGATCTCGCGCAGCGCCACCACCGGGTTCTTGTCGTTGTCGCGGTCCACCGTGAGCGGTGATCCGGCGGAGATTTCGCGCGCCCGGTGGGCGGCGAGCATCACCAGTTCGAACCGGTTGGGGACCTTGTCGACGCAATCTTCTACCGTCACGCGGGCCATGGGAGCCTCCAGCAATCTCGGGGTCGTGGGAACGTGTCTCTCTAACGCAAGCCATTTCCCTTGACAAGGCGGGCGGGGATCACAGGGCGACGATCTCCGCCAGGGCCGCCGGGGCGAGCGCGGCGCGCATCTCGGCGACGCTGCGCCCGGTCACCGGGTGGCGCCAGGCGCCTGCCACCTCGGCCATCGGCACCAGCACGAAGCCGCGCTCGGCGAGGCGCGGATGCGGCAGGACCAGCCGGTCCGGCGCCTCGCGGCGCTGGCGGTCGGGGTCGAGGCCGCGCCAATGCGCCTCGGTCTCGGCATCGGGCGCCACCCGGTCGCCGTGGACCAGCAGGTCGAGGTCGAGGGTGCGGCCGGCCCAGCGCGCGGTCCGGCGCCGCGCGAACTCGGCCTCGACCGCGTGCAGGATCGCGAGGAGGGCCTCCGACGAACGCCCCTCGAGGTCGCGAAACAAAGCCGCCGCGTTGACGTAATCGGGTCCCGCCCCGGCGGGAAAGCAGGGCGTCGCGAAGAACCGGCTGGCGGCGCGCAGGCGCAGCCCCGGCTCCCGCCCGAGACGCGCGAAGGCGGCGGTCAGCGTGGCCGCGGGCGGGCCCGCGGGACTGTCCAGATTGGCGCCGAACGCCACCACGAATTCTTGCTTCATCAGGGGGATCTGCGTATCCTTGCCGATTACGGTCAGTGGGTTGAACCTGCCGTTGATATGTCTAATTTCTTAAAGTGGCGGCGTCACTTATTACACACTCTCTCGGATCGCGACGCCCCTGATTCACCGAAAGGATTTTTAATGTTCTACAAAGACGAACGGCTGGCGCTGTTCATCGATGGTTCGAACCTGTACGCGGCCGCGAAGGCCCTCGGGTTCGACATCGATTACAAGCTACTGCGCCAGGAATTCGTGCGACGCGGAAAGATGCTTAGGGCGTTCTACTACACGGCGCTCCTCGAGAACGATGACTACTCCCCGATCCGGCCGCTGGTCGACTGGCTGCACTACAACGGCTTCACCATGGTGACGAAGCCCGCGAAGGAATATACCGACAGCCAGGGACGACGTAAGGTCAAGGGCAACATGGATATCGAACTGACGGTCGATGCCATGGAACTCGCCCCCCGGGTCGATCACATTGTGTTGTTCTCTGGTGACGGCGATTTCCGCCCCCTCGTGGAAAGTCTTCAGCGTCAGGGCGTGCGCGTTTCGGTGGTCTCGACCATCCGCAGCCAGCCGCCGATGATCGCTGACGAACTGCGTCGGCAGGCCGACAACTTCATCGAGCTCGACGAGCTCCGCGAAGTGATCGGACGGCCGCCCCGCGAGCAGCAGAATTCCGAACGCAACGCCAACGTGGAAGTCGCCAACGGCTGATCCGGACCAAGGGGATGTGGTCCGATCTGGTCGCCTTGGGCGGACTGTTTCTCGCGGCCTTCGGGGCCGCGACCGTTTTGCCGTTCCAGTCCGAGCTGGTCTTCGTCGCGGTGCAGGCGCAGAACGCCCTGCACCCCGTCCTTCTCGTGGCGGTGGCGAGCCTCGGCAACGTCCTGGGCGCGGTGGTGAACTACGTCCTCGGGCGCGGGCTGGAACGGTTCCGGCACCGGCGCTGGTTTCCCGCCAGCGCCCGTCAGCTCGACCGGGCGCAGCACTGGTACGGCCGCTGGGGCGTCTGGACCCTGCTGCTGAGCTGGGCGCCCCTGGGCGACGCCTTCACCGTCATCGCCGGTGTCATGCGCACGCCGCTCTGGCTCTTCGTGGCGCTGGTGACGCTGGCCAAGACCGGCCGTTACGCGCTGCTGGCCTGGGCGGTGGCCTAAAGCGGCGGCGCCCCCGGCGGCGCGGCGCCGCCCCGGGGCTGGACCCGGCCGGCGGGAATGCCTACCTGTGGCCGCGACTGGAGGTGCCCATGACC
Source organism: Roseivivax sp. CAU 1761 (assembly GCF_054482755.1). Classification (NCBI taxonomy): domain Bacteria; kingdom Pseudomonadati; phylum Pseudomonadota; class Alphaproteobacteria; order Rhodobacterales; family Roseobacteraceae; genus Roseivivax; species Roseivivax sp. CAU 1761. Next base: position 72,112 of record NZ_JBTLRM010000017.1, read on the forward strand.
CGACCGCCGCTGACCCTCTACCTTGCCGCGCCGCGCGGCTTCTGCGCCGGTGTCGACCGGGCCATCAAGATCGTCGAGATGGCGCTCGAGAAATGGGGCGCGCCGGTCTATGTCCGCCACGAGATCGTGCACAACCGCTACGTCGTCGACGGGCTGCGCGCCAAGGGCGCGGTCTTCGTCGAGGAACTCGAGGAATGCCCGCCGGACCGGCCGGTGATCTTCTCCGCCCACGGCGTGCCGAAATCCGTTCCCGAAGCCGCGCAGGCGCGCGACATGGTCTATGTCGACGCCACCTGCCCGCTGGTCTCCAAGGTCCATATCGAGGCCGCCCGGCACCACGAGAACGGCCTCCAGATGATCATGATCGGCCATGCCGGCCACCCCGAGACGGTGGGCACGATGGGCCAGCTCCCCGAGGGCGAGGTGCTGCTGGTCGAGACCCCCGAGGACGTCGCCCGGGTCGCGGTCCGCGACCCCGAGCGGCTGGCCTTCGTGACCCAGACCACGCTGTCGCTCGACGACACGGCCGAGATCGTGGCGGCGCTGAAGGCGCGCTTCCCGGCCATCGTCGGGCCGCACAAGGAAGACATCTGCTACGCCACCACCAACCGCCAGGAGGCGGTCAAGGCGATGGCGCCCGATTGCGACGCGCTGCTGGTGGTGGGCGCGCCCAATTCCTCCAATTCCAAGCGTCTGGTCGAGGTCGCGGCGCGCGCCGGCTGTCCCTATGCCCAGCTGGTCCAGCGCGCCACCGACATCGACTGGCGGGCGCTCGAGGGCATCCGCACGATCGGGGTGACCGCCGGCGCCTCGGCGCCCGAGATCCTCATCGACGAAGTCGTCGATGCGTTCCGCGACCGCTACGAGGTGCGGGTGGAGAAGGTCACCACCGCCGAGGAGAACGTCGAGTTCAAGGTGCCGCGCGTGCTGCGCATGCCGGCCTGACCGGGCGGAGGCGATCGGCATGACCCGCATCCCCCGCGCCCCGCTGGCGCTTGCCTGGGCCGGCGCCCTGCCCTTCGCCTGGGGCGCCGCGACGCTTTTGCTGCCGGGGCTCGCCGATTGGGGCGCCCGGACGCTGGGGCCGCGCTTCGTCGGGCCCTACGTGCAGCTCTATTACGGCGCCATCATCCTGGCCTTCATGTCCGGCGTGCTCTGGGGCTTTGCCAGCCGCGCAGAGGGGGCGCGCGCCGCCACCGGCTACGCGCTCTCGGTGCTGCCGGCGCTCTGGGCCTTCTTCATGACCGGCGGCGGGCCCTACAGCGCGGCGCTCAACCTGATCACCGGCTATTTCGGGCTGCTGGCCCTCGACGCGGCGTTCTGGCGCTGGGGCCTCGCCCCGGCCTGGTGGCTGCGCCTGCGCGTGTCGCTGACCTTCTTCGTGGCGGCCTGCCTCGCCGCCGACCTGCTGCGATGAGCGCCGCCGCGCCGGCCGGGGCCTTGACGCCGGGCGCCCGGCCCGCCACACGCCGGCCATGACCGAACTCATCGCCTTCACCGACGGAGCCTGCTCCGGCAATCCCGGCCCCGGCGGCTGGGGCGTCCTGCTGCGCGCCATGGACGGCGACACCGTCGTCAAGGAACGCGAACTCCAGGGCGGCGAGGCGGCCACCACCAACAACCGCATGGAGCTCCTAGCCGCGATCACGGCGCTGGAATCGCTGGCCCGCCCCTCCTCGATCACCGTGGTGACCGATTCCGCCTACGTGAAGAACGGCGTCACCGCCTGGATCCATTCCTGGAAGAAGAACGGCTGGAAGACCGCCGCCAAGAAGCCGGTCAAGAACGCCGAGCTGTGGCGCCGCCTCGACGAGGCGCAGAAGCGCCACGAGGTGCGCTGGCAATGGATCAAGGGCCATGCCGGCCATCCCGAGAACGAGCGCGCCGACGCCCTGGCCCGGGCCGGCATGGCGCCCTTCAAGCCGGGCCGCGCCGCCGGGTGAGCCGCGCGCCGTCCCACCCCTGCGCCCGCGGCGGCGGCACATGGCCGGCGACGCCCCGCCCGGCCCCGGATCCGGGCATGCGACCGCTTGCCTCCCGGCCCCGGGATTGCCACTCTGCACCGGCACCCCTTGCGCGGAGACATGCGTGACCACAGGCACCCTGAGCGAAGCCGTTCTCGAATTTCCCGACAACCGGCTGCTGATCGAGCTCTGCGGCGAGTTCGACCGCAACCTCGCCGATATCGAAGCGCGTCTCGGAGTGCAGATCCTGCGCCGCGGCAACGTGCTGGCGATCCATGGCGAGCCCGAGCCGCTGCGCGAGGCCGGCGAGGTGCTGCGCGCCCTCTATGCCCGGCTCGAACAGGGCCGCTCGGTGGGCCGCGGCGACATCGACCGCGAATTCCGCATGGCCCCCGACGACGAGGACGGCGACCAGCTCGACATGTTCGGCCAGGGCGGCCGGATCGAGATCAAGACCCGCAAAAAGCTGGTCGAGCCGCGCACCGAGGCGCAGAAATCCTATGTCCGCTCGCTCTACGAGAACGAGCTGGCCTTCGGCATCGGCCCCGCCGGCACCGGCAAGACCTACCTTGCCGTGGCGGTCGGCGTGAACCTCTTCATCCAGGGCCAGGTCGACAAGATCATCCTGTCGCGCCCGGCGGTCGAGGCCGGCGAGCGGTTGGGCTTCCTGCCCGGCGACATGAAGGAGAAGATCGATCCCTACATGCAGCCGCTCTACGACGCGCTGAACGACTTTCTGCCCGGCAAGCAGCTGGCGCGGATGATGGAGGAGAAGACCGTCGAGATCGCGCCCCTGGCCTTCATGCGCGGCCGCACCCTGTCGAACGCCTTCGTGGTGCTCGACGAGGCGCAGAACGCCACCTCGATGCAGATGAAGATGTTCCTGACCCGCCTCGGCGAGGGCTCGCGCATGGTGATCACCGGCGACCGCAGCCAGGTCGACCTGCCGCGCGGCGTGACCTCGGGCCTGCACGATGCCGAGCGCATCCTGAAGGCGGTGGAGCGCATCGGCTTCACCTATTTCACCGCCAAGGACGTGGTGCGCCACCCGTTGGTGGCGGCGATCATCGACGCCTATGACCGCGACGCGGGAACCCGCGCGCCCGGCGCCCGCGCCTGACATGACGCCCCTTGGCGGGTCGCGGCGATGCTGACCGAAACCATCCTCGAGGATGCCCGCTGGCAGGCCGCGGATCTCGCCGCCCTGGCGGAGCGCGCCGCCGGCGCCGCGCTGGTGCATCTGGGCCTCGCGCCCGGGCGCTACGAGATCGCGGTGCTGGCCTGCGACGATGCCCGCATCGCCACGCTGAACGGCGAGTTCCGCGGCAAGCCTTCGCCCACCAACGTGCTGAGCTGGCCGGCCTGGGACCTCGCCGCCGAGGCCCCCGGGGCCCGGCCCGAGCCGCCGCCCGACGAGGATCCCGACTGCCCGGGCGAGCCGCTGGGCCTGGGCGACATGGCGCTGGCCTGGGAGACCTGCGCGCGCGAGGCGGCGGAGAGCGGAAAACCGCTGGCCGACCACCTGACCCATTTGGTGGTGCATGGAACCCTGCACCTTCTGGGCTACGATCATGTCGAGGACCGGGATGCCGCATTGATGGAGGCACTTGAGTGCGCCATACTTGAAGAACTCGGCATCCCGAACCCATATGAGAGGGACTTGACGGGCGAAGGCCCGGCCGATCCGAGACAGAGACCGCCTGAGACAGGACACGATGGGTGACAGCGACGACTCGTCTAATGCGGCGCAAAGCGCGCAATGGATGAACCAGGACAGCGACGAGGGCGGCTTCTTCCGCCGCTTTCTCGGCGCTTTCGGAACCACCGGCGAAGACGATGACGGCGAGGAGGACGGCGCACGCGACGCCGACCGCGCCCCGGCCTCGGTCGGGCTCGCCAATCTGCGCCACATGCGGGTCGACGACGTGTCGGTTCCCAAGGCCGACATCGTCGCGGTGCCTGACAGCATCGGCCGCGACGAGCTGGTGCAGGTCTTCCGCGACAGCGGCCTGACCCGCCTGCCGGTCTATTCCGGCACGCTCGACACGCCGGTCGGCATGGTGCACCTGAAGGATTTCGCGCTGAGCCACGGCTTCAACGGGCACGAGCCCGATTTCGACCTGACGCCGCTGCTGCGGCCGCTGCTCTTCGTGCCGCCCTCGATGCCCATCGGGGTGCTGCTGACCAAGATGCAGACCGAGCGCCGCCACATGGCGCTGGTGATCGACGAATATGGCGGCGTCGACGGGCTGGTGACCATCGAGGACCTGATCGAGCAGGTGATCGGTGAGATCGAGGACGAGCACGACATCGACGAGGCCAAAAACTTCACCCTCGAGAAGACCGGCTGCTACCTGGCGCTGGCGAAGACCCCGCTGGAGGAGTTCCAGGCCGCGATCGGCATGGACCTGACCGAAGGCGAGGACATCGATCCCGAGGAGATCGACACGCTGGGCGGGCTGGTCTTCATGCTCGCGGGCCACGTGCCGGCCCGCGGCGAGGTCGTGCCGCACCCGGCGGGGCTGGAATTCGAGGTCGTCGACGCCGATCCGCGCCGCGTCAAGCGGCTGCGGGTGCGCCCGCCCGGGGCGCCGGGCAGCGCCAGCGCCGCGACCCTGCGGGTGGCGCGCTCCGAGGCGGGGCATGGCTGACACGGCCTTCGCCGGCCGCGCCGTGCGGCCGGTTCTGCGGATCGCGGCCCCGCTGGCGGCGGGCCTCGCCTTCGCGCTGGGCCAGGCGCCCTTCGACCTCTGGCCGCTGGCCCTCGCCGGGCTCGTCGCGGCCGTCTGGCTGATCCCGCGCAGCGCCACGCCGCGCGCCGCCTTCGCGGCGGCCTGGCTTTTCGGGCTGGGCTATTTCGGCCTGTCGATGGCCTGGATCGTCGAGCCCTTCCTGATCGACGCCGCGGTGACCGGCTGGATGGCGCCCTTCGCCCTGGCCGGGCTTTCCGGCGGGCTGGCGCTGCTCTGGGGCCTGCCGGCCTGGGCGACGCTCCGGCTCGGCCGCCCGGTGGCGCTGGTGCCGCTCTGGGCGCTGGCCGAGCTCGCCCGGGCCTACCTGCTGACCGGCTTTCCCTGGGGCCTGGCGGGCTATGTCTGGACGCCGACCCCGGCCGCGCAATGGGCCTCTGTGATCGGCCCGCACGGCCTGACCCTTGCCACCTTCGCCCTGGCCGCGCTGGCCGCCGCCATCCCCGACCGCGGGGCGCGCCCCGCCGCGGCGGCGCTGGCGCTGTTCGCGCTGCTCTGGGGCGGCGGGCTGGCGCTTCGGCCGGCCCCCTTCGACCCCGAGGGGCGCCCGGTGGTGCGGCTGGTCCAGCCCAACGCGCCGCAGGACGAGAAATGGCGGCGCGAGAACGCCGCCACGTTCTTCTGGCGCCAGATCGACGCCACCGCCGCGGCGCCCCGGCCCGACCTCGTGGTCTGGCCGGAAACCGCGGTGCCGATGCTCCTGCACAACGCCGAGGAGGCGCTCGCGGTCATCGACGAGGCCGCCGCCGGCACCCCCGTGGTGCTCGGCATCCAGCGCGAGGAAGAAGGGCGCTGGTACAATTCGGCGCTGCTTCTCGCCCCCGGCGCGGAGATCGCGGCGCTCTACGACAAGCACCACCTGGTGCCGTTCGGGGAATACATGCCGGCCGCCTGGCTGTTCCGGCAGATCAACGTCTCGGGCCTCGCGGCGCGCGCTGCCGGCGGCTACAGCCCCGGCCCCGGCCCCCGGCTCCTCGATCTCGGGCCGCTCGGCACGGCGCTGCCGCTGATCTGCTACGAGGCGGTGTTCCCGCAGGATGTCGGCGGCGCCCCGTCGCGCCCGGCGCTGCTGCTGCAGCTCACCAACGACGCCTGGTTCGGCACCTGGTCCGGCCCCTACCAGCACCTCGCCCAGGCCAGGATGCGCGCCATCGAGCAGGGCCTGCCGCTGCTGCGCGCCGCCAATACCGGCGTCTCGGCGGTGATCGACGGCGCCGGGCGCGTCACCGGGGCGCTGGAGCTGGGTCAGCACGGCCATCTCGACCGGGCGCTGCCGCCGCCGCTGCCGCCCACGCTTTACAGCCGCAGCGGCGACTGGCCGGCGCTCGTGATCATCATTGCCGCGTTTGCGATGACGCTGCTCCGGCGCCGCGCAGTTAGACATTGACGCGGCTGGGGGCTGAGCCTACGCCTTGAGCACACAAACTGCCCGTCACAACGGCTTCCTGGCGTGACGGGGACACCTAATGGAGCACTTCCCCAATGTCGCGACAGAACTATTACTTCACCTCGGAATCCGTTTCCGAGGGGCACCCGGATAAGGTCTGCGACCGCATTTCCGATGCCGTACTCGACGCCCTCCTGGCCGAGGATCCGCTGGCCCGCGTGGCCTGCGAAACCTTCGCGACGACCAACCGCGTGGTGATCGGCGGCGAAATCGGCCTGACCGATCAGGACAAGCTGACCGAATATATGGGCCGCATCCCCGAGATCGCGCGCGCCTGCATCCGGGACATCGGCTACGAGCAGGACAAGTTCCACCACGCCACCTGCGAGATCACCAACCTGCTGCACGAGCAGTCGGCGCATATCGCCCAGGGCGTGACCGGCGAGCGCGGCGACGAGGGCGCCGGCGACCAGGGCATCATGTTCGGCTACGCCACCAACGAGACCGACGCCCTGATGCCGGCGCCGATCCAGTTCGCGCACCAGATCCTGCTGAAGCTCTCGGAGGCGCGCAAGTCGGGCCGCGAGCCGAGCCTGCGCCCCGACGCCAAGACCCAGGTGACGCTGCGCTACGAGAACGGCAAGCCGGTGGGCGTCACCCAGATCGTGCTGTCGACCCAGCACGCCGACGAAAGCCAGTCCTCCGACGACATCCGCGAGATCGTCGAGCCCTATATCCGCGAGGTGCTGCCGGCCGACTGGATCAACGGCAAGACAGAATGGTGGGTCAACCCGACGGGCGTCTTCGTGATCGGCGGCCCGGACGGCGATGCCGGCCTCACCGGGCGCAAGATCATCGTCGACACCTATGGCGGCGCGGCCCCGCATGGCGGCGGCGCCTTCTCCGGCAAGGACCCCTCCAAGGTCGACCGCTCGGCGGCCTACGCGGCGCGCTACCTGGCCAAGAACGTGGTGGCCGCCGGCCTCGCCGAGCGCTGCACGATCCAGCTCTCCTATGCCATCGGCGTCGCCAAGCCGCTGTCGATCTACTGCGACACCCACGGCACCGGCGAGGTCGAGGCCGCGGCGATCGAGGCGGCGATCCCCAAGGTCATGGACCTGACGCCGCGCGGCATCCGCACCACGCTCGACCTCAACCGCCCGATCTACCAGCGCACCGCGGCCTACGGCCATTTCGGCCGCGCCCCGGAATCCGACGGCGGCTTCTCCTGGGAGCGCACCGACCTCGCCGAGGCGCTGAAGAAAGAGGTCTGACGACCCGCGTGCGGGCGGCGGCTCAGCCGCCCGCCGCCATCGGCCGGCCGCGCAGGCGCAGAAACAGGCTCTGCTCGTCGTCGTTGCGGAAGAACGGCACCGATTCGGGCGGCGCGGGATCGGCCGCGCGCGCCGCCACCTCGGCCAGCACGACCTCGGTGATGAAGGGCAGGTCGTGGTGGCGGATCTCGTCCAGCGGCACCCATTGCAGATGCGCCAGCTCGTCCGACGCGGCGGAGAAATCGTCCGGGTCCGAGGCCAGCGCCGCGGCATCGACCAGCAGGAACCGCGCGTCGAAGCGGCGCGGCCGCCCCGGCGGGGTGATCGCCCGGAACACGAATTGCAGCGCCGCCGCCGAGGGCACGTGCCCGGTCGCCGCGAAATCCCGCCAATCCGCCGGCACCGCGCCCGGCCAGGCGCCCGGTTCGCCCAGCACCTGCCCGGTCTCCTCGAAGAGCTCGCGGATCGCCGCCGCGGCGATGGCGTGGACGATGCCCTCGGGCGCGTCCTCGGCGATGCGCGCGGCGCAGAGCGCCGGCATCGGCGCCGCCAGCGGCACGCCGGCATCGCCGGCATCGACCGCGCCCCCGGGAAACACCACCTTGTTGGGCATGAAGGCGGCGGCGGCGCCGCGCTGCCCCATCAGCACCCGCGGCCGTGTGTCGCGGTCGCGCAGCACGATCACCGTGGCGGCGTGGCGCACCCGCTGCTTGTCCTCGCCGGCCGCTGCCGCGGCCTTCGCCCCCTCGCCCATCGTTCCGCTCCCGCTCTCTGCCCTCGGGTCCCGCGCCCGCCCCTCCGGGCGTCAGCCGTGGCCGAAGCCGTGCATGCCGCGCGCCCACTGAAAGGCGACGATGGCGCCCTTCAACCGCGGCAGAAGGTAGAGGGTCAGCGCCATGCAGCCAAGCGCGAAGACGGTGAACAGGGTCAGCGGCGCCGGGCGCCAGATCTCGAAGGCCAGCAGCAGCAGCGGCGCCATCAGGTGCCCGACGATCAGGATCGTCAGATAGGCCGGGCCGTCATCGGCGCGGTGATGATGCAGCGCTTCCCGGCAGACTGGGCAGGTGTCGCGCACCTTGAGATAGCCCGCGAGCATCGGCCCGGTGCCGCAATTGGGACAGCGCCGACGCCAGCCGTGGCGCAGGGCCGGCCAGAACTCGCGGTCCTCCGGCGGAACGTGCTCTTCGGTCATCGGAATACATCCTTTCGTCTGCGCTCCCAGAGATGGCGCCGGGCGCTTCCGGCGAAAAGGTGACAGCCTGTCCTTGCGGCGGGATGTCGCAAAGCGTCGTCGCGGCGGCACGGCGCGACACCGCGCCGCGCTTCGTGGCGCTCCGTGGCGCTCCGTGGCGCGACACCGCGCCTCCTGAGTGGTGCCACGTCGCGTGGTGCTGCGTGCGGCCCGGCGCCGGACCTCACGGCCTCGTGATCGGGCCGGCCGACGGAAGTCCCGCCCCGCGCCGTGTCATCGGGTACAGATCGGGCGGCGGCCGCGCCCGGTCTGATCCGATCGACCCCCACCCAAGGATACGGTTTCATGACCCTCAAGACCTTCAGCACCGGCGCCGTGGCGCTCGCCCTCGTGCTCGCCGCCATGGGCGCGCAGGCGCATGACGGCCGCGGCGGCGACGCCCGGCACGGACCGCGCGGCGGACCCGCGATGAGCCTCGAACGGCTCGATGCCAACGGCGACGGCACGGTGAGCGCCGAGGAATTCGCCGACCCGGCGGCCGCGCGCTTTGCCGCCGCCGATGCCGACGGCGACGGCGAGCTCACCGCCGCGGAGATGGCGGCGGCGGCCGAGACCCGGCGGGAGGCGCGCCGCGCCGCCCGCATCGCCCGCCATATCGAGCGGCTCGACAGCGACGGCAACGGCACGCTCAGCCTCGCCGAGATCCAGGCGCCGCGCGACCGCGGCGCGCTGTTCGAGCGGCTGGACAGCGACGGCGACGGCGCGCTCAGCGCCGAGGAGCTGCGCGGCGCCCGCGCCCCGCGCCCCGAGGCCGCACCGCAATGACCCCCGGCGGGGCCGGCGCCCGGCGCGCCCGGCCCCGCCGCCGCCCCCCTCCCGGCGCCGAGACGGAATGCAGTGCCACGCGACAGCCCGATGACCGAGCCCGCCGACGAGGATCTGCTGGCCGCCTACGCCGCCGGCGACCCGCAGGCAGCGCGCCGCCTGGTGGCGCGGCTGGCGCCGCGGGTCTACGCCCATGCCGCGCGGCTGCTGGGCGACCGCGCCGAGGCCGAGGACGTCACCCAGGAGGCGCTGCTGCGGCTCTGGCGGCTGGCGCCGGACTGGCGCCGCGGCGAGGCGAGGGTGTCGACCTGGCTCTACCGGGTGACCGCCAATCTCTGCATCGACCGGCAGCGGCGGCGGCGGCGCCACGGCGCGGGGCTCGAAGCGGCGCCCGAGATCGCCGATCCCGGGCTCTCGGCGGAGGCCCGGATCGGGCGCGCCGACCGCGCCGCGGCGCTCGAGGCGGCGCTGGCGGAGCTGCCGCCGCGGCAGCGCCAGGCGGTGGTGCTGCGCCATATCGACGGTCTCGGCAATGCCGAGATCGCCCGGATCATGGACATCGGCCCGCGCGCCGTGGAGAGTCTGACGGCCCGCGGCAAGAGGATGCTGGAGACGCTGCTGCTCGGGCGGCGCGAGGAGTTGGGACATGACGACGACGGATCGTGAGCGCCGCGACGCCGCGGATCTCGAGGCGTTCTTCGCCGCGGCCCGCGCCGCCCCGCCGGCGCCGACGCCGGACTTCCAGGCCCGGCTGCTGGCCGAGGCCGAGGCCCTGCAGCCGCGG